>JAADCV010000005.1 GCA_013154235.1 Thermoproteota archaeon | reverse complement strand
ATGTCTACGCTGGGCGGCGACGCGGAGGAGAAGATTCTCAGAGCCCTCCTAGCTGAGGAGCTGAGGATAAGCAATAAGCACCTCCCAGCGAAGCGAGTACCTCTCAAGCAGCTGCTAGAGATGGAGTACCCATGCGTTAGGCTTAGGGATGGAACCCTCCACTACTTTAGGAAGCGCGAGCTACGCGAGCTAGCTGAGGTAGCTAGAGACCTAGCTGATAGGCTACTGCTACCTATACTCATAGTGCTTAGGAGCGACATGGGTGAGGGCACCGCGGTTATAGACGACGAAGTTGCTGCGCGAGTTGTAGCTAGGCTCCTAGGAATCAATCATAGGGGTGGCCCCCTCCACCTCTATAGACCCCAGGTTGCTGAGCTTAGGGAGAGATTCGACACGGTGTTCCAGATAGCTATATTCATCCCCCTCGACCAGGTTGATAAAGGGTTCTAGGCTCGGCGCTAGCAGCTTTTCGAGCAGTTTAGCGAGGAGGATAGGCTGTGATGACGGCGCTTGGAAGGGTTAGCGTTAGCACCTTCGTGATCGAGGCGGGGTGCAGCATTGCGGTAGCTCACCTATCGGATCTCCACCTACCTATCGCCCCGTCACTAATGCTCGATGTAGCTGCCGCTATTCGCGAGCATCGCCCTGACATGCTTCTGTTCACAGGGGACTACGTGTCTAGCAAGCGCGGTCTAGAGGATCTCAGGAGGTTTCTAGAGCTTGTGCTTAGGGAGCTTCCGAGAGCTAGAGTCTTTGGCTGCTTGGGTAACTGGGATCGTAGGATGGGGATTGCTAGCGAGGTAGCAACCATCTTTAGATCCTTCGGTGGGAGGCTCCTAGTTAACGATGTTACTATTGCTGAGGCTAGGGGGTGCAGGGTTTGTATCGTTGGGCTCGACGACGGTCTTAGGGGATCGCCAGATCTCTCCCTAAGCTGCTCGCAGCGCGCTGACCTAGCTATCGCTCTAGTTCACGAGCCTGCTGTAGGCGTGGAGCTCGCGAAGAGGAGTTTCGAGGGCGTGATACTGGCTGGGCACTGCCATGGTGGGCAGGTTAAGGTGTTTGGCCACCCCCTCCTGCTTCCACCTATGTGCCCGCGCAGGTTCTACGAAGGGGTTCATCGTATTGGGAGAGCAGTCCTCTTGGTGAGCCCTGGGCTAGGGACTAGCCTCCTCCCGCTTAGAATAGGGTGCCCGCCAGCGATATACGTGGTTAGGTTTGTAGAGAAAAACGATTTGTCTAGGCTACGTGTAGGGGTACAGAACGAAGGTTGCTACACCCATCGCGAAGAGCACCCATGCTAGCGGGTGTATCTCCCTCCTCCTTCCTAGGAGGAGAGCTAGCAGTGGGTACGATACAAGACCTGCAGCTATTCCTAGAGCTATGTTGAACGTGAATATCATGAAGCCCACCGTTATCGCTAGAGTAGCTACCTGGAGCGGGTCATCGAAGTTTATCTGCTTGACAACGCTGAGCATAAGCACTCCTACAGCCATTAGGGCTGGGGCGCTAGCTAGCTGTAGGAAGCTTGGCTGGAGCATCGCTATGTAGCTAGCTAGGGGTATGCACGCTAGGAACAGCAACCCTGTTACCAGTGCGGTAAGCCCAGTCCTACCACCCTCCTCGATACCTGTCGCGCTCTCGATGAAGGTGCCCGTCGTGGAGGTTCCGAATATTGCTCCGAGCACCGTAGCTAGCGCGTCGACGTGGAACACCCTCTCCATCCCCACGGGCCTACCCTTCTCGTCAACGAACCCAGCCTTCATCGCCAGCCCTAGGACTGTGCCCATGGTGTCGAACATGTCGCAGAGGAACAGCACGAATATTATCGGTATTAGCGGAGCTACGTGGAGAGCCCCAATTATATCGAGCTTCCCTAGAACCTCTCCCCAGTTAGGCATCACTGGCTTGGCTCCAGGGGATATAGGGGGTATTCCAAGCGCCCAGGCTACCGCCATCGTCGTGCCTATGCCTATGAGTATAGCTCCCCTAACCCTCTTGAGGAGCAGTGCTAGGGCTACTCCCATCCCCACGATCGCTGCTATCACGCTAGCGCTACCCATGTTACCAACCTTCACTGGCGCTCCAGGCACTCCGGGAACCGATATCCCAGCCTCAGCGAAGCCCACGAACATTAGGAAGAGGCCTATGCCAACGCTCCAGCTAGCCGCTAGGAACCTTGGGACAGCCCTAGCTAGCATAGCTCGTATTCCAAGCAGCGAGACGATGAGGAAGAGTATTCCTCCCCAGAACACCGCTCCCAGAGCCTTTGGCCACGGAACGCCCATCCCCAGCACGACCGTTAGGGCTATCAGAGCGTTCTCCCCCATGTAGGGAGCCATGGCGAAGGGCCTCTTGGCGTAGATCCCGGTGAGTATCGTTGCTACAGCTGCAGCAACAGCTGTAGCTATGATCTCTGGGCCTAGCGGAAAGCCCTGGATCTTTCCATGCGATATTATGCTCGGCAGGTGCAGTATGACGGGGTTGACTATGAGTATGTAGGCCATGGCCGCGAAGGTGGTTACTCCAGCTAGCACCTCTCTCCTAACGGTCGTACCGTACTTATCTAGCTCGAAGTACTCGCGAAGACCCATTTACATAGCACCGTGTGTGGCGAGGAGAGCTGAGTTATATGCAGTGTCGCGGAGCATTTACATAAACGAGCTTAAGAAAGAGCCGAGGAGCACCTCATCAGCACCTCGGACGCCTCTCCGAGCCCCCCTATCCTAGCTGCCCGAGGATCCACAAGAGACCCCTGCGACGCGGGGGTTAGCACCATCGAGGAGATCCTCGCGGCGACGAGCATTATTAGCGTTGCGGCGACGAAGCTCTTTAGCAGGTTCGCAGCCCTCCTCACAGCGACCTCTATTCTTCTACGAACATCGCTCCAGTCCTCGAGAGCCTCCTTCAGGTCGCGGGTCACGAGCCCTAGCCTAGGCGCAACCCTCCTGCAAGCCTTATCCACCTCGTTGCTCAGAACCCCGCTAGCAACCTCGACTATAGCCCGTATCTCATCCTCTCTCAGAAACCCGCTTTCAAGAACATCGAGCGCTCTAGAGGCTGCGACCTCTAGCCCCCGCTCAACAACCTCGCTACCCTCTAGGCTGGTCACGCTCTGCTTAAGCTCCTCGAACCTCCTAACGATCTCCTCGTAGAGCTTCGAGAGCTTCCTCTGCATAGCTGTCCTCGCTCGCGCGCTAGCGTTGCTGAGCGACCTCTCCACAAAGCTCCTAGCCTCCCCCGATAAGTTGAACCTCCTAACTATGCGCTCAGCATCTATGGAGCAAACCTCCTTAGCTATGGACCTAAGAGCCTTCCTAACCATCTTAACCACGTAGTCCTCGAGATCGCTCCTAGTCTTAGGAAGGTCGCTACACCTCAGGCTGCCCAACGCTATGAGGATCAGCTTGGGAACCCTCTCGGAAGCAAAGCTGAGCAAGCTTAGGGAAGCAACTGGGTTACCGCTAGCTAGATCTCGAGACGCCTCAACCACCCTCCTAACAACCTCCAGCTGCTGCGCTAAGCACCACGACATGCCCAGCACCTACCTCAGCATAGGTAGACCCTAAGCGGCTTTACAAAGCCTTCGAAATCGCTTAGAACAACCCTCTCAAAATCAACGCATACCCTCCTCCTAAACAGCGGAGCGTTGACTACGAAGGTCTCAGCCTCACCACCCTCGAAAGCAGGGTTGAACCCGAACCTCCTAGACCTCTCCACGATCTGATCCACGAGCTCTCTATCGATGACCCTACCGAGCCACTCTAGCGGTATGCCGTAAGCCGATACACTCACTATCATAGCCTCGATACCGCTATCCACTAGCTCATACATGTACCTAACCTGATCGTTTCTCCACAGAGGAGCTACGATCTTGAGCCCCAGCTCCTCGCTAATCATAGCAAACCTAATCCTCTGATAATCGCTCAGCAACGCACCAACAAACAGGTGGGTAGCTCCGGTCTCAGCAACGCTCTCCCTCAAAACCCTTAGGATAGCGAGCTCCTCATCCTCATCACCAACCTCAGCAACCCTAACACCTATACCCATAGCCTCCCCCTGAACCCTCGTATACCTAGCGAAGGGCTTGTGGAGAAGCCTCGGAGCACCAGACCTAGGAACGAGCGTAACCAGCTCAACAACATCGAAACCCATCATCGTAGCTACGTGCAGCGTGAACGTACTATCCTTACCACCGCTGAACAGCACCACAGCCTTCAAATGGAGGTCACCGATCCCTTGCTAGGCTAGAACCTTTCTCAGCTCCGTAATAGGGGTCTCTGGATTTAGCTCAACGAACTCTATCTCTACCCTCTTCCCATCTATCTCAGCCTCGACGCGTCTGCGGCTAGCGCTAAGCGATATGCACGTTATCACCGCTCTTAGAGACCTTCCTCTAGCTAGATCAGCTACGTAGCTAACGATCCTCAGAGCCTCCCTGAGCTCTAGCCTAGATAGGTTCTCTCGATACTTAGCGTCTACAACCACGACCTCGTCTCCCCTAACGATCAGGATGTCTGGGTGAGGTGGAGCGCCCGCTACGAACCTCACTATCCTCGAGAGCTTCTTAGGAGGCTTGTTGAAGAACACGACTGCCTCTCTGGTCTCTATCATGTGTAGTCCGATTACTCTCCTAGCGCCTCCGAGAGCCTCTACAAGCCTAGCTAGGGTGAACATCTCGTATATCTTGGTGCTCGGCACGAGGAACGCGAAGGTAGCTCTCCCGCGCCTACCTCTAGCTAGAGCTAGCGGTCTCAAAGCGCTGAACACGCTAGCAACGAAGTCGTAGTCTATAGCGCTATCATCGATGCTCATCTCTCTTAAGCTATCAGCAACCTGAGGCTTAGAGAGCATGGATAGCAGCACGCACATCTGCTCATCAACGAAGCGCTTTAGGATATCGGCAAGCTCTCTAGGTACGCTAGGAACGTTAGAAGTGATAGCTCTCCTAATTATCGAGATTGCTGCTAGAAGCGTTGAGGTGTACGAAGGGCTAGTAACGGGCACTACACGGAGAAGCTTCGCGCTCCCACCGAAGATGAATAGCTTATGTCCTCGCCTACCCAGCAAAACCTTGTTTTCGAGAGGGCTTCGCTCCTCGATGAACCTCTCGAGTAGCCATGTAGCGAGACTCGTGTCTCTACATGTGCTGGGATAGCTAAAAGGTAGATCCATGAATACAGGGATCAAAGGCCTTAGACTAGTTGCGATGAAGTTCCTCACCTCTGCATACATCCTGCTAAACAGGCGGTACTTTGGAAGAACCGCCACTCTAAGAAGTCTAGGGCTTGCAGCATCGACGCGCTCTACAACCTCTGCGATCCCTACCCATTGCCCAGAGTACATTCCTCCCTTAACGAGCTTGGGAGCCCTAGACTCTATCTTGAGGCCGTACCTCTTCATGAACTCCCTCTTCTTGCGCAGGAGGGCCTCTCTAACTATCCTAACTGCGTAAGCAAGTAGCTTAAGTTCTTCGCGGCTCACGTTCGCGAGCTCTTGAATCGAGTCCTCCCTAACGCATATCGATAGGCTGCGGTAGCTCAAGCGATAGCACCTCGCAACAGTACGCGGATCTACTTCCCTCTCCAAAGATCTCGAGGACGCTAGCGACTAGCTTCTCGAAAGCCTCGACTCTCCGAGATCTTCCAACGAGAAGCACTTCAGCTCTCATCCTAGGCAGCACGGATCCTACGTGAGGTAGGAGTATGGAGGATGCAGCTACATCTGCTAGAAGCGCTTCGTCTCTAAACTCGATTAGGAAAGCCACAGCCAGCAGCTTAACCACGTCTACGAATGCCGAGTAGCCTATCTCAACACCGATCTCGCTAACGCTCTGAGCTAGTTGAAGAAACGCTCTGAGAGCCCTATCGTAGTACCTACACGCCTCCTCAATACTGCGCTCACTAATCGTAGCGCTGTACAGGCTCCTATCACTCTCTATACCGATGTCAGCGCTGCTAAGCGTGAGCTCTCTGTAAGCCTCCTTAGCCGCAATGCTGATCACGTGCCTTCGTAGATCCTCGGGAGCCTCAACGTCTCTCAACGACGATCTGAACTCTCTCAGGGCTGAGGGGAATAGAACTGAGGCAAACCTTCGAAGAAATGCGAAGCCCAGCCTATGTAGATGAGTCCGATCCACGAGGTTCATCGTCGCCAGCGCTCTCCACGAGTA
>JAADCV010000035.1 GCA_013154235.1 Thermoproteota archaeon | reverse complement strand
GAGAATATCATTAATAGAGTTGAGGGGTGTCAATAACTTGAACTTGTGGGGGATGTAGTTGGTACTGTGGGTCTCAGGGTTGGGGTCTGCGTTGTTGGGTGAGCTGGTTGTTTGTCTATTCTGTGTTGTAGCAGTATGGTTTTCCGTTGAGTATCTTTATTGATCCTACGTTTTTTGTGAGTCTCATTTTTGCTAGCTCTGGCTCTGTTAGGTTGGCTGTTGGTATGTAGGCGTAGGTCTCTACCTCTATGCATTTTTGGTGTGCTAGCTCGTCTGGTAGTGGTTCTAGTTCTGCGTGTGCGTATAGTTCTGCTCTTTTTGCGCTCTGTGCGAGAGTTCTGTCGTGTGTTGATGGTCTGGTTACTAGCACTACTCTGGTTCCTCTTGCTCTAGCTAGCTCTATTGCTCTAGAGATGCTGAGCTCTCTCGGTAGGTCTAGGAGTGTTGATAGTGAGGGGCTGAGCATGAGCTCCACGTCGTCTATCCATGGAGAGACTATGGTTAGGCGCCTGCTTCTGGAGTACAGTGGGTAGAGAAGGGTTGCTACGAAGGGTACTAGAGGGTCGGTGGTTAGCGAGCGGTCGAGGATCTCTAGGTACTTGTCTCTGTCGCCGCTAGCTAGGTAAGCAATAGCTTGGTAGAGAAGAGCTTCTCCGGCTGGGGACAGCGATAGCATTCCTCTCCCGCGCACCAAATAAAGCGTGGATCAGCGTATTAGCTCGGGGGCTCAAGTAGTACTTTCGCTAGCCTAGCGCTTAGGTACGGCTGGAGAGTGTAGCTCCTCATCGCGCTATGGCTACAGCTAGGAACGTTTAGGCACATCCAGCACCCATCAACGTGTATCGGAGCTATCTCCTCGATAGCGATAACGATCTTGTGTATCGGGACGTCGTCTAGGCTCGTGTCCCTAAGCTCTAGGCTCCTCCTAGAGACGAGCTTCTCAGCGTACTCAGCTAGCTCCTCGGGTCTAGATACGTCGAGCCCTAGCTCCCTAGCTACCTCCACGAGCTTGAGCCACTCTTCCTCGAGAGCTGCGTGGGTAACAGCCTTGAACAGCTCCCGGTGCTTAAGCACTATGCCGGGGATCGTTGGGTCGAAGTCGCACTTCATGAGCTCCTCTAGAGATCTAACAAGAAGGGATATTGCTGCTGCTCCGACCAGTATCTCGCTGCTCTGAGTAATTCTAGACAGCTTCGCTAGTAGCCCAGCGCTCGGCTTCGCGCCGCGTATCCTCTCGACAAACCTCGATAGCTGCTCCAAGCCGCTGGACGCAGCCCTCCTAAGCATAGCTAGGTTTCTCGGGTGGAGAAGCACATCCATGGTCTGCCTAAGCTCGTTCCTAGGGCACCTAATGAGAGCCTCGCCGATCTCTGCAAGCACCTTTCTAGGGTCTCTAGACAGCCTCTCGAAGAAGGATCTCAGAACGCCTACACCACCCTCGAAAAGCTCGTACATACCAACGCTAGGCTCTGCTGGGTTGCCGCAGTCCGCAACTACGTCGAAGATATCTAGGGATGCGTCCTCTACAACCATGCGGATTAGGGCGTGGCTAAGGCTATGGATAGCCACGTACCTAAGGAGCTCCGCAGGGGGCTTGCACTCGCCCTTGAGAACCTTAGAGAGCTCGTTGGATAGCTTATTGAGGATGCTCTCCTCGCTACCTCCCTCCACGCGGCGCTCGTAGAACCTCTTCACTCTATCGCTCTTCAAGCCCATGTTTAGAACCCTGCGCGCTATATCGTTAGCGACGACCGCGGCGATCATGTAGTCGTAGGGCGTGTACCCGCCTCTAGAGCTGAACACGTAGTCCATGAAGCTCCGTACAGCGTCCTTAACCTCCTCCGGGGGCTTCTCCGGAAATAGCTTCTTTAGAAGGTCGAACAGCTGAAGAACCTTAGTCAGCCTCAGTGCTAGCGACTGAGCGTCTAGGTACTTAAACTCGTGGCTCCTCGGCCTCGATAGCTCGCTAAGCCCGTCCTCAAGTATCTTGAGAGCCCTCGAGTACGCGAACCACCATCGAGCAGCGCTAGCGAGCGTAGCCAGCTTATCGTCTAGCTTGCTAGCGCTATCCTCTAGCGATAGGGATAGGTAGGCGGTAGGGAAGTGAACCCCTATCATCTTGACTACGCTGCCGCTGCTCCTATCCTCGAGCGGAACTCGGTGGAACGAGCCCCCGACGCTGAAGTGTATGGAGCGCATTATCCTTACAACACGGGCGTAGAAGTGGCTCACTCCAACGAATCCAACTGCGGAGCTCGCGAGCCTCTGCCTCTCTAAAACGATGTTTATGAACTGCGGGTACGTCTTTAGAGGCGTTGACGCTTTTAGCCAGCACCAGTGATTCTTGCTCCTACATACTAGCTCGCAGGGGCTGCGCTTCGAGCCCCTCTTCCTAGATAGCGGCTCGCAGACCACGGTCTCGTCGGGCGGTGGGCTACTCTCTACTCGCGGGTACCAGTAGATGGAGGGGCCTGCAACCCTCGTGATGTACCACTTGTCGCTATCCCTAATAGCCTTGAGCACCACGGTCTGCCTCTTCCTGACCAGCGGGTAGTAATACGGGTTGTTCTTGATCGTGAAGAAGCTCTCCGCCCTCTCGCATAGACACAGTGGACACATGAGCGCTATGCTTAGGCTAACGAGCTTCTTCCGCTGCTCCTCGGGTAGCGCTGCTGGAAAGTCTATGTACTCCCACCCGCTATAGGGATCTACCCACGCGAACGCTATGACGGGTCTATGTGGTCTTCTCCTCCTATCCATCTCTGTCGACACCGCCTCTACGAGAGCCATGGATATGGTCTTCGGGGCCCTCAGCTCCACCAATCCCAGATCGCTGTGGCGAATCACGCCAACGCTCTCTAGGTCGGGGCTCCGGTACTGAGCTTCGTAAACTCTGTACTCCCTTATGCTGTGGGAGAGCGGTGGGTACCTAACGAGAGCCTCGAGAAGCGGCTCCTCAACGACGTAGGTGGTGCTAGCCCCCTCGTACACTATCTTCACGGTTCTAGAGCTTCTAGCTCCCCACAGTGTTAGGAGGGGCGCTAGCTCAGCTCGGCTGACCGCTCTGCGAGCACTCTCCACGATCTCGATGCAGAGGCTTCTATACGCGCTAAGCTCGCTGCATATCGATTCGCTGGGGAGCGCTAGGAAGAGGCTGTGGCTAGCGTTGTAGGCTCCCAGAGCTACGGAGAACATGGTTAGCAGGTTCGGAGCCTCTAACGATGGCGCGTAGCTAGGCTCAATGCTTTGCCTAGCCTCCTTGCTGATCCTCTCCAGCTCATTCATCACCGCGTCTATAGCTAGGAGCTTAGGAAGCACGTCCCCTAGCCTCTCGCTGTAGCTCTTGGCAAGCCTCAGCGTGTCCTCGGCGAACCTCCTATTCATAGTCTTCTCGGCTAGCTTCATGCTCTTAGCGTTCTGCTCGAGCTCCCTTATCAGCGGAAGCGAGAGCCCTCCGGAGGCTAGCGGATCGATCCTCTCCCCTAGGCGTGTCTCCGCTATCCTAGCCCCGTAGCTAGCTACGGTCCTAGCAGCGCTGGATGCAGCGTTCCTAAGGTCACTTAGGAGCGCGTCGAGAATCCTATGCTTCTCGCTACTGCTGAGGGGTAGAGCCACGACTATGGCCGCCACCGCCGCTAGCTTCGTGGCCACGCTCATGGGCCTCGACCCCCTCTCGTCTAGTAGATCCATGGTCTCTAGCCACGTTGATACGACGCTCAGCGTGTTCGCAGCCATCTCCACAGCCCTCTTCTTCAGCACGTCCTCAGCTCTAGGAGCGATGCTGTTGAGAAGACTCTCGAGGGAGCTCCTATCGATTTCCCGAAGCTTTTCGAGGGCTTTGACGTGGTCTAGGAGGAGCATCGATACCGCTGTAGGTGCTAAGTGTATGGAGTGCCTCTGCGCGATTAGCGAGAGCGCTAGCAGCGCTAGATGCTGCGCCATCGCCTTAGCGTTCTTCTCCGGCTTGACGGCGAGCCTCGGTAGGCCTCTACCCATAGCTAGGTCCTCGAAGTGGGCAAAGAAGTAGATGTCTCTAGGGCTAAAGCTATCGATGACCGTGGCAGCGACGTAGCTGCTGACGAGCTCCCTACCCCTAGACCCGCCCCTCCCTATCCGCTGCCTGTAGCTGTCCCCCGTTGGGGGCGTGCCGTGGAGGACAACCGCATCCACGTTACCTATGTCTATCCCTAGCTCTAGGGTTGAGGTAGCTGCGAGAATCTTCAGCTTGCAGCTCCTAAACTCGCGCTCCCTCTTCTCCCTATCCTCCTTCTTGAGCCCAGCGTGGTGGAAATCAGCTGTTATATCCTTGACCCTCCCGCTCATGGAGACCGAGTTCTCGTCGCATAGAGCTAGAGCCCTAGCCCCATTCACCTCGACACGTAGACCCGGCCTGCACGAGCCATCGTCAGGCCTAGCTATGACTATGCCCAGCCTCCCGAACTGGCCTCTAGAGAGCTCCGAAACCCTATCGCTGATATCCTTAGCCACGCGCTCCGCATCCCTCCTCCTATTCGTGAATACGAGCAGCTTGTGGTTCCTCGAAGACAGCGACAGCAGTATAGCTATGTGCGTGGTTGCTGTCTCCGGGCTCACGCTCGGGATTATCGCTAGGTGATACACGTACTCGCGAGGCTTCCCTCGATCCCTATACCTATCCGAATCGATGATTCGGGGACTAGCGCACTGAGGTACCAGAGCTCTAGCTAGCTCCACGGGGTCGGGTAGCGTAGCGCTGGAGACAACTAGTAGAGGATCCCTACCGCTTAGGAACCTCGCTAAAGCTACGAGCCTCCTAAGGGCTAGAGCTTCGTGAACTCCCCTAACACTCTTTATCTCGTGAGCCTCGTCAACAACAACTATCTCTAGACCCTCTAGGAACTCTCTGAAGGCTGGGTCTAGCATCCTCAGCGAAATGGTTTCGAAGTTCGTTACTAGGATGTCCGGGGTTTCGAAGAGTAGGTCGCTCTTGGTTAGCCCGAGCCAATCTATATCCTCACCGCTATCTCCATCGACGCACTTTATCCTTGCCCACGATGCTTGTGGGGCGCGCTGGTTTCTGCAAACAAGGTTCGCGGCCCCGATGAGCGTGCCTTCGACTTCGTGCGTGTACCTCTCTACGTCGCTAGCTCTCTCCTTGAGGAGCTTCCTCACGAAGCTGATGTCTCTGCACGCTAGCCTCCTGAGCTCGCTTGAGCTTATCACCAGCTTTCCCTCGCCTCTAGAGCAGCTTATGGACCTGTGGATGATCTTGGGCACCTCTAGATCCCTATCCTTGTCTAGGGCGTCGAGCGGTGCGCTCCAGAAAGTTCTCGTGTCTCCATCGACCACAGCGAGCTTTATTGGCTCGAGCCCCCTCTTCCTAAGAACCTTGTTCACAGCGCGTAGGTAGTAGATGAATCTCGTTAGCTGATCTGCTGCTAGAGCCTTGCGGGGGTACAGGATTGCTGCGCGCGGCCTTCGGCCAGCTAGCCTAGATACCGCTAGGTACATCAGCGCGGTTACGAGGAAGGCCTCGGTCTTCCCCTCCCCCGTGCCAGCAGAGATAACTACGGGGCTCCTACCACCGGATAGCTCCTCAGCAACCGCTCTCCACGCCTCAGCCTGGTACTCGTAGGGCTCCCTTAGGTAGCGTGCTGAAGCCGTGAGCTCGCTAAACACCTCCACCACGAGATCCTTGCAGGCGCGCTCCTCCACCCCTAGGGACGAGCATAGGGATTGCGCAAGCCTCGAGATAGCTACGGAGCCATCCACTTTCCTGAGCCCGAACCTCCTCTCTACGCGTAGCTTAGCGTCTACGTAGGGAAGCAGCTCTAGGATAGACCTAACCTGGTAAGCCTCTAGCGGCAGAACCCTTGTGCTCCCACCACTCACCCACTTAACTACCCTCCCCTCCCTAACGAGAGCGTCGACGCAGTCCTCGATAACCTTCTGAGAAACGTTTATTCCAACACCCTGGAGCGCAGCCTTGATCGCGTCTAGCCCAAACCCGTTCTCTAGAAACACGTAGTCACCGCTATCCACGTAGCTGCTAACGAGCTCGTGGAGAACCCTATGCACCTCGCTGCACACAGCGCCCCTGCTCGCCAACCCTGGAGCCCACGGGGTACTACTTGGCAGAAGTAAAAAGTGTAGATAGAATAAGGAAGCGGTCTAAACAATAGCTTAAGCCTACGGAG
>JAADCV010000075.1 GCA_013154235.1 Thermoproteota archaeon | reverse complement strand
TCTGAGCTTAGCTTCGTACTCTTGCTTAACCCTCTCAACCTCTTGCTCTAGCTTCCTAGAGTGCTCTTGCTCGAGCTGCTTGAGCCTCTTCTGAAGGTCCTTGCTGAGCTCTTCGTACTCTACCAGCTTCTTCTCGAGCTGCTCGATCCTAGCCTCTCTAGCCGCTAGAGCTGCTCGAAGCTCTTTCTCTCTATCGCTAGAGCTCGCCCTCGCGGCTAAGAGGGGAAGGGCTATGGCTAGGGGTATGGCTGCTAGCGACTCTAGAACAAGGATCTGGCCCAAGCTCATCACCTTCTACCACCCCTCGCGGCAGCCATACCCACGAGCACGCCGATTAGGAAGACTAGGCCTAGCCCCGCCCCCGCCGCTAGCCAAACCCGCTTCGGGACGGCTTGGCTAGCTAGAGACGGTGGTAGGTCCGCGCCCTGCCCGATCCTCTCGATCTTGAACGGCACGTTCCAAGAGGATAAGAGGTTGGCTACAGCGATGGAATCCGTTCCGTAGTACATGTTAGCTACCTCACCGCGAAGAGCGAACGATACTATGCCCACGACGCACAGATGGTTGTAGTCGAGCACTGGACCGCCGCTGTTGCCAGCATCGGTCCTCGCACCGATCTCGAATATGTGCCTAGAGTAATCGACCCAGTCCACCCAGCCGAAGCTAGCCCTCGGATTAGCGCTGGCTTCCACGAGGTTGCCGGTTAGCTGAATCAGCTCGAAGGGATAGCCCAGCACGATTATCTGCTCGCCCTTGCGGACGCTGGAACACAGCGGCAGGGTCTTTGCCCAGCTCGGGGCGCCGGAAGGCACGTAGATGGCCGCGACATCGTGCTGCTTATCGACGTACTTCACCACGCCTTGGGCAGACCAAGAGCCGTGCAGCAGCCCAACCGCGATCCCGCTCTTCCAGTTAACCACGTGGGCAGCGGTAACTATCCAGTGCTTAGAGACCCACCACCCAGTGCCGTACTGATCCCCTAGCCTAACTATCAAGACGCTCTTATCGAGGTGCAGGTTGTAGGCCAGCCTCTGAGCCTCTTCGTCTATGGATGTAGATGCGTGCGCGAGCGGGAAGAGCGAAAAAGCTATCGCCGCTATAGACACCGCTGCCGCGATCCCGTAGCCAAGCCTCTGGCGAGCCAGCGCTATCATCACCGCCGCGACCAGAGCCACTATACCTAGCCCGGCCGCGAGCAGCAGCCAGTGAGCGCCGCGGGACCCGTGTCCGCCACCGCTGTACTGCGGCGCTGCGCTGCTAGGGGTTTCGCTGCCCGTGGCTTGGCTACGGGGGCGAACAACGCTGTACTCTACGTCGCCGTAGTAGATCACCCTAAGGTACCTGGATCCAGGCTCGAAGCTGTACACCGCCTTACCATCGACGTAGAACGTCACTACCCCGTTGCTGTACACGATCCTCACTTCGTGCCTCGAGCCGGGGCTAGCGCTAGCCTTCCAAACCTCTATCGACTCTGACCAGTCCCTACCCCTCTTCCCTATCCACACAGCTATGGCTGTGGCCCCGCTAGAGGTGTGGTAGGCAGCTACGAACCTGTCGGGGTAGCTAGCGCTGGGATCCGAGACACCGATGATGTTGGGATCCGTCTGGGGCCTAGCCGGCACAACTATCGATGCCTTCAGCACGGTGCCCGGCTTCAGCACGTCGCTAGAGGGGTAGGCGGCGTAGAGCCTAACCTCTGCGTGCACTAGCGCTGCTAGGGGTGCTAGAGCAGCTAGGGCTATCAGCGCCGCGGCTAGAGCCTTCCTGCCGCTTCCCGGGGCTAGGAACACGAAGGCGCCTAGAGCCGCTAGCCCCACGCCAGCCGCTATCAGCACCGCTCTAAGGCTCTGGTCAGCCCACAGCTTCTTAGCGGGGTTCTCGCCTATGGGCATCGCGTTGGTGTTCACGGGCTCGTTGCTGGGCCTCGGAAGCTCTTGATACGATATCTCTACCTTAGAGCTCTGGCAGTTCCACGCGAAGCACACGGTTTCCTCGTACTTCATCCACCTGTAGCTGCGGTCCAGGCTGAAGCCCGCTCTAGAGCCGTCTGGAAGAATTATGGTTCCGCTGCCGTCCCAGTTGACGATGATGGTGATCTCGACTTCCTCTGAGCCCGCATCGCCGTCGAATTCCTTCTCGCCGTCTACCCAAACCGTTAGGTGGCTACCGTCTAGCTGGATCCGTATCGGTCCCGCGGCCGCTATCGCCTTGGCGCAGCCTATGCCCCAAAGGCAATGAGAGGTTAGCGCGATGGTGTACCTTCTGCCCACAGCCAGGTCTATGCCCGTGTCCTTCCAGTCTAGCGGCAGGGTCTCGGCTAGCAGGGGCGTGGCTACGGATATCGCTACTATTGCGAGGACCGCCGCTAGAGCTAGGCCCATCCTCATGCTCATCACCTCACGCGGGGATCGAGGCGATGGAAAAAGCCTGGGTCTGGGGCGCAGAGAGCCTTTCCCTGATCCTCTGCGGCACGACGCTCGGATGAAGCATCAGGATTATCAGCGCTATGATGAGTAGCCCAGCGGCGCAGTACTTCACTAAGCTAGGCGCGATGATCGCTACCGCCGCGGTGATTATTGCTAGGACGATGATTAGAAAAATGAGTGGCTCGAGCCCGAGCCTCATCGTCTCACCCCCCTTACCTGCGGTGGTGATGGCTGGCCGTGGCTAGCAGCGCCAGCAGTATGAGTATCACTATCACGCCAACGCCTACGGCGATCCACTTGATCGGTAGGTGCCTGCTCGATCCGCTGGTAGGTGCAGAGCTTGGCTCGGGGGTGTGGGTCGCGATGGATCCGTGTTCCGAGCTGGATCCGCCGCTAAGGTCGTAGATGGTGACGGTCCACGCGCCGGCGCACGTCGATATCCCTATGTATACCGTGTGGCTACCGCCTGTCACCGCAAAGGTGTATGTCCATCCATTGGTTGGAAGGACGAAGACGCGGCAGCTCGACCCCATCGAGAACCAGCGATGGTAGTTCGACGGGGGCTGGGTATCTACGCACACGATCGCGTATCTCGCGTACTGATCGCCGCTATCAACGAACTTGGCCTCGAATGTTCCGGGTCCCTTGACCTGAACCGACTTGATGCGCTCTTTAGGCGTTATCACTAGCCTAGCCACTACCGTGCCCGCGGCGCCAGCCAGCGTCTGCTCGCTAGCCACGGGATAGAGGGTCGCCACCACCTTCCTAGAGACGTTGAATACCGTTCCCTTCATCAGCGTGGCGTTGGTTACGCCGCTGAGCTTCACCGAGGTCCCGTTGGGTAGAACCATCGAGAGGTCCACGCTTCCGTTGAACACCGCTACCGCGCTATCGGTCATGACGTATGTGGTGCCGTTGACCAGCTCTACCCTAGTCACCTTCTCGACGCTCAGCTGAACCACGCTGGCTTGGGCCCCCAGAAGCGGCGCTGCTAGGCCTAGGGCTAGGGGCGCGATCACCGCCAGAGCCATGGCTAGGTGCCTGTAATGATGCTTGTGGTGCGGTAGCAGCGCCACCACCAGCAGCACGATCGAGATGATTCCTAGACCCAGCGCTATCCACGTCACGAGACCGCTGCCCGAACCTAGCCTAGCGCTGAGCCTCACGCCGTGGCTAACGGCATGGCTGGCGCTGGTGGCGACAGCGGTGTCTGTGCAGGGCGCTAGCCAAACCTTATCGATGAGAACAGCGTAATACGTATCCTTAGCATTCTGTCCGCTGGTTGGCCACATCCAGTTCATCTGCACGAGTATGCGAACCACGCTGTACGCAGCAACTACGCGCTGAAGCGCCTCGCGGGGGATCGGGAAGGCGTAGGTGCCGATGTGCGGCACCGATAACCATGACGAGACGTACGTTGGGTGCAGGTACGATGCTGTGGGGAACGATACTATCGCGCGTATCTGCGGCGGTATCTTCGCGTAGCCGTCGATTCCGTTGACGTGCACCACGAGGTAGTAATCGTCGCATCTGTACGAGAGCAGCTTCTCAACATCGTCTTTAGCCACGAGTATGTTCAGCGCCGTCTTCTGACCGTTGGTGCCCTTGAACAGCAGCACGTTTCCGCTGTACACCACGATAGCCTTACCCATATCGGCCTTGAGCAGAACCGTGTCTTGCGCTAGCGCTAGGGGCGCTACCGCCGCCACGCTCACGACTATGACTATCGCTAGAACAGCCCTGCTAGAGATCCCCAAGATACCCACCTTCATTAAGGGGCTTGGAAGCGAAGCCCTTGAGCCTCTGCCGCTCAGCCAAAATCATTGAATTGTTTTGACTAGGGGTGAGCGCCCCAAGAACCTTCGCTGCGCCTAAGCGTGCGGATGAGAGGATGCCCCCGATCTACGTTGGGAAGAATAGCCACTACGCTAACCGTTTCGGGCTATACGTGGCTAGGGGTCGAGGGAAGGGTGTGAGCAGCCTAGGCAAGGCGCTTGCCATAGCCGCGCTCGTATGCTTCGACTACCACCGGAAGAAGACCGTTAACCACAGGGATAGGGTCGTGAGGATGTCTAGGAAGCTCTTCGAGAAGCGCCTAAACTTCCTAGTGCTCTTAGCAGCTAAGCACTCAGAGAGGTTAGAGAGATCCGTATCTAGACTAGTAGAGTTCTGCGAGAGGCACCGCCATCCACCGTCCAAGGTCATCGAGAGTCGTAGAGCCCTTAGAACCTACCACGTGGTGGCTAGGTACCTGAGAGCCGTTAACGAGAGGGGCGAAGAGGTTAGGCGCGAGGTTCTTCGATGGCTCGAGAAGAGCGCTAGGGGCGTGGTTAGGGTATGAGCCTCGAGGATCCAGGGCTTCTTCTAGAGCTCGCTGCTAGAAGCAACATAGAGTTCTCTAAGAAGGTTAGGAAGGCCGTTGGCGAGCTTCACGGCCTCGAGGATATTGCTGACTGCGTGAGCGAGGAAGCTCTCGAGATCCTAGAGGAAGACCCTATACCGCGCGGCGCTCTAGCGGACGTGATAGGGTCCGCCGTGATATCGTGGTACGGCCAGACCTACCCCGAGCTACCATCGCCTTTCTACAGGCTGCAGGTGTGGAAAGCGCTGGTTGCGAGCGGTAGGAAGCCCATAGACATGAAGATGCTTGTAAAGCTTCTCAGATCGGGCGAAGAGCTTTGAGCGAAGCCTACATCCACGAGTATAGAAGGTACCTCAGCTACGTAGAGATAGTCCTTACCAATGCGCTAGAAGAGGTTAGGAAGGCCCTCAGCTTCGTGGACGATACCAACCTCTACGCATACGCAAAGAGCGTTAAGAGGCTCTACCGAGCCTCTAGAGCACTGTGCTCGATACTGATACCTTCGCTGAGACCCGACGAGTGCCGCGAGCTCGAGGACCTAGAGCCCCTTCTCGATGGTGACGAGGCTAGGCTTAGGGAAGCCGAGAAGAGGCTTCAGAGGATCGTGGATGCAGTTCTTCAGCAGCTCGACGCGAAGGGGATCCTCGTGCCTAAGCGCTTGCTAGAGGTAGGAACGCCCGATATCTACGGTGAGGAAGATGCTGACGCTGACTAAGCGCATCCTAAGGGCCTGGCGTAGCTACGGCTACGAGCAGGCGTTCGTGATAGGGCCGCAGGGATCGGGAAAGACGACCTACGCCATGCTGGTGGCCTACGAGGTCTATTCGCACCTGAAGCAGTGGCTAAAGCAGAAGGGCTTTAAAGACCCTTGGGACGCGGTTCTGCATTACATAACCTTCGATCCCAGGGAACTTATGGACGAGCTGCACAGCGCTCTAGAGAGGGGCTATAGGATTCCGCTGATAGTCTTCGACGATGCTGGGGTGCACCTAAGCAAGTACCTTATACAGCAAGGTGGCGAGAGCTACAGGCTCGTTATGTGGCTCAACGCCCTCTTCAACTTGATAAGAACCATCTGCGCAGCAACGATCTTCACGAGCCCAGACATGGACGTGCTTAAGGAACTACGCAAGAAGAGTTGGGTTGTTGTAGAGATCATGAAGAGCAGCAAGGGTCCTAGGTATAGGGAAGCGGTTGTGTACACCAAGAGGATCTCGGCGAGCGGAAAGGTATACGTATCGAGGAAGGCCGTCGACATCTACAGCCTGGACCTGGTCCCCCAAGAGGTTAGGGCGAGATACGAAGAGAAGCGCAGGAACGCGATGAAGCCCGTGCTAGAGGAACTCAAGCAGATGCTTCTAGCTACCTAACCCCCTATACCTCTGGTGAAGATAGCCTAAGGATAAGGGGTTCCTTAACTAGCCTCGAGCTAGAGTTCGCCATGAAGCCGCCTAGGGCTCTAGGATCGTTCACTACGACCACGGCTAGCATCATCACTATCCTCAGCTT
>JAADCV010000018.1 GCA_013154235.1 Thermoproteota archaeon | reverse complement strand
TTAAGGAGGTTAGGAGGTACTTCATAATCAAGAAAATGAGGATGACTAACCATGCTAGGCACGCATTCAGAGTCGAGATAGAGCCTGGAAAAGGGTTCAGGTTGCTGGAGCTCGGCAAGGAGTGACGCGCGTATACGTTCGCCCGGGATACGATGGATGAGACAGCACTCGTCTGATCTCGTTCCTGAACCTCGTTCTCATCACCTCCGCTGTTTTTCTCGCCTCCTCCTTGCTGTCCGCCTCAATCACCTTCTCCATCCTTATCACCATTCCCCTAACTCTTTTCTGGCACCATACCCTTGCATCCATGACCCTAGCTAGATACTCGATGAGGTGAGGAGGAAGTGCGTGTGTATTAATGCGCACGCTGATCCTGACTCTCCAAAGCATTGTTTTCCGCCGATTGCATCATTGTCGAGAGAGGATATAGCGTTTTGAGCTTCTCGTCATTTAACTCCGCCCACCACTAGGCTACTCGCGGTGATGGGGTGTGGCTAAGGGGTCTTCGGAGATCGCTGTGGAGGACGTTGCGAAGGCGATAGCTGGGCTGGAGCCCGGAGATCTCGATAAGCTCGCTTTGGTGATAGGCATCACAAGGCTGTCTAGCGCTAGAGCTAGGGCTAGCGCCTCCGCACTCATGAGAGAGCTCTCTGAGAAGATACCGTTCGTATATCGTGGAAAGATTGTTCCTGCCGGCAGGAGGAGCCGGATAGATGTTGAGAGAACCAGAGAGATGTGGAGGAAGGCCGTGGAGATCGCTGTCGAAAGGGGCTGGATAAGCATTGAAAGGAGCCCGCTCCTCAAATCGGTTCTCGCTGGCGGGGCTGCTGGCACGCAAGGGGTCTCTATAACTGTTGTCGACGGTGAGGAGGCTAGCGCTCGCGTAGAGATAGGACTCGAGGGCATCATTGCTAAGGCGAAGATAGCCAGCGCATCTGGGTCTAGGAAGTGCAGCTCCATCGAGAGCTGTAGGGAGGAGGCTAGGAAGATGCTTGTCGAAGCGCTGGAGTGGATGAGGAACGTTGCGGAGGCTAGTGAAGGCAGGATCTCCACGATAGTGGGTCTGCCGGCGGTATGCTGGGACACGTCCTACAGGAGGTCTGCGATAGTCATGAGCCTCCACCCCTTCGAGAAAAGGGGGTTCGTGGATCACGATAGCTACAGAGTCGAGGCTCCTTGGCCTAGGATAGAGATCGGTGAAGGAGCTTGGAGGATAGATGCGTGGGGCGTGTTCAAGGTTACCAAGAGATCCTGCGTAGGGGAGGAGTGCATCGAGCTGGCTAGGAGCATAGGCGAGGGAATGTCCGTAGTCAACGCTGTGGAGGCGCTGGTTTCCGAGGCAAGGAAAAAGGCTAGAGAGATTGCTCCATACGTAGCCTTAGCAGGCGAGGCAATAGACCCAGACTCGAAGGAAGCTAGGGATCTAGCTAGAGAGCTTAGGGAGGCCGGAGGCGATGTGAGATCGCTTGCTAGAAACATCGTGAAAAGGATGAGCATCGAGGAGATCGCTAGGGAGGTGTTCGACAGGTTCGGGATTCGAGGCGATGTGAGAGAGGCTCTCAAGCCCATCGTCAAGGAAGTTGCTGAGGATGTTGCTGCAGAGCTTACTACAAAGATTGAGAGGGCGGCTGCGTCCCTCGGCCTAACAAGGTGGAGCGCTTCAAGTCCCGTACATCCAAAGCTAGCCGCCAGGCTTCCGCCAGCATCCTTAGCGGCAGCAATCAAGGCTAGAGCATGCGACGATAGATGCATCGAGGTACTAGCGCGCTGGGCTAGGAGCAATAAGGAGCTCGCTAGGAAGCTGGCTGCGGTAGCGCCCGAAGTTGCTGAGCGCGCCGCTGTTCCCGAGACACTATGCAAGGTTCTAGCGGCGATAGCCCCGATCATTGGCTTGGGAGCCGCTAAGATCGTGGAGGTCGCTAAAAACGGTAATCCATTCGATGTAGTGACATTCGTCTACCTCAAAAGGCTCGGACTCTACGTATGGTTCGAGCGTCTCGATAGGCGCAATATTGCTATGATCACCGCTTCCGCCGACCCGAGTGCTAGACCCCTAGCTATCGTAGAGGCGAGAGAGGTGCTGGTGAGGGGCGCCTCCGTCCTGAGGTACGTGGCGCGGGCGGAGCGCGACCTCAACACCGCGTAGACCGATGTACATACCACATAGCTTTTTCATTCATTTATTGGCTCTCCGATTCGGGAACCGTGTATTTATTTCCGCGCCGCTATGAACGGTGCGGGTGCCCTACATGGCTACCGAAGAGGCGATTCTTCGAACGTATCTATCGGACAACCTTGAGTCTAGGGAAAACGCAAACACCTACACGGGGCCAACGGGCTTTGCCGCGTTCGCTGCATCACAGGCTCTGCGCAATGAGGCTATGAAGGCGCTTCCGCAGCACATAGCTAAAGCTCACAGAGCTGGTGTGATATACGTACACAAGCTGCCGTGGTCTGTCTACATGCCGTACTGCACGGGCCACGACGTCTCTAGGCTCCTCAAAAGGGGTTTGGTGACGCCAAACATTGTCTCCCGCCCAGCCAAGCACCTCGATAGCTTCGTGGATCACGTCGCGAACTTCCTCATAACGATGCAGCACTACTTTACTGGTGCGCAGGCGCTCTCGGCTGTAGAGCTGTACGCTGGGGCGTTCATCGCTGGAGAGGGCAAGGCTCTGAGGGAGGTCGAGCAGAACGTTCAGAGGCTGGTGTACAACCTCAACTATCCGAGCAGAGTAGGGCTACAGAGCCCGTTCACCAACTTCACGGTGACTCTAGACGCCTCGAAGACTATGCTCGGTAGGCCGGCTATCGTTGGTGGTAGGGAGACTGGTAGCCTCGGTGACTACCTCGACGAGGCGGAGCTCTTCCTCAGGGCGCTGGCTAGAGTGCTTAGACGCGGAGACGCTGTTGGTAGACCGCTGACGTTTCCCATCCCGACGCTGATGACCAGCAGCAGGGAGCTGTGGAGAGACGAGGAACTCAAGCACGAGATCCTGCTCACGACGGCGAAAGCCGGCTCGTTCTACTGGCTCAACACATCGATCGTTGACCCAGACGCAGCCTTCGCAATGTGCTGCCGCCTGAGTATTCGAAGGGACGAGTTCAGGTTCGTAAACGATGGTTTCAGGTTGAGTAAGAGGGATATTGAAGATGCTGCCGAAGCGAGGATAAGGATGCTTGAGAAGAGCAGGCGCGGCGGTGTCTGGGCCATTCCCGACGTCACCGGCTCGATAAACGTTGTTGACGTGAACCTGCCGCGGGTTGCTCTGGAAACGCAGAGCGAGGAGTCGAGGTTCTGGGACGCTTACTACGAGGCACTCGAGCTGGTTAGGGACGCCCTAGTATGGTTTAGGGAGAGGTACATGAAACTGATGAGAAGCAGCCCCGGGATGTATTTCATGATCCGAGCGTACCTACCAGAGTTCCCGATCAGCCACTTCAGCACGATTGGACTGATCGGTCTCCCCGAGGCTGCAGCCATAATCATGCAGGAGCCGAGACTCTGGTTCGAGGGATCTAGAGCAGCTTGGGCGCAGGCAACGAGACTGATGAAGAGAATGGTTGAAGAGGCAGTCAAGTTCGCTAGGGAGACCATGAAGGAGCGCGGAGAGCCGTGGAACGTGGAGGAGGTTCCGGGCGAGTCAGCGGCGACCAAGCTAGCCATGAACGACGCGAAGAGGTTCCCAGAGCTGCTGGAGTACCTGCCGGATGCCGAGTACCCGATGTACAGCACCAGCATAGCGCCCTACTACGGAGATCTGACCATCTTCGACAGGGTGTGGATAGAGTCCGAGATCCAGCCGCTGTTCACGGGCGGTGTGATGATGCACTTGTTCCTCAGCGAGGAGCCCAGCGTAGAGGCGCTGGAGAAGCTGATCAGGAGGATCTCGCAGACGAGCATCGTGTACTGGAGCATCACTCCAGCGATAACGGTGTGCCCCAAGTGCGGAAGGTTCGTCGGCGCTCACAGGAGGTGCCCCAAGTGCGGCTCGGAGGACGTGGAGATATGGAGCAGGATCGTCGGGTACTACAGACCGCTGAAGAGCTGGAGCCCGGCGAGGAGAAAGGAGTTTTGGTACAGGAAGCACTACAGCGTTAACTGATTCGGTGCACGAGCCTCTTTCTTTTCGAACCTCATGATCTTTGCTCGCGGGAGGATCTCGGAGAGCTTTCTGCATACCGCCTCGCTGTCGTCTATCACCAGCTTTACCTCGTATCCCTTCTTGATTAGTCTGAGTACGATCTCTGCCTTGTACTCAGCATCCTTTCTGCGATCGTTGGGCCTACGCATATATATCTCGTCGAAGGGCACTCCGAACCTCTGGAGCTGTGCTGTGGTTGCCTCGAACTGCGTATCGCTCCTCCTGCCGGTGACGATAACGATCCTGTAGCCGGCTCTCTTGAGCTGGCGGACGAGCTCGATTGCCTGCGGCACCGGTCTATCGAGATGCATGTACCTCGGAGAGAGGAAGCAGTTCCAAAAGCCCTCGTTTTTCCTCCCGCCGCTCTCCTCAAGGCATCTACGGAGCCTCTCGCTGCAATCCACGAGAACACCGTCAATGTCGACGACCGCGGTCTTCATGCCTCGAACCCTCTGTGAGCCCCAGCGAGGTCTCTATTATGCGCTGGAGCTCTGCTGGAGGTACGGGCGTCTCCACCATCTCCGTCTCTACGGCCACGATTTCTACGCGGCACTCGCCGCTCTCTAGGCGCGGCTCGACGATGCTTCTAACCTGCTCTAGGTACCTACCTATCCTTGCTAGGTATGTATCCCTCCTCCTCAGCTCGCCGGGGTAGATCGGTAGCCTCAGGGTGACTCTCGGGACTCTCTCGACCGCGATCCTCAGCGACTCTAGGAAGCTGCTCCACGCTCTCCTCGCTACCTCTGGCGATAGCCCCATCATCGCCTCGGGAGGCACCTTGATGTCGGTGACGATCTCGTTCACGAACGCTAGGTCGAGAACCGTTCTCAGCGCCTCTGGTATCGTGAGGTTGGACTCCAGAACGGGCCTCATACCGAGCTCCGACGCTTTGGAGAGGATGGCTGCTGTCGCCTCGGGCTGCAGAAGGGGCTCTCCGCCAGTTACAAGCACGGAGTCAGCTAGCCCCCTAGCGCTTTCGAGCCTCTCCAGCACCCTCTCGATCTCGACCTCCCTGCACAATGCTGGATCGTTCCTAGCGATCTTCCAGTTGTGACAAAAGGGGCACCTGAGGTTGCATCCGCAGAGCCACACCACCAGCGACACGTCGCCAACTATATCAATAGTGCTATGCCCGACCCCAGCCAGCCTCACGCGCACGGCTGACCCTCCTCGATTCGTACACCCTTACGTAGATTCGGGCTCCTTTGGATCTATTGGGGTAGATGGACGAGGCTCTGGAGGGTATGCCCCGGCTAGCGAGGAAATCTTGTATGAGCCTCGCGAGCTCGCGTGCTAGGGGCTCGGCATCTGGATCTCGCCACATGATTCTTACATCGAGAAGCTTGCGCCTCCCCTCCACACGCACTCACCACTTACCAAGCTAGCGATGCCGGGATTTAACCACAGCTCTCACCATCTTCACGATCTGACCGAGGTTCTCAAGCGCCTCGCGGGATACGAGTGAAGGAGCGTGCCTCAGCGCTATGGCCGCTGCAATCGCTAGCCCGGGCGCTAGGTGAGCTGTGTAGTAGCTGTACTGGGTGATGTCCCCAACCAAGTATAGCAGCACGTATCCCAGCCAAGGAGCTACGAAGGCAGCGAAGGCAACGGTATCGACTTCGCTCCACATTCTCGCCAACAACCTGAGGAAGAGATAGGTGAAGACGAGTATCGGGAGGAACGGTGTTAGAGAGGGCTGGAGGACTAGCCTAGGCGATAGGTACATAGTGAAGATGTGGTTCGCGAAGAACCAGTCCCACGGAGCTGACGGAGGCGGACACCGAGGCCCTATACACTTTGCCATAGTGTGCCATTGTAGCGCCCATAGGGTCTCCCGAACCATAGTCATGAACCCGTACTTCGCTACTAGTGGAACGTATACGCCTGCGTAGATGGCTCCCGCAACCACAGCGCTTCTAAGAGTCTTCCTCCAGCCCCACAGCGTTGCTGCCGCTAGGAAGTTGAAGAACGCCGTCCACTTGATGCTTATTCCGATGCCCAGCGCTATCCCGATGAGCCAGTCAGGCGCCTCATCCCTGTACGCTGCGTATATCGCTAGTAGTGCCGCGAGGGATAGCGCAACGCCTATGTCGAGCATCGCTACCGAGGACAAGGAGTTGAAGGCTGGGGAGAAGAGGAGGATGATTCCCGCTATGGTCGCTACGGCAGGGCCAGCCACTCTGTACGCTGCATATATCGCCAGAATCATCGTCACGGTCGAGACGATTATGGGTACCGCCCTCCATACGTAGGGGTTGTCTAGTATGGCTATCGCTACTATGAGCCAGTACTTGAAGAGCGGTGGATGCTCCCAGTTGTAGTAGAACAGTATATCCGCAGACCTATCGGATGAGTACCTCCATCCGAACCTAGCAGGGAGGTGGAGAGCGTAGAGCATCGCTAAGATGGCATCGGGGTCTCCGCATACCCAAGCCATCGTGTCGTTCCGTCCGTAGAGACTGCATGAAAGGTTGAGCTGGTCACACACGTTCTTGAGTATCTGCACCGGCAGAACCGTGACGTTGTCCAGCCTCAACGGAACCGTTGCACATTGTGCTCCTCCGGGAACGATTCCGAAGTCGTTGGCTAGGTTCCTAGCCGCCTCGACGTACCACACCTCATCGGAGACGTACATCTGTCCGAGAGCTATGGCTGTCTTGATAGCTATGGCTAGGTGGGCGGCTACGAGTACTAGGGCGAGCGCAATGATTGCCCTACTTGCTTGGGACGACCGAGGGGATCCCATGCTTCACCACCACCCTCAGCCCCGTAACGTTTAGAGTCCCATCTATGTGCGGAACGATTACGTGGGGAGGGATGGATCTGCATCCCCGGAACAGCGACACTATCCTCACGGTGATTAGCTGCCCTGAAGGTAGCTTCGCTATGTACTCGTACGTCCACGAAGGCTTCATGGAGCAGGCGACCACGATCCTCCGGCTACCGTTGATTATCAGGAAGTAGTGTGCTCGATACAGCTCTCCACCTACGAACTGCTTGACGCTGTAGACGATCGTGAGTGTCGCTATGGATAGCACTAGGATCGCCGCTGTGATTGCTACGAGTACCCTACCTAGTTTTCCTAGCGTAGCGCTTGAGAATAGCCGCGAGAGCAGCCGCTGTGGTCGCGGGTACCGCGAGAGCGATGGCAAGAGCTATCACCACCGGGTGGATGGATAGTGCGAAGAAGAGAGATATGCATGTCGCCGCAACAATAGCTATGCCCCTGCCTCGAAAAACAATGCGTCTAGCTCTAGTCCTCGGCATCCCTTATCCCGCCTTCGTACACCTCGATAGTTGTAGCCCCGACTCTAGCCCCCTTAATTACCTTGACCTCAGAGGTTACCTTTCCCTCGCGGATCTCCTTCTTCGACCTTGAGAAGCTCATGCTCTTCCTGACTATCTCCGCGAGGATGTGAACGTTGTGCAGCATCACCGGGCTGGCCGCAGGCTCCCAGTTCTTGGTTCCTCCGCTGAACTTGGATCGTATCTGGAAAGTTGTGTACATTGCTACATTGAACATTGGGGCGTAGAGCCTCTGAAAGTTGTAGAACACCTTTCGAATCAACTGGCTCTTCTGCGCCTTGACCTGTAGCTGCTCCTTCTCACCGGTGAGTGCCCACAGCATCGAGAAGCCCTCGGCTATCGCCGCCTGCGAAATTCCATCGATGATAACGAACCTAAGCGGCACATCTGGTACGTAGCCGAACATCTCCTCAAGCTCGCTTGGGTTGTACGGCAGATTGCTCACCTCGATCTTGAGGAAGCGCCTCCACGTCTCTAGCCATAGAAGTGGCATTAGTGATATCGAAAGGAGTATCATTTTGGAGAGATCCGGGGTTATATATATGATCCTCCTCATGACCAAGTCAGCGGCGTTAACGTCCTTGGCTCCGCGCTCCCTAGCAACCGTCTCGACTATCTCCTCGAGCCTCTCCGGCCTTATCGCCCTCTCGAAGTCTATTATCAGCACCGAGCCCCTCGCGTACATCGTGTTGCCTCCCGGCGTTATGACGCGGCCAGCTATCGAGAGCCCTAGCTGTGTCTTGCCCGCTCCGTAGGGGCCGTAGATGCCGGCGACCCTAGATGTCTGGAGATTCATGAGCTCGTCCAGCCTCTTGGAGCCCGTCTCCAGCAGCAACCCGGTTCCGAACCTCGATGGAGCCATGACGCTCCATCTCAACCCAGCCCCCTTCAGCTTCCTCGCCAGTCCCCTCTCGATCAGCAGCGAATACTTAGATAGCCCGAGCTCGTTCCGCTCCGCGTAATGAAGTGTGACTAGCTGGATTGGATGAACGACTCCTAGTGTGTCAGCGAGCTTCTGAGCCAGCTTTGTTGCCGTTGACTTAGATACTCCTATCTCCGCTAGGAACTCCTTGACGGACTTCATCTTGAGAAGAGCCTTCACCAGCGCCTCTTCCTCAGCGGTGTAGGGAATGGAGCTCAATCACCTCACCTAGCCGGTGTATCGGAGTGTGTGGCTATATGCTCGGTGCTACGTGAAAGCGACCTTAACAGTCTTGATAGAGCTCGTCTTCGCTGTTGTATCCGTGTATGTGACTGCCACGAGCGCTGTTCCCTTTGCTACGCACCCACCATAGACAATGACAACGAACGACTGGTGGTGCGCCGACGGTGGAATAACTATTGGAAGCTGCGGAACCACTTTCAGGATTCTACACCCGCCGCCTATAACGGTCACGTTATTTATGACTAGCGCGTGCATCGGGCCGTTTGTTACCGTTACTGTGATGGTTCCGAACGTCATGTTGTACCGCGCGCCGGATGCCGTGATCGTAACCGGTAGCGGGGGCGCAGACTTCACTACGTGCTGGAGGTATATGCCGAGCAGTATCGCGCCCACAGCCGCTATCACAACGATTATTATCATGACTACTAAGAGGGATACTCCTCCTCTCCTCAGTAGGGATCTCGATCTCGATCTCATCGCGCTCGCCAACTGGAGTGGTTGCGGAACTGGGAGAAACGCTTAGCTACTACTGCTAGTGTAGCTGAGAAGCGTTCTCTGGGGTCTCCTCACTTGGAACCCCCTCGATTCAAGCCAGTCGAATATTGTTCCAGCGCTCTTGAGCGTGGCACAGTCCTTGAGTCTGTAGGGACACGTCTCGCATCGGCTCCTAACCGATGGGCTCAGCCTTGGAGGTGGCTCCCTGTTGTTGAGCGCGTCCTCTATGACGATCCTTACCCTCTGGACATAGCTAGCCGCCAAGTCGCTGCGCAAGGCAGGCTCGAAGACTCCCCTCGGGCTGACTACCCTCGCTGCAACGGCGTCCATCAACCCCATCTCCTCGGCCATGATGGCATAGAGCTTTGCCTGCACCGCTACGGCAACATCATCGAATCCGTAGCCGCTCTTCACTTCGACCACCAGTCCAACACTCCTCGCCACCTCGTCAGCTACTCCCCTAACCTTCAGCGCCTCCGACACTAACTCAACCTCGGTCTCCCCAATGGCAAACCTCTTCCTCCACTCCTCGTGAACCAGTATCCCCCTAACCATCGCCTCTAGCTGCGGTCTTGTTACGAGCAGGGGCTTCCCGTCTGTTATGCGGGAGACCTCGATGTATAGCTGTCTAGCACACCTCCTGTAGAGGTTGACGAGCGATGGATAGACCCAACCATGCCTGAGCCACCCCAGCTCTGTGTCGCGGATCTCAATGAGCTTGCCTGCACGCACGACCTCGTACTTATCGGATTTCCTAACGATGTCTATGAGCTCCGAGGTCTGCTTGCTCTCCACGGATCTCCTTACGGAGTCGACCACTTTTCTCCACTCGGAGAAGTCGAACCATGGATCAGCGGCCCTCAGAGCCCTCATTCTTCCACCTCGATCCACGAAGGTAGCTCTAGGTTATGTGCACGCTCGTCCAGTATCCACGCTCTCGCGCCAGCTCTTGTTCCCCTGCCGAGAGCTTGGAGCAGCCTTATCTTCATGACGTCCTCCGCCGCTTCGAACCCTAGCCTAGATATCACGGCCTTCATTGCTGGGCTCGGGCTGGGGTAGGGGAGTCCGACGACAATGATTGCTCTGTAAGGCACGTTCACTCCCTCAGCAAGCCTCCCGCCAGCGACATCCACGTGTATTGGGTCTTCGAGGCTCGGGTCTCCTCTCCATGCTGCGAACCTCAGCAAGTCCAGCTCTATGCGTCTAGCAATCTCTTCCGCGACTCTCTTCGATGGAAAGACTACTAGGGTTGGTCTCTCGCACGTTCTCAAGATGCTCTCGAGCTCCCTACCTATCCTAGTCTCCATCTCCTCATCCATGTCCCGATACCTCGTCGTCACCCCACTCACTATCCTTGCTTTGACCAATGGTTGGGGAGGGGGTACCTCGACGGTTCTCGCTGAAAGCCCTAGCTTAGCAAGCGTCTTTGGTATGTATGCGCTCATGCCGGCAAAGGTTTCTGGCACCTCTAGCTTTGCTGGCACAGCTAGGAATCCCCCATGTGTGAAGCTGATGCTAGCGTCGAGAACCTCTGACAAAGCTTCCTCTACTTCGGATGCAGCGTCGTAGAGAGACACCCTCCTCTTCCTTCTCCTGTCTCTATCCATTAGGAGCTTCGCAGCCTCTATTCCTCTGGCAACCATGTTGAGCACGTATTCGAACTGATCCGGATTCCTCTTTGCTACCTTCCTAAGGGCTCTGTACGCCGTTCGAAGAGTGGCTAGTGCCTCACCCAGGTCTAGGAACCTGAACCTGCTAATGTATTCCGTAAAGAGTGTGTGAACCTCGTCGAAGATGGTGAACCTCTCTCTCGCGATCTCGGAAAACACGGTTTCCCTAATTGACTCGTCGAGGTAGTACGGATATGTTGCGACCACGAACTTCGCGCACTTTGATGCCATGAGACTGGCGGTGAATGGACACCTATTGTTCTCCACTAGGCGCTCAGCGATTTCCTCGATGCTGCTACACTTACTAGCCATGTCCAACACGAGCTCGATGGTTTCGCTTCGAAAGAGCCTCCATACGGTGTTGTTATAGTAGTTGCATATGTTAGACGATCTGATTCTTCGGCAGAGATCGTAGAAGATCGATCGCGGGACGTGTCGAAAAACGGGGCAGAATCCGTAGCGGGCCAATAGGGGGATAACGACTAGGCTCATCTTTCTCGCTTCGGATACGTACACCGACGCCTCGTTCCTCGTCCTGACGAGTATGATCGCGTCCGTATCACTTGCGCTACATGCCCAGAGCGCAGCGCGCGTCTTCCCTATACCGGGATACGCCTCGATAAGCACGCGAGTGGACGTAAGCATTGCATCGAGTATGGCATGAGCAACCCTCTCTTGACCTGGTCTCCACCTCCACTCCGCTGTCGTAGCCATCTCTCTCACCCACACTCACTATGTTGATAAACCGTTTTTTGTTCACGCCGCCTCGCGTACCACGAGGTGCAGCCTATGCCTACCGAAGAGGAGGAAAGAAACGAAGCCAAATCAAGGTTAGGCTTAGTGCTGGCGCCCGTGATAGCGTTTGGGGTATCGTTCGGTGTGGGAGCAGGTGTTGGATATGCTGTCGGTGGGCCACCAGCGTACTACGGCTTACTGTTCGGTGCTATAGTGACCGTGACGCTGATGGTGGTGAGAGTGGTTGCGTGGATACGAGAGCGCAGAAGAAGGATCCTATAGAATAGATAGGGTGAGAGGATGAGTAGGAGACATGTCGCTCTAGCATTAGTGCTTGTCTTGGCAGCTGCCGTACCCGTCACAGTACTAGCGCAGGGCGAGGAGACGCTGATCCAAACAACCTCGTCTCCCTCCGCTAACGTTCTGACGTCGTTCGTGGTATCGTTCGTCTGCACACTTCATAGATACCTCGGTCTGCTCATAGTCACGATAGCCATGACTGCACTGCTGACATACGGTATCCTCCACGTGTTCGGCAGATTCATATCACCAGCGTTCCTGTACCGGCTCTTCGGCGACCTAACGCCCGTGCAGGTACTGGTCTCGGGCCTGATCGCAGCAACGGTGATACTGCTCGTGGTGTACCTGATACTGCCGCACATACTGGGGATATTCGGCATGAGTATCAACTGGAGCGCCTGTCCAGCATCCTAGCGATAGCTTTTAGCGATGCCCCAACGGGATACGCGAGCATATTTTCTCTTTTCGCACCGCTCTTTGTGGTGCGAGCACATGCCTAGAGTGTACTATCCGCTGATATCTCATCTCTACATGCTAGACAAACTACTCGACCCCGATTCCGTTCGCATCGCTATAGAGAAGTCGTGTTCCCTCTCACGCGATGCTAAGGTCTACTTCGCCTGCATGCCGATCGGCAACAGGTACCTCTGTAGCGTGAACATCGCTGCTCCCCGGATGATTACTGTTCACGAGCTTGAAACGGACTTCATCGAGGATGCTATGGAGTGCTACCGCTGCATTCCGCCAGCTCTAGCATCTGCTAAAGCTCTGGAGAGACACGATATAGAGTTCGGTGGGGCTCTGGTCAGCTACGCTGCGGGGCTAGTGGTGCTATCCGGACTCATTCCAGCTATGGTGGATGTGGAAGGGGCGTGGATCCACGGAGCCATCTTTCCGGTGTTCCTCGCTATAAACCCAACTGTAGAAATCGTGGATGGCAAGACAGTCGCTGTCCCGAAGTCAGGCTCCATGCTGCTGCTCATGGGCGACCCAGAGGCGCTTAGAGCCGTGGAGGAGATGGTTACAGGGGTGGATGCCTGCATAGAGCGATTCAACGCTGTCGAGAACCCGGGAGTACTCGATCGCCTAACCGAGTGCCTGAAGCGGCTTCCGAGTGCTCTGACGAGCGAGGACATCGTTGGTACATCGCTCGCAACCATCGGAGATTACTTGGTTGAGACTGCTAGAGCATTCTTGGAGGCTGGGAGACATGGCTCGAAAGGCAGTTAGGGCTAGGATTCTCTGCGGCTCGACTCAAGGGATATGCCACGTGTCTCTGAACGGTACCATGCTCGTGCTACCTATGGATGTCAGAAAGCTGTGGGGATCTGTTGAGTGCCCCTCGGTTGTAAAGGTACGTAACCTGTATGTTGTCCGGAAGGGAGATCCGTTTGGCCGTGCTGTTTTCGCTTCGAGTGTGCGGAGCATAACGGCACTAAAGGCGATTCTCGACGCTATCGAGCTGATCGTTTCGGAGGGCTCGGACATCCTACTCGTGGCCCCCAAGAACATGATAGGGCTGCTACAGCGCAGAATCGATGGCGCCAAGATCTTGAATGTTGGAAGCGTTCTGAGGACATACATTGATTGTCAGCAGGACGGTGCTGAGACAGAGCTCTACCCAGGTGTTGTTTATGTGGGGGAGCTCGCGTATCTAGCTGGCTCGGTGGTGTGCCACCTTGGTGCGATCGCGATCGGCTTCGTTCCGTGAGCGCTGGCTACCGCTCGCTGTAGCCATAGTGGTGTTCGCGGTGTCGCTAGCGCTATCACATTTCTATCCCTACACCGACGTGAAGGCGGATGCCCATAGGTACGTACCGGACTGCAATCACTTTGCCCCGATATGGATAGACAGGGACTACCTAAGGAAGTTCTGCGAGAGCGAGGTCGGTGTACCGATGCCATTCACCGAGTTTCATCCTGCGCTGCCCGCTGGAGGAACGTGGATCGTGTTCCTCGTTGCTGCGCTAACGAGAAGCAGCAAGACTGCTACGTGGATTCCGAGCGCGATATTCAGCGCGGCTGGAGCTGTGCTGGCGTATAGGGGCTACAGATATCGCAAGCAAGGATACGTAATTGGGACGCTGGGCCTCGCAACGATGTCGGGCTACTCCTCGGATGCTCTCGGAGCGCTGCTACTAACGTCTAGGAGCCCGGAAATCGCTTCGCTTTCGGTCGTCTTCAGCTACCTATCGGCCCCGTTCCTAGTGCTGCGGATAGTTGCGGAGGCTAGGGCTTGGAACGTTCCTAGGTACGCCGTGGGGCCGCTAGCGCTCCTAGCGCTCGCGATGTCTGCTCCAACTACTCCCTACAGCGACGTATTCAGGTACTGGTGCCACTTCTGCGAGTTCTGCCCCTACGAACCGATAACGTTCAAGATTCCATTCGTTCCGCTGGCAACGCTCTTCGCGTCCATAGTATTCGCGGGGATCGTTGCGTTCGCTCTGCATCCGAAGGCGGGTAGGTGGCTCTACCTAGCGGTTCCGTTCGTGGGAGCGTCGTGCCCTCCGCAGACCGAGCCTCTAGCGTTCTACGCTGCTCTGTCGCTGCCGGGGAGAGGCGTGAAGAGGTGGATGTGGATAGTCAGCGCAGTCGCTGACGCTATGAACGCTGGGATAGTGTTCCTGCTATTCAAGTATCCGAACCCGTTCGCGTTGAGAACTCCCACATACGCGATGGGGTTCGCGAGAGACGCGATATACGTGGGGATAGCGATCAAGGGAGCAAGAGAGAGTCAAAAACATGGTTCGGGATAGACGGTAGGGAGCAAGAGGAGGATCACCGCTCGTCTTCGTCCCAATCCTCGCCCCAGTCCCCCTCGATCCACTCGTCTTCCCTCATGCTCCGCCCTCGCTTCGGTGATGCGAATCGGAGATTTATTCGCTGTCTCCATCGCTTCTCTTCTTCCAGCTCCACTCACCTTGGTGGAGGGTCGAAAGTATGCTGCTCCACAGCATGTCTATGAATCCCCGACACGCTGCTAAGGCTGTTGCTTCGATTTCGGGCCTCTCGACCTGCCTCAGTAGGCACGTGGCGTTGAACACGTAGAACCCCTCGCGGAAGGCTGGGTCACTACAGGCGCAGTCGTACACCTTGGCTCCTCCGTACTCGGACTCGATCTCCTTCAGTATCCAGAACCGGCAGCGCTTAGCCTTCCCGGATACGGGTAGGTACCTAGCGTCCACGGCCGGAACCTCGATGTATATCGAGGCGTCTATCATTACGGTGCCGCATATCTCGCCTAGGCTCTCCCTGCACCTGCCGCGGCGGATCACCTTGACGTACTTGGCTACGTGCTCGGACTTCGAGAATAACTGCGCAGCTCTCACGAACCTGACGTAGTGCTCCATCTTCGATATCTGCTTGAATCCGCCTCCACCCTTCTCCCTCCTCATGTCTAGGCTCAGGGCCCTAGCAAAGAAGAGCTTTCTCGTGGGGGCCCTACTTATTATCGATGCTATCTCCTCCTCTAGCCTCCTTCTGCCCCACCGCTCTCGGACGGCCCTCTTGATGAGCTCCTCCCTGACCTCCTCGACGGCCTCGACGGCCCTCTCCTTGTAGAGCTTCCCCTTGAGTATTATCTCGTCGCCGTCTAGTATCAGGTAGCTCTTGGCTGCAGGCTTCCTAGCGCCCTTTGCCTTGGCAACGATGATGAGGTTGTACAGGGGTGGCTCTCCCCTCGCTAGCTTCTTGGTGAGGTCGTCGTCTAGATCCATTCGAAAGGTTTCGCCATATATCGCCTGCACGAGAGTGTTTACGAGCTCTACGAATCTAGAGGTTGCTTTCACCAGCTCCTCCTTGCTTGACTTGTCTGCGCATCTAACAGAGATCATGAGGGAGTCCGTGTCGCTGTACACGAAGCTGAGTCCACACTTCCTGATCCACTCGATAACGTCTCTGTACTCCGGCGCTAGGATCTCTAGGCTTCGCCTCAGCTCCTCCCTAAGCTGTCGCAGGGGATCTCGAATCAAGTGTGAATCGCCTCATCACACTCATTAGAGCCATTTTGAGTACGGCGTCGATCGCTAGCGCTATGTCAGCTCTGCGAACCTTCCCCTTTAGCACCCCCCGCCTTTTTTCCCTCGCTCTTCTTCCCAGCTCGTTGAGATAGCCTTTGATTAGTGCTCGCGCATCCGGAGATAGTATTCGTGCAGCGGTGTACGCAAGGAGCCTCCATACCCCAACCTTTTTGACTGCCTCCGCCCCTATCCTAACTGCCTTCTCGAGGTTGCTCTCAGTAACCTCGAAACCGTCAAGTGCTACTGCAATCGCTTCGTCCGCTACTCTCGTAGTTAGGTACACCGCAAGGACATTTTGGCTGAAAACGTCGCGGAGCCACGGATATCTGCATGCAGATGGATCTGCCCCTATCTCCTTGGCGAACTCTTCGCAGGCTTCCGAGCCGAGCTGCCTTGACGCTTCCTCGATGGCAGCAACCGCTATAGTCATTGCGAGATCTTTTTCGCGAACCTGCAGGGTACCGAGCCTCGGCTTCGGCGGCCTCATGATCGCTGAGTACGCCGATAACGTCTCGATCAGCATACGTAGTGTTCTTGTGTCGAGAGACAAGGGTCTCCCCGAGCTACCACCTCGCCGGAGACATATATTCGCGGCTATCTACGCTTATTTCAACCGGTTACAGACGCGAATGTGGAGGTGTGATCAATATGACGTCGAGCTACGCGGATCGTGCAAACGTTATCGCTACTGTACACATAACATCGCCGGATGGAATCGAGATCGAAATCGCTGTGACGAAAGGTAGCAGATTGGATGATATCATTGAGACCGCGAAACGGTATCTACACCGCAAGCTCGTTGCGACAGAGAAGGAGATCTATGAACACGTGAGGAGTGTTCTGGGAGACGTCTCGACGTCGAGGCTGAAGGTTGCCCTCCGATCATTTGCTGTTCCCCTCCCTTGTACACTATGGGGATCGCCGGAGGTTCTCGACCTTGCGGAGCAGTCCCCAGAGAGCCTCGCTAACCTGATCGCTGAGAGAATCGTGGCAATGCTGACTCAGGGCCGGAGAAGATGCAGTAGAGGATCCGTTATCCTGCGGAACAAACCCTTGACAGTTTCAGTATCGAAGAACGGAGGCGTTAGGGTGACAGTAAGTCTCAACGGCTTGATCGTATCAAAAACGGCGCAGTAGAGAGCGACTCCTCCTTGGTTTGGATCCAAAAAAGTTTTTATGGTTACGATTGATATATGAGGGATATCGACAGATATTCTACGCCTATCATCACGTCGCAGTCGTCGTAGCTGCTGTACGCTGGGTACGGGTCTCTGAACTGCAGTTCGATGTAGTAGGTATGTCCTGTCTGCGGCACGAGCAGCAGGATGGTATCTATGACGTAGTCCCACCTAGGCGGATAGGTATCCTCATGCTTGGTGAGGTACTGGTAGCTCAGCTCGTAAAACGTTGCTAGCTGCCCCGTCTGGGCATCGACTAGCCCGACTCTCAGGATCCACTTATCGGTATCGATCTCCTGCTCGTCGAGAGCCGCATCGTCTTCGAAGTAGTATCGGATAGCTATCTGCACGGCTATGTACTTATTACTGTTAATGGGGTATCCCTTGAATATTATCGTGAAAGGTATGGTACTGTAGTCGTCTAGGTCGTACCACGTGTACGATAGCTGGGACGTATCTATATCGTCACCAACCCAGTTGGTGTTGACATCGAAGAGCGAGTCTATGGTGGTGAAGAGGATCTCGGGCAGGCCATCGTTGTCGAAGTCGCCGATGATCATGTAGGGCGTGTACGATACCTGTGTCGATGCGCCACACGTAGGCATGCGGGCATATACGTATACCTTCTGCGCCGTTCCATCGAGGTAAATCCTTGAGGTAGGTACGCCGTAGTAGTAGCCGTATAGCTGCGCGTAAAGGTAGATACCCACGACGTTAGCCGGGTTCAGAGCATTGGTCTTATAGTCGTACTCCCATCCATATACCGGCGATTTCCACACGTAGTACAGCTTGATCGAGCCCGTATAGCCGTAGATAACCACTCTGTAAGCGTCATAGGTTCCAAAGGTGTAGGTCGTACCATTTATTGAGAGGTCTCCTCCCCACAGCGGAGTGGTTACGAGCAGCATCGTGTACTGCGCTGGGCCCGATCGTAGCTGTGTCCATGCTGCGTCGAATCCTACGTAGGCCGCCGTGTAGTACATGTATCCTTGTATCCGGGCGTTGGTATACTTCGCGACTAGACAGTAGACCCCGGAGTTGGAGTTGCCGCCTGTAATTCCCTGTCCGGGGTTGGATGGTGAGGCCGGAGCTAGGAGGGCAGGATTGACGTAGATGTCCGACCGGGTCAGGAGATCGGTTAGGCTGGGAACCAAGAACGTTATCAATGTTGCTGGAACGCCCTTTTCGAGGTTCTTGGTTGCTGGCGTGAAGCTCACGACTGCGCCGGTGCTGGTTATGGCTGTCGCCGTAGCATTGAGTATCTGCACCGATCCGAAATCAACGGTCATAGCGACCTTGGAGCCCGCCGGAACCGCTAGTCCCACTCCACGTACGAAGGCTGTAGGCGGCTGAACGTAGATCGTGGCCACAGTACTGTTAGGCCCATTCACGAAGTCCAGAACCAGTCTGTTTTTCCCGGTCGCTGTCGTTATCGCTAGGTACACGTATCTGATGACTGCTTGAGAAGGGCCAGGATTCGACACGGAGAGTATCACGGTCGAGTTAGCCACGTAGATAGTTCCGCGCAGAGGCGCTGTCTCGGCCATTGCCTCGGCTACTTGCATCGATGCTTTATACGCTGTTTCCTGCGTAAAGCTGTACATGTAGTACGTTAGCGCCAGCGCTAGAATCATCAGCGCTGGAGCGATGATCGCGACCGCTATCGCTGGAGATATACCACTACGATGGAGGAACCGTGATCGTCGCGTACTGCGCCGCATAGATCGTACCCCAACCAGTACTAGCGAACGCGCACAGGTATATCCGTAACCGGTAGCTGTACGTCTGCTGCGGCACTACGAGCTCTAGAAACACCGAAGTCCTCGATAGATTGAGACAGGCTCCGTAGACCGAGCTGAGCTTGAACCGTATCTCGGCTGTGGTGTAGCCTGTGTTGCCGCTCACCGCAGGCAAAATCATTTTCGATGCGTCGAGCTGCGTCGTGTCCAGAGCCTGCTGCGCCTCTAGAGCTCCGTAGCCGCTGAACAGGAGTACCGTGGGGTTGACAGACTGATACGTCCCATTTTCGTCAGCCACAGGAACGAGACACACGTACACAGGCTGCGAACCGAAGACAGGGACGAGAGCGATATCGATTGCGTAGCCGTTTGCCGTTGGATACCCCGCGAGAACGACCATCTTGATGTGCGTCTCAACATATGTTAGTACCGGTGGCGGTGCCCGTAGAGCTGTGTTAGCCATCGACATCATGTATACCGCGACGGCAGACGATATAATGACTGCGAAGGTTACGAGGATCACAGTAGCTAACACGTCGGCTTGTCCACGCATCACTCTCCCCGTCTTTACTTAGCGCTTCCGGAATATATCGTGATTCGATCTCGGCGCCTCCGCAAATATGTCCCTCTCGCTCTACACTCAACGGTGTATAGGGTGTCTCTAGAGCGCATAATCGATATGGCTAGCCGAGCCGGGATACCTCGGTCTCTAGTCAAGGAGGCTGCAAAGCGCGGTGAGCTAGCTCAACTGCTCGAATCAGCATACCGCGACGCTATGGTGTTCAGAAACGCTGTGGCTAGGGTGTATCAGCGGCTGCGAACGATCTACACAGCTATTGCTGCTAGCAGTACTCGTATCCCGCCTCCGCCGCCCATAGCTGGGAAGCGCGGTGATGCTGCTGCCCGCCACCTCTGGGCATACATCCAGTCACTTGCCGCAAGCAGAGACGCGTCCGTAGTCGCTGGCGTCATGCAGGCAATGATGTCTATAGCGGCAGTCGCTGGAATGATCGCTGGCACGAAGGGATACAACCCGCTGGAGATAGACGTCTCTGCTATTCGGCGCTGTATTCGGTACCTCCGCGATCACTCACGTAGCCGCAGCGCCGAAGCTCTTGTACCAAACTAATCATCTTTTTCGATATCGCTTTATAAGTGTTTTCGGCGTCTGACGTTCTTCCAGTTAGCAGCGTTACCATCGAGCCCCTAGGCGGGAAGTACGGCACTAGCTTCAGCTTGAACACACGGTTGCCGGGTATTACGCGCGCCCCACCCGTTTCGATCGTGTTTACCCTTACGATGAACGACAGCGGCTCTATGTTTTCGACGAGCTTCGCTATCTCTCTACCGAAGAGGTGCTCAACCACCTTTGATCTCACCCCGAGCCTGCCGATGAACACAGTACCGATGTTATTCAGAACGTGCTCCGGCACGTCATCAGGGTTCTGCGTCGATAGCCACACCGCTAGACCGTACTGCCTCCCCTCGCGAATAATCTTCATCAAAGGCTGCGCATCGGCCTCCTCCTTGTTTCGAAGCGCTGTCAGGATGTGGTGCGCCTCGTCTATCACGAGAACCGCATTTATGTCTAGCCCATACGTCGCCTCGATGAACTGCGAGCTTATTGCTTGGTACGCCACGTACGTTATGTAGAACATTACCATCTTTTTCGCTGCCTCGGGTAGCTCCGAAAGATCGATTACGTGGATGCCTGGGTCTAGCAGGAGCCTAAGCGGATTGAGAACCTTTGTTCGGCTGCTCCGCGACTCTAGGCGGCTAGCTATGTTTGTCAGTCGTCGCTTGATCGCCTCAGCCGATCTCTTGTCGTCGCTCGTTGCGCTATCTCCGAGCCCATGAAGAACCTCGTTTATTGCATCCATGATATTCGACATGGTGGGTAAGCTCGGTGATATCGCTAGCAGTATGTTTCTATCTATCTCGTACTTCTGGAGTTCTTGATGAACAGCCTTCTCCAGAATTGTTATGCCTCTGATGCTACGTTCTTCCAGCACTCCCATAGACAGCAGCATATGTGAAAAGTTCTGCGCCACCTCATTTCTATCCGTTCCAATTCCCAGCAGAGGGTTTATGGTGTACTCGGAGCCGATTCGATACACTTTTCCGATGCCTAGAGCCTCGGGGAGAATTGTGAAGTCGCGCCGCCAATCCAAGATAATTACGGATACACGTGGTGCTCCACGCTTCACGGTTCCCATGAGGATGGAGGATAGCGCTATCATTGTTCTCAGCAGCGTTGTTTTTCCGCCGCCGGTAGACGCGACGACAGCCATATGGGGGTTCATCACGTATCGGGGGCACCACCACGCTACTGCTGCGTAGCAGTCAGACCGTGGAAACAGCGGTACCACTCCCAGCGGCACGGCATTCGACTCAGCCCTGCATGCATCGAAGAGATCCCGGGGAATATCGTATTCCTGTATCTGTAGCATGCCCACGAAGTCGTATATCGTGGCAACAGACATCTTCTTGAGCGCTACCGGTATCAACCTCCTCCCTGCAATAGCCTGCCCCGCAGCATAAATATGTGTTTTGTGCACCGAGATCCGGCGATGACTATGAGGCGCAGGGATCTATCCAAGGCAGCGTCAGCGCTACTGCTGCTATCGAGGTTAGCTGAGAAGCTGGGGAATCCCATCGTGATATACGGGCTACCGGAGAGGGTCGAAATCGATGGAACTAGCTACAGCAAGTCCACCATCGAACGCTACGTTAAGTACATCGAGGCTCTGTGCAGGGAGGAATCGGTCAAATGCCCAATCGAGAAGGGCTACGTGAAGGTGAGAAAAGGCGATGCAACTGTTACGGTATCTGCGATAAACGTGGATGTTAAGAGTGCTAGGGAGCTAGCGGAGGAGATCTGGAGGAGGCTGGGAACCTCCTCAGAGAAAAGGTCGTGTCAGCTCGCTAAGATGGAGAGGCTCAGAGATCTGAAGAGGGAGATTCGGGAGATTAGGAAAAGGGCCCGTGAAGAGGCTGAGGAAAAATACAGGACTAGGATCGAGGAGCTTAGGAAGAGAGTGGAGTCCCTTCGAGCAGCGAACAAGTCTCTCAAAGAGAGGGTGGAGCACCTGAGGAAAGAGGTGGAGGAGCTGAGGAGAGAGAAGAGTGAGCTTCTGAAGAAGCTCAGAAAACTGGAGAGCGAGGTAGCTAAGAAGGATAGGACAATCGATGCTCTTAGAAAGAGCGTTGAGAAAGGGTCTGGATCTGGGAGAGAAGATAGGGAGATTGCCAACGTTGAAAAGATCGTGTCGTTCGCTAAACGGCTGGTGTCTGTCGCCACGTCTAGGAAGGAGCTGGATCGGTGTTTGGAGCAGGCCGAGAGTAGTAGGGTGACCGTACCATGCGCAATAGCTATAGCCGTCATACAAGCAGCTCTGGAGGGCTTTGGAGAGGAGCCAACGCCGGTCGATAGAATCATTGATGCTGGCGGCGAGGTGATCAGAATCGAGAGGAGCAGGCTCTTAGATGCTCTACTTAGGGCACTAGGTGTTAGGAGGCTGAGGAGCGGTGGCAGGAGCACAGCAAAAGCATAGCACCCGATACACTCAGCGGGCCAAACCTATTGGTCGTGAAGAGCTGTGTAAAGTAGCTAGGCTCCTAAGGCTGGAGGCTTGGCGAATATGGCTAGCCACGCTAGGCACGGACTTCGATCTCGTGGGTGTCAGAAGGAGGAGAGATGTCGAGATGGGGATCGAGACGGTCGTGGTGGAGGCGAAGGCGGTGCTACACGAGAAGAACATTCAGCACGCCATCAACCAGCTATACTTCAGGCGCCACTTCTTCAACAGAGTCTACATAGCTACTCGCGGCGACTCGGTGTGGTACGCGCTAGCTCTGGTGCCCAACCAGTTCGGGGTGATAGACGTTTCGAGCATGACGATCGTGAGAGACTCGAAGCTGTTCGTGGGTGGGTACCACAGGTACCTAAAGCTGTCTCTCCTCGCCAGCAGGGGCGGTAGAGGGCGCGAGCTCCTCACCTAGCTCCTCGACGATCATGAACCTAGTCACGTAGCTAGAAACGACCATCTACGCCCACCGCGAGTGAGAGAACGGCTGTGAAAATTAAGTTGCTCGCGTAGGTGCCTAGAAGCGGAGTTTCGGAAGGGCTCGTCCGAATCCTTGGTGTCCCGCGTACCTAGCCACCATCTTTGCGACTACGCTCCACCTAGGGCTCCTCTCGTAGAGCCACAGCATCTTGGCGACTATCTCCCTCCAGCTCGCGTCCCTGACTTCGCGCTCGACGAGCTTGGTGATCATAGCATTGAACCACGCCCTCGCGACGTAGCCCTCAACCGATCGGAGGACAGCCATGCCTAGCCACTCGTCGAAGCTCCAAGGCACTCCGAGCTCCCCTTCAATCACCTCGTATGCTCTGCGCATCTTCTCCCGGAGCACACATGACCTCGCTAACTCCACCACCTTGAGCCTGTCTAGGGTCTCCGGGTCGTAGATCTCGCCGAGCGTTGCAGCAACTCTCCACGAGCTGCTGTCCGCGTAGTCGTATCCGAGGGCGGCAGCGACGTAGATGTCTTTGGGCGATCCCGCGCCTAGGAGCATCAGTCTAGCGCTCGCGTGCCTGTGCAGGAACCTCGTTACCTCGACGAGCCTCTCGGCAACGAGCTTCGGGTCTAGCGTTGATGCGCGTGCCGATCTCGCTATGGCTGGAGGAGCTATCATTCCGAAAAAGCTGCCTACAGCCACGACTCTAGCGCTCTGGACGCACTCGAGCTGCTTATCCCAGTCCTCTCGGCTCCAACCGTGTAGCACCAGAACTAGCTGGGTGCCGAACTCTCTCCGCATCCTCCAGTAGAGCTCTACGTTCATCTGCTGTAGCCTCGCTCTCGTGGCTCTGTCCATGTCTGGGAGCAGCGGTAAGTCTAGCTGTATCAGGAGGTCTCTCGGCGCGGCTAAGAATCGGTACACATCGATCACCTTGCTCAGGTACTCGCCCACCTTGTCGTACTCGTTCCTCATAGCTATGATGAACCCCCGGAGTCGAACACCATGAACGGCGGTAGGATGGATCTTGGAACGATGTCCAGCCCGAGCCTGACGGTCATCAGAGCGTCAGGAAGCATCTTGAGGAGCATGATTCTCGCGTCGAGTACGTGACCGCTACACACAGCTTCCCTAAACCGAGGCTGTGGCTTCGGAGCTAGCACAGCTCGTCCCTAGACACGGTTTCGCTCAAGCTATTTTTGCTCAGAGCATCGACAGAACCATCAATGTCTCTCTTAGGTGCTCTGCGCACCGTTAGAGCTGCAAGAACGTGGCTGTGAAAGGCTCGTGGAGAGGATGAGTAGCTTCTTCCGCTCCGCGCACCGATACCTCATCGGATCTGCGCACCAATGTCTCTGGCTAGTGCGTAGCATGGTACCGCTGCAAGACAATGCTATGTCTCTTCGGCTCTGCGCACCTACGCAGCCTCGATATCGCTCCGCAGGAGATCTCTTGGTACTAGGGTACGTATCTCTGAGCCTGCGCACCATCTGTCTCCGCCTCGTCGAAGACCAGCATCTACGTAGATCCCTTCGCAGCCCAGCTCCTGTATCTCTGGGTCTGCGCACCGATACTGCTCAAAGCTCTTCGGAGGTAGATACAAGCTGCTGAGCTCCCTATCTATCGCTTTTCTCTGTCAGGCTGCGCACCATCATTCTTCGAACTCTCTCCGCATGTAGCACGCCAGCAGACCCTAGGGCTATCTAGGTACGTATCTTGGGAGCTGCGCACCAACAGCTCAACGATATGTGGCCCGAGTAGCTGCGCTGAGCGCTATGATCTATCTATTGCTTCTCTCTGTATCTATGCGCACCTACAGGTCTGCAACAACGATACTCCTCGTGCTGAGCTCAGTAGCTGCGATAAGCATCTTCGATATCCTGTGGTCTGCGCATCTTGAAGTATAGAGGAATGCAGAGTTCACGTAACTGATTCATGCGCACAACTTTTAGCGCGTAGAACCGCTGCTCTCTTCCTAGGCAGCGTGGATCTGCCATGAGTGCTGCCGCAGCTCTATTCCAACTCGCTTCCACAGCGTCTAGCCCAGACCCAGATATGAGGCATCGCCTCTCTTCGCTAAGGCGTCTCTTAGATTACCTTAGACCCTATGTTGAATTAGTCATAGATCGACCAGAGGAA
>JAADCV010000042.1 GCA_013154235.1 Thermoproteota archaeon | reverse complement strand
TAGGATCGAGGAAGTAGGCCTTCACGTGCTCAGCGTCCGTAACCCAGAGCTCAGCCCTATCGTTAACCTTCCTAACCTCCTCGAAGAACCTCTGGATCTCCTCTAGAGCCACTAGATCATCCCTTCTCCCAGCTATGATGAGCAGGGGCTTCCTTATCGACGATGCGTACCTATACATCCTGAGGGCCTCTATATCCACCCCAGCCATGCTGGCAGCGAACCTCACTATCAGCGGGTATAGGAATAGGAGGTAGCCCCTAGCCCTCGTCCTAACCCTGTTCTCGATCCACCTCCTCCCCGAGGCAACGATGTCTATGTATGGGCTATCAGCTACAGCAGCATCAACCCTATCGTCAGAAGCGGTGAGCATTATGGTTATAGCTCCACCCATAGAGTAGCCTATCACCCCAATCCTCCTAGAGGCCTCTGGGTACGTGCTTCGGAGCCACGTTATCGCCTCGGAGAAGTCCTTAGCCTCCCTATACCCGAGCTTCGTAACATCGCCATCGCTCTCCCCATGAGCTCTACAGTCCAGAGCTAGAACGTTGAATCCCTCCCTAGCGAGGAGCTCGATGACTGGCGCTAGATCCCATTTAGACGCTGTGTAGCCATGGATAGCGATCACGGTCGCCTCAGACCCACCCTTAACGAACCACCCCCTAAGCTTAACCCCGTCGCTTAGCCCAACCTCAACCCTATCGAAGTCTAGGCCAGCCTTACCCGGATCCCAATCACCTCGCTTCCTAGGAGGGTGAACAAGCCTGGATGCAGCAGCCCTAGCAACACCGATCGAGACGCCCGCGAAGGCGCAGCAAGCCGATGCTACGGCTGCAGCCGCGTAGATCGCTACCGACATGAGAGAACCCCTCGATACAGTACTCTGCGCGTATATCAACTATCAACAACGAGAAACCGAATCACATACCTGCTAACACCGCGAAAACGCGGCGTACCCCACGCTGCAAGCCTAGCCTCCTAGCTAGGCGAGATAGGTACCTAGCTCATACACCGCTGCTCTCGCGCTAACGCATCGATACCCTCGCTACCCCCACATGGGTACCTTCCTGAGCTCTGATCGAAGCTCTTCCGGTCTAAGGATCGTGTCTCCAATGACGATAGCATCTATGGACTCTAGGTCGCGAGCGCTTCTAAGAGGATCCTTAGTTAGCACTATGTTGGCGCGGGTACCATCCTCGATAGTCCCCCTACTGCACCCAAGAACTCTCTTAGCTACTCCGGTAGCGCAGCTGAGCGCTTCCCAGAGACCTAGGCCAGCCTCGATGAGCGCGTCTATCTCCTCCCACATGCTTAGCCCGGGGGTAAGGGCTTGGTTAGGTAGGTCGGTGCCAGCAACGATATCTACCCCAGCTTCCTTCAGTACCCTAACTGCTCTAAGCACCTTTCTGTAAACCTTGCTCCACTCCCGCTCCTTCGAGCTGTAGTACTTGTACCACGGAGTTACGTACTTCGAGAGCTTCCTCCTATCGATGCGCAGCCTACCTATGAAGCCCCTTAGAATCGAGATAGTTGTAGATACCGCGACGCCTCTCGAGGCCATTCTCTTAGCTATCTCCTCGATTTCTCCCTCGTCAATCCTCTCCCAAAGCTCGATAACCTCGACACCCTCCTCTACGGGCTCCAGGATCGGTAGGTACATGAAGTGCTCAACCAGATCCACGCCGAGCTCGATTGCTCTCCTCAACCCGATTCCATGAACGTGGCACGAGACCTTGAGCCCGAGCTCCCTAGCCTTAGCAACTACGCTCCTAGCTATGGACTCGCTAACATTGTTATAGAGCTTCACCCACCGGCACCCCTCACAGCGAGCTACCTCAACAACTCTCTCGGCATCGCTAGAGCCAACAATAGCTCTCTCGAAAGGCCAGCTAAGCGGGGGCTTCTCAGCCATTAGGCTAGGGACAAGCTCTAAGCTACTAGAGATAGACCTCAGCAAGTCCTTAAGAGACATGTAGTTACCAGCATCCCTAACACTCGCAACGCCATGCATGAGGAACAGCGCCGAGACATTCCTTAGAGACCTACGCATGTACCTAGGCCTCTGGTCGAAGACCAGGTGAACATGGCCATCCACGAGCCCAGGGATAGCGGCCTCAGCCTCTATAACCTTGTCGTAGGATCCAGGGAGCTTACCAAGCCTAACAACACCATCGACAACAGAGATCTCGCCACCCTCCACAACCCTAAGACCGTCAAAGAGCTTAGAGACGCGAATCAGCATTCTCAACAATCATCTCCTAGGGTACTAGTGCAGAACTCAGCTAATTAAGATGCATCCCCATAACTTAGTTAAGCTCCCACAATGCTAGCCACAGTCGACGCGCTACGCAGCGCTAGACCAATCCGGGAATCCAAAGGATGAATCGGGCCTAGGCCCGAACTAGACGTGGCGAACAAGCATAGAGCTCACTAGCATAGTCAGCAAGCGATATGAATGCCTATTGTTGTAGAGAGCCCATAGAGCTGGGAAAAGGTTAAGAGCTTATAGATAGGCGTGAATCGCATGGGGCGAAGCGAAGAGCTACGCAAATTCGTTGAGTATAGAGTTAGGCAGCTACTTGCGGAGGAGAATCTCGAGAGAATCGTTGCTAGCTTGAGGAACGCATCCTGGAACTTAGAGCGTGGTGAAGCAGCTGAGATAGTGAGGGTGGATCGTGATAGTCGTTGATGCTTCAGCTCTAGTAACTTTCTTCCTACGCGAACCTGGGTGAGATGCGCTAACTAAAGTACGTAGTTGGGACGGTGTCGATAATCCACGTAGCTAAAGGAGTTCTACAGCGCCTTACTGGTAAAGCGCGTGTTGAGGAAGAGGATTGGCAGTGAGAGTGCTAGGCGTGTTGTAGAGATGTTCGAGCCGTACCTAGCTGTACCTGAAGTAATGTACAGACCTTGTTCTGGTTGCCGAGACGCAGCTACAGTTGTGAGCAATGGCGTGGCTAGCTACCTTTCCTCAAGGAGCTTAGCTACGGCTAGCCTGTAAGCGGGTACCTGCCATGCCCAGACCCTTCCTATGCCTAGCTCCGGATCCGGACTGGGCTTCGAGCCTAGGGGTGTTCCTATCCTCTAGCAGCTTAGCTGTAGCGGGATCGCAATCCGGATCGTCTACTAGCGCTCTGAGCATATCTACGTCGATACCCTCTACAGCTACACGTACTCGAGGAAGCACTGCACCGTTCATCCACCTATCTACGTTCCAGCGATATTCAAGAAGCTCTATTAGAGCTCGGGGGTTCCCACCAGTTAGCATCCATGCGGTATCGAGATCTACTGAGGGGTCTAGCTGCTTCGCCAGCTCCTCAAAACCGTCCCTTGGAAGATTCCACATTATGTACACGTGCACGTAGGTATGCACTAAGAGCTTCCTCCTCGAAACACCTTCTGAAGTAGCTAGGAGCACTAGAACGCTCTCGGCACCGTAATCGCTGTAGAGCTCCTTGATTCACTCGTACATGCTCTTCGTATACCTCTCAGCGCTCTCCAAGCCGATAGCCCTATACACATCATCAACAACGAGTAGCACCTTCTTGCCCCTAAGCGAGATCCTCTCGTGAAGCCTTTTGAAGAGCTGAAGAACCTTCTCGGCTAGCGCCATACCTATGGGGAGCTCGACCGCTATCGCGCTAGCGACTTCGTAAGTAGCTCTTACAGAAGAGAACACTGCTTCAGCAGGGTCGTTGCCCTTAAGCGCATCTATGTACACAGCAATAGCGCTATCAACCTCGCTAACCCTATGAACAAGGTACTTGAGCAGCGTAGTTTTGCCGCAGCCCTCCGGGCCGTAGATAGCCTTGGGGAAGGTGGATCCACGCTCAAACATCGTTAAGAGGCTGGAGGCTTCTACAACCCTATCGCAAAAGCAGATAGCCTTTGACCCAATTCTAACCCTATAGCTGCAGTCCATAGACCGCTACCTACCGCTAGGTAGTTGAATTTAGCTAGCCTAAAGTAGCTTCAGCACTTCTAGGACTGTATTGAGAGGCAAGGCTCTATCGAAGGGTTCTCTAGCTAAGACCCCCTAAATAGTCTGGGAGCTTCTAGAGAGCTCCTAATGTCTTTTAGCAGCTCTAGGAATCTCTCCTCGCTCAGGTCTTCGAGGCACTCAATTCTTCGAAGAACTTCGCTGTACACGGGCTTGAACGCATCGATCACCTCTCTGTAGGAGTGTTTAAACCACTCGTTGCCTACGGGGAAGGCTATGTATAGAGCGCTTCTCCACGCCTCGAGGAATAGGGGCTTCCTACCCATGTACTCAGCGGCTGTCGTAACACCGCTTAGCTCTCGGCGAACTTCTTTGAGCCACGAGTACCCCTCTACGCACCTAAGTAGATGATGATCAACTACCACCTTATCGCTGTACCTAGCTATTGCCTCTAGGATCCTCCTAGCTTTCGCAAGCATCGAGCTAACCACGGATCGATCGTGCGCGTATCTATAGATCGGCGGCCCGCTGGTTACTACTATGCTTGGTCTAAGCCTCCTAACATCGCTTACCACCTCCTCCACAAGGAGCTCGGTATCGCTAAGGTGTAGGAGGGGCTCATTGCTATCCACGAACACTGGGTATACAGCGCTTTCGGCAACCCCGTGCCTGTAGGGCCCTAGAACCTGTACCAGCCCAATCCTAGACCCGGGCTCTACTCGAGCAACCCGATCCTTAAACGCGTTGACTATGCTCTCGAGCCTTAGCCTAGCCCTAGGGCTAGCCCACTGCGCGCAAGGGATCACCACGGTCACCGAATCGTTTCTCGGGAGGTGCCCTATGCCTAGCTGGAAGGGGTTTGGGTTCGGCAGCGGAACGTGGTCACCATGCATATGGGTAAGCACTACGTACCTAGCTCTACTCCATAGATCCACGATTCTAGACCTCACGAAATCCCCAGCAACAGCCTGAACAGGAGGGGGATGAAGCTTCCTCCTTCTATAACCTAGAGCGACCCCTGGATCCACGAGGATAGCAACATCGTCTAGCTCTACGAAGCACGAGAGGCTCCTAACTCCTAGGCTCTCAGCTCCAATAACTTCGACTCTGCTTAGAGTAGCCGTCGCTAAATCCCCATTCTGTCTCTAGGGGTTCGTTGGAAGCTTTGAATCTATTCGTAGCTTCTCGATGCTCACCTCTCCGAGCTACCTTCTGCTAGCTTCTTCAATAGCCTTAAGACCTTGCTTAGCTCTTCGGCTCCTCTACTAGTTAAGGTGATTAGTTTTCTAGGTCTCTCGCTGAAGACGTGCTTCTCCTCTACGATTCCATGCCTTATCAAAACGTTTAGGTGGTGCCTCAGGTTCCCAGGTGTTATTCCTAGGGCTCGGGCTATGGATGAGAAGTAGGCTCCTCTTCGCGGTAGGAGGTATAGGGCTATGGCTAGCCTAACTGGGTTCGCTAGTGGGCTCCTGAGCAGCTCCCTAAGCTCTTCAGCTCCCTCGCTCCCTACGCTGCTCTCGCTACTCATGCTCTTAGCGCCCTCCTTATGTAGAGGAAGCCCGTGAGCGCCATGGATGAGGAGACGATCATCACTGCAAAGTCCTGGTGGGGCATGTGGCTGAAGCTCGCTAGGGGTAGTGAGGCTAGGGGGATGATCGCTGTAAGCAGCATCTCCTTATCGAAGCTCTTCCTAATGGCTAGATCCACGAGTATGAGTAGCGATGCTCCGGAGCCCACGAATATCAGTAGCCAGGCTCCAGAGCCTAGCCCGAGGACGCTGGTGAAGATGAACGCTATTGCAATCGCCGCGACCCACGACAGTAGCTGGAGAGCGATGTAGAGCCTAGGGCGATGAACAGCCTTGCCTAAAGCTACGTCTAGCTTCTCGAGCACTCTGTAAGCTACTCGCTCCTCAGCTAGCACCCAGATCGATAGGCCTAGCCCTATGCATACCCCTAGCAACGTCCTGCCCACAGCGCTCGTAGTGAAGGATGATGCGACGAATATCAGGGGTATGAACCCTGCCCAAAACACGTAGGGCAGGCTCCTATAGACGAGTCTAGCGAAGTGTAGGTGCTCCTCTACACGCCTCAAAGCATCCCTTAGCTCCTCTAGCGAAGTCAAGGTGCAGCGCCTCTCGACGCTAACCTAATTGCATAGAGCTATATATCGAGGAGGTTGTTTGCGGAGCAAACTATCTAGCATCTCTATCACTCGCGAAGCCCCGCTCTTCGTCGGGGTCCCTATGGATGTGTGGAGCGTTGCGAAAGCTCTAGCGCTTTGGCTAGCCGCGTTCCTCCCATCGTCCATAGCTGGAAGTGCTGTAGCGCTAGCTCTTAGCAAGGTGCGTAGAGAGCATCTTCGCGTAGCTGCATCAGCGATCGCTACTCAAGTGCTATTCGCGTCGCTATCGATAGCCGTACCAGCTGCGCTGGGCATGAGGAGTGCTCTAGGCCTGCTTCTACATCTAGGCGGAGCCTCAACTATTTTAGCGGCTGTATGCGCCTCGATAGCTCTAGTAGCTCTCTCGCTAGCTATGAACCTCGCTAACGATAGGCTGCTCAAGCTAGGTAGGTC
>JAADCV010000045.1 GCA_013154235.1 Thermoproteota archaeon | reverse complement strand
TCGCTAGAGCCGTAGATGGCTAGGAAGGCCCTGTGCCCGTTAGCTAGCTTGAACCACCCGTACCTGTACCCCATGAGCGAGGCTCCCCAGAGCCTAATCGTTGGCTGCAGCTCTCGATCCTCGCTTAGGTTAGCTACGTACATCGCCTTGACGTCGCTCCTAGAGAAGCTTACGCCGCTCCCCAGCACCGAGGGCTTTATCGATATGGTGTCGCTCGTTATCACGATCCTAGCCCCTAGAAGGGGGAGCGTGACTAAGAGCACGACCGCCGCTACAGCTATCGGTACCGCGATGATTAGCGCTACCGCTGCTGGGCTCGTCCCCACGGGTATGGATGTTGGCAAGGGCTAGACCCGTATACCTCTGGAGCCGAGGTAGCTTATAAGGGCCTCGATCCTAGCCCTAGGCGGAGACTCGTAGGCGCAGAGCTGCTTCTTAACGATCTCGAGCTCCTCACCTCTAGGAACCCACGGAAAGTTCATGGGTACACCGTCGAGAGGCCTCTCGTTAGCCCACGGCCTGTTGCAGCCCGGGCACCCGCTAGTCACGAACGGGAGGCCGCTATCGATAACCTCCTCGAGCACGTGCCTAGGAACCCCGAAGTCCACTACCTGCCCCCACTCGTTGAACCTCATTTCCTCAGCCCTAGCGATCTCAGCGTCTATGAGGTACCTAGCTAGCTGAACCCTCCTGTACTGCCCCGGGTTAACCCTTGGCCACTCGCTCATCACGCTGTAGGGCTCTGGGTAGAAGGCGAAGAGGTGGGTCTCCCCACCCATGTCGTGGATCCTCTGCATGAGCTCCACGCAGTCCCTCTCGCTCTCCCCAAGCCCAACGATTATGTGTATCCCAACCCTACCCCCTCCAAACACCTCGATAGCCTCCTCAACGCCCTCTAGGTACCTCTCCCACCTATGGGGCCCCCTAGCCCTCCTACCCCTAAGAAGGTCGAAGACTGTAGGGTTAGCGCAGTCAATAGCTATCCCTATCCTCTCCACACCGAGCCGATAGAGCTCCCTAAAGTCCTCCTCCCGAAACAGCGTTGGGGTAACGAGAGCCGTTATAGGTACTGGAAGCTCTCTCCTAACCCTCTTAACAACCTCCTTAAGAACCTCCACAGCCCTATAGTGAGTTACCGAGGCTATGCACACTCTCCAGGGCCTAAAGCTCGTTCCAGACCTAGAGACCCTCTTGAGGCCCTCGATAACATCGTCTAGCCTCCGAAGAGGCCACGGAACCCTAATCAGATCCCTATCCGGTGGAGCTGGTGGAGACTCGCGCGCTTGGCCGCAGTACAGGCAGTTACCCTTGCAGCCGTCGGGGAAGTGGAGGAGGAGGTTTATGGTCATGGGCACGGCGTTGCCTAGGAACCTCCAGACCTTCTGGAAGAGAACGAGGTCTGAGGCTGTGCTAACCCTAACTAGCTCTGGCGAGGACACGGAGGGCACCAAGCGATACCTCGGCTGCTGCGGGGAGTATTATCTCTGGCTATGGAGGCTCTAGAGCTAAGGGCCTCTAGGGTGTTCGATCGGTGGGAAGTACGCTAGCTACCTAGGCTAGGCTCACCGCGGTTCTCCACCTGGATTGAACCAAGGGTCAAGTGCTGCGCTGCAGCGTAGTCTACTCGCGTGCGGAGCGGGGTGGCGTGCTTGGCTAGGAAGGGCAAGGGTAGGAAGAAGGAGAAGAAGGAGGAGCAGAAGGAGAAGCCCAAGTAGCTCCTCCCCCATCAACAGGTTTTTGGCTTTCCGCACGCAGCCACGAGCTTGATCCCCCGCTTCTCAGCTAGCGCTCGAGCGCTGGGGGTCTCGAAGATTGTTACGAGGGCGACTACGCTGCACCCCCTCCTCCTAGCGAGGTCCGCTACAGCGACAGCCTTCGTCTCGTCCTCTAGCACGGCGTCCACGAGCGCTGCCCTAGACCTAGGCCTTAGGAGGTTCCTCGGGAGCGCCACGATCCTCAGCTCGCGGCTGCTGGAGACGTAGGGGGTCGCCACGTAGCTATCCCTTCCGTGGAGCCTAACGTCGTGGTCCCGAGCGGCGCATATGCATGCCCCGATCTCTAGCGCTAGGGCTGTAGCTAGAGGGATGCCGACTACGGATAGCGGGATCAGCGTATCCACCCTCGCACCGCCTCTAGCAAGCGCGCGGGCTACAGCTATCGAGAACAGCCTTAGGAACCCGGGGTCGCTCACCAGAGCCTCTATCGACTTAGCGCTGCTCGCAGCGATCTCCAGAGCTCTCTCGACGAGCCCCAGCTCCTCAACCCTCCTAAGGATCCTCTCCACAGTGCTCCTCCTAGGAACCGAGACTAGGTTCACGTACTTCCAGAGGCTCTGGAAGGGTACCCCGAGGAGCTGCTCTAGGTCGCGGAGGCTGTAGAAGCGGTTGAGGGCTGTAAGCGCTTTGAAGAGGTCTAGGAGAGGGCTCTCAACCATCTAGCCTCTCCACGCTACAGCTGCTGCGTAGCTGTGGCTCTGGGGAGAGATTAAGGGTGGCTCCGTGAAGCCTCGGGTAGCTAGAGGCTTCTCAGTCTCTGCAGGGCTTCTCAACTCTAAGCATAGCTGCTAGCTCTCGAAGAGCTGGTATCTCCTCCAGCTTTCTGCACGGCAGGAGGCTCCATATTATGCCCGGGGGCTTAGGCTGCCTAGGCTCGACAACTATTGTTCTGGTGGGCGTCGCTATGATGTCCATCGTCAGGTCGTAGGGCTCCCTAGGTATGTAGTCAACAACCTGCAGGTCGTGAACCGTTGTTGCTATGGGCGTCTCCTCGTCTATAGCTCCAAGGGTTCTGAGCACCCCGTACTCGAGCTCCGCGAACCCCTCCCCCTTCCCCACCCTTGTACCTCTTCGGTCTACGGCAACGCTCCCGGTAACCATGATGTCTATCCTCATCTCCCTAAGCTCGTCGAGCCCAACCCTCCTCCCCCACCTAAACGCTCCCCTAATCGTCGCCGCTGCCTCGTAGGCGTATGGAGGCACCTTCCTAGGGTCTATAACTAGGAACCCCTGCCTCATCCTGGGAGTCGCGAAGATGAGCAGCTTCCCCTGCCTAAGGGCTAGGAGCCTAACGGGCTTCTGCGGAGAATCGGGGTTTATCTTCACGACCTGCGCTCTCCTCCAAGCATCTAGCTGGGCTAGCCTAGAGGCAGCCTCCTCAGCACCAACAAAGTTCGGTATCCTACCCCTAACGGGCCTCGGGAACCTAGCAACGCCCCTCTCCTCGAGAAGCCTCCAGATGCGCTCGCGGATCAAGCTCTTCGCATCGCGCGCCGAGCTCATCTAGAACCACCCTAGCTACTATCGCAGCCCTCTCGACAGCACTACCCTTCTCGGGAACAGCTATAGCCTTAGCACCTAGCCTCGGGACTAGCGATAGGGCTCTCCACGTTAGGAACCTCCTATACCTATTCGCTAGCCACAGATCCTCCCACCTAACACCGTCCCTACCGTAGCTAGCTGGAGGCTCTAGAACAACTATCAGAACCCTCAGCCCCTGGAGAGCAGCCTCGCTAACCCTATCGAGCTCCCTAGGGTACTCAACACCATCAGCCTCCATGTACCCTAGGGGAGCCTCGGGACCGTAGTCCATGATGATCGCGTCGCAGCCCTCGGAGATGCACTCGCTGAGCTTCCCTAGCTGCCACCCTAGAACCATGTACTCGATAACCTCGCGGGGAGCTAGAAACCACCTTCCAAAGACTCTAGCGAGGTACCTAGCGAAGAGCCTAACACCATCACCAACGATACACGCCCTAATGCCGCAGCCCTCGAGAAAGCCCTTGAGGAACCTAGCAACGCTGGACTTGCCAACACCTGGCCCACCCTCCAAAACAATAGCTATAGACAACGCTCTGCACCGAGTAGCAGCAGCTCGGCTCGAATCATAAGCGCTCAGCTAGGGAAGGTGTGTGGTGCAGAGGGTGTAGCTGGTCGAGGCTACTGCTCTAGCTAGCTTCGGTAGCTGGGTTCGCGAGGGTTTGGAGGGGTGTGCGGGCCTGTACTAGGCTGCTGCTCTATCTCATGGTTAGGCCTGTTCATTGCTTCGTCTAGCTATGTTAGCTGGGGGCGTTAGGTATTTTGTTCTGCCTGTATCTATGCTGGTGGTGGTAGCTACGTCTGTGCGCTCCCTAGCTCTCCTCGCTCTAGCTATTGCTCTATCTCTTCTCGTTGGTGGAAGCGCCTATGCGTGCACCTACCTGTTCTCTAAGGAGGTTGTTGTCGGTGTTCAGCTATCCTACCCATCTATGAACTTCGTTAGCGCTGCAGCGCTCGGTAGGTACGTAGCTCTGTTCGGGAGCTCTAGCTCTAGCGGGTTTATCGTGGTTGCGAACGCTAGCTCTAGCGGTCTAGGTATCTACGGTGTTCTCCGCGCTAGTCCCCTACCTACGAGCGTTGCTCTAAACGCCTCGACTCTCTTCGTTGTTCAGAGCAATGGCGCAGCCCTACTCATCTACGAGTATGGTCTTAGCAGCCTCGAGCCGCTAGCCAACATGAGCGTGGGCAGCGCGGTTCTCGGCACGAGCCTAGGGATCTGCTGCGCTGCTGCTAACGGTAGCGTGCTCTACGTAGCTGTTCCCCGCTACTCGACTGGGCCAATGATAATCAAGCTCCTCGGCAGCGGCTCCATAGCTTGGGCTCTAGAGCTATCCTCCGTTAGGAGCTACCTATACAGCTACTACTTCAGCTCGACCACGAGGATTCTAGTAAGCGGCGACTCCCTGTACCTCGTTGGCTCCCTAGCGACAGGGCTTGGAGCGAGCGAGTACCCCTACGTAGCTAGGGTGGGGGCAAACGGAACGCTTCTATGGCTGCGCGCCCTCCCAAGCATAGGGGCTCCAGCTGACGCTGCAGTCAACGGCACAAGCATCTACCTAGCTATCAACAGCGGGGGCAGCTCCATCTACGTAGCTAAGATCGAGAGCAGCGGCTCCGTAGCGTGGATAGCGAAGCTGTACACGAGCGGCCTCCAGCTCAACGCAACGAGCATAGCGGTAGAGGGAGGAACCATATACCTCGCTGGCTACAACCAGGGTGTTCCCTACATAGCTGCCCTCAACGCTAGCGGATACATGGAGTGGGTTAGGTACCTCGAGAACAGCGTTCTAAAAGCCCAGTTCTACCCATGGAGAGTAATCGTCGCTAGCACCAGAATCATTCTAGTGGGCTACCCAAGCACCCCGGGGTACAGAGACGGGCTCTGCTGGGACTACAGGTTCGGGCCCAGCAACCTATCTACCCTTCCAAGCATCGAGGAATCTAGCTACAGCCTCTACGGAACCCTCTACACGAGCCAAAGCGTGGCAACAAGCAACGAAGCCCCGAACCTAAGGGTAGAGCGGGAAGAGATCGCGCAGCCAACCCGCATCCAGTTCAGAGAAACCCCGCTAACAGCAACCATAGAGATATCCGTCGAAACAAAGCAGCCTAACCCAAGCAGCCCAGAGATGACCATATCCATCTCCCCCGCATACACAACAGTAACACCAGAGACCCTAGCAGCGTACAGCTACATCAAGCCACAGACACTAGCACTCTACCCAACATCAACAAGAGTCATAGACCTAGGGCTAGCAGGGTACGCAGCAACAGTAAGAGGACAACTCGTAGCATACACAAACAGCACCATAGAGAAACTCACCCTAGCCAACAACAAAGCAGAGATAGAACTACAAAACAAATCCATAGTATCGATAGCAGCACCCAAAAACAAGATAGAGAAGATAATCATAACCTACACCAACAACACACAGAAAACAGCATGCACAACACCAAAACAATGCGAAAACCTCAGAGACACCCTAGGAACCATAGACATAGACCCAGCAACAATAACAATATACCTACCACCACAAGCAGCAACCCACCCAGGAACAGCAGCAACACTAGGAGGAACAGCAAACACCCTAGCACCAACAACACTAACAGCCATAGGAATAGCAACAGCCATAACAACCACAGCAACACTAACAAGAAAAAGAAGAACAAGAACCTAAGAACCTAAACACACCAACCAACAAACAACGAAACCCTACCCAGAAAATACTTCCAACCCAATTTACTGAATTCCTGAAGACTCGCTACCAGCTACCCGCTAAAGCCTATGACTCTATACTTCTACTCCATTAATGAGATTCTAGGCTTCTGCTCCCCGACGAGATGCACCCTATCACCTTCACCACTTTCAATCCTATTAATTGGATTCACCGTGAAGCAATACAGCGATCTAGAGAAGATTGAGAAGGCGCCTTTAAATTCCATTAATGGGATTCCTTAGCAACGCTAGTGAGGCAAGGAAAGCTATCGTGCGATACGCTTTCAATTCCATTAATGGGATTCTCTGCATCGAGGCTAGATAGAGGGGAGAAGGGCGTCTCCGAGCTTTCAATTCCATTAATGGGATTCTAGAGAGCTTGGATATAGGAGGATCAGAGTAACAATAAATGGAGTTCTTTCAATTCCATTAATGGGATTCCGATCCGATAATCGTCAGAATTGGTAAGCACGTTGGTAAGTGCCTTTCAATTCCATTAATGGGATTCCTATCGCGATATCTGGTGATTATATCGCCGTTATAATGAACAATACTTTCAA
>JAADCV010000074.1 GCA_013154235.1 Thermoproteota archaeon | reverse complement strand
TGCATCTCGAGCACTTCCACAGTGTTACGACCTCTACGACTCTAGATGCTGCTCGGGCTCTAGAGTCTATTGATCGTGCTAGCGAGGCTACGTCCTCTGCTAGCCTCTTGAGCTCCTCGATCGCTGTCCAGGCCTCCTCCACCCTAGAGCTCACTGCCTCGACCTTCGATGCTAGCTCCTCAACCCTATCCTCAGCCTCGCTGAGCTCGACCTCAGCCTCTATCGGCTTCTCGGCGCTCTCCTCAGCTCTAGGAACCCCACCCACGACCTCTGCTAGGGTGGGCCTCTCGATGACCTTAGCCAGTATGTCGAACTCCACCGCGTCCCACCGCTAGCTCTGCTCGCACCTTAAGGAGGTCAAAAGGGTGTAGACGCTTGGATTCACTGAGCGAACAGTATGGGCGATCTAGAGACGGCTATCATGATCCTCTCGACTATCGAGAGCCTGCGCCTACGCGTCCTAACGCTTGGAGGGGGCTCGATTGTATCCCTATCGACAACTAGCAGGTCCACGCTAGAGGTAGCCTCCTCAAGAGCCTCGATCCCCCTACCGGTAGCGACCTCGCCTAAGCTCCTAGCGCTAGCCCTAGCCACCCCTATCGACGAGGCGACACCCCTAAGCCTCCGAGCGTCAGCACCCTCCTCAACACCTAGAACCTCTAGCTCTATCGAAAACACGCTAGCTAGATACCTAACAACCTCTATACCCCTAGACGGGAATCGGTACGCTCCAACAGCTAAGGCAACCCTCCTAACCCTATCGAGAGTCTTAGACAGCGGAGTGTTGAGGAGAACCGGGATGCCAGCACCTTCAACAACCCTCGTAACCGGACTATGATCAACATCCTCAGGACCTAGCTCCATAGCAAGCGAGGTCCCAAGCACGTCGCACCCCACGCTCCTCACATAGCTCTCAACAGCACCCGGAGCCCTACCCCTAACAACATCTACCCCCTCTAGACGAACACCGAAAGACCTTAGCTCGCGCTCAACAGCCTCGGAAACCTCTCTCGCAATAACCTCCGTAACCTCCCTATAGAGCGTGGTTAGAAAGAACCTAGCTCTAGTTACTGGCGCAAGGATAACAACCCTAAACAGCGATTCGGGGAAGAGAGTCGCTGCTGCACGAGCAAGCTCGATGCTCTCAGCACTCTTGAAGACCCATAGAACTACGCGGGAGGGTCGAAACAAGAGCTCGTCCCAACATAGCTAGGCAGCCAAGGCTATTAAGCTGAAGCTAGGGCTTCAGCCCTCCACCAGCTCATCACGAGCTCAGCTCCCGTAGCGGTCTCATCACGTCTCAGTACCTCCTCTCGATAGGCCTAGCCACGAGGCTCCTAACGCTACCGCTAAGCGGATCGAGATAGAGCCTCCACGCCAAATCCAGATCCCTACCTATAACAGCATCGAAGTCGCTCTCCCTAGGAATCCTAGCAACGTGGATAGCCACCGGAACCTCTACGAGCTGACCATCTATGATAGCCCTATCCACAGCGCACACACCAACAACCTCAACAGCACCAACACCATCTATCCACAGCTCGAAAACCCTCTCCAAGCGCTCGACACACCCAAGCTCCTCAGCAACCCTCTCGCTAACCACGCTAGCTGGAGCCCTAGGGCTATAGAGAGTCCTAGCATAGCTAAACCTATCACCGTGAAACAGCCCTAGAGCAACCACAGCCAATGCAGACCCCTTCTTACAACTCTAGTTTCAAGGTTTTAGCTCTGCTCAAAACAGGTGACGAAACAATTCATGTCATAGTTTTACCCCTAGCGCAGCTAGGTACTTTCTCTGAACATACCTATCGAGCTTCTTGCGCGAGACTATAGCGTAGATAAGCGATCTAACATCTACTTTAACTAAGGGAACCCGTGATAGATCCACTCTAACTCTAGCAAGCTTAGTAACCACCCTACCCAACTTAACGCCATCTCTCAAGCCCGCCAAGTAAGACTCAAAGAGCTCTTCACCTTTAACGGCTCTACGAAGAGCTCTTCGAAGCAGTATCGAGACTTCGAGAATCTTCTCAAAATTGTGAATTCTCCTGTTATTTAGAACAATGGATAATGCTCTTATGCCACGTGCTATTAGGTACACTTGGAGTTTTGATGCTTTCTTGAACGAAGCGGAACCTCGGTGAAGTGCGCAGTGCTTAGGTATGGCCATGCATGCGTATCCAGCACTCCATAGCAAGATTCCTAGGGGAAGGTCGTCGAAGTAGGCGAAGCCTATGTCGGGGTATACTATAGGCTTTGACCATACTCTCAGTATCGCCTCTACTCGGTATAAGGAGTAGCACCCTGATACATAGGTTACAGGTATTGATTTCCGAGGTATTCGAAAGATGCTACCTCTATTCATTAGAGGGTGGACAGATAGGAGCTCTGTACACACGAAGCCCATTTCGGCTACAGTCTTCCCATCAAGATCCGTAACGACTCCTTGGACAGCGGCAACTCTAGGTATAGATTCGAGAAACTCGACCATCTCAAGTAAACTTTGGGAAGTTGGAATAGCATCGTTGTTCAATACAGCTAGATACTTAGTATCGGGATCCCTAGCATTGAATCCTATATTCACAGCTTTGCAAAAACCGTAATTTTTATCGAGCTCTATGACTCTATACCTAATTCCTAGCTTTGGTAAGTACCTTCTTACTGCTTCTATACTTCCATCAGTAGAATTGTTATCTACCACAATGAGCTCATAGCGTTCGCGAGGATAGTCTAGCTCACTAACACCCTTGAGAGACCCTAGTGCTGTGCTTAAGAACTTGCTACTGTTGTAGTTAACCCATACTATGCTTACGAAGGGCTTCATTGCATTATCACCGTCTCAGCCCGCTGCGGTACCTCGTAATGCTTGCCGCGTTGCTCCTATCAGTTGCGCCACACATATCCTAGGCAAGCCCTTTTAATACTGATGATGCGTCGCGAGTTACGTAGTCACAGCCCATACCTAATAACTAGGTAGGCTCCGGCTGCTCCTACGGTTGCTATCATTACTGGGATTCCGTATTTCATGAACCACTTGAATGGTATGTGGTAGCCGTGCTTCTCGGCTATTCCTGCAACCACGATGTTTGCGCTAGCGCCTATGAGTGTCCCGTTTCCTCCTAGGCAGCCTCCTAGGGCTAGGGCCCAGTAGAGGGGCATGGCTTCGGTTCCTAGGGCTGTCGCTATCTTTTCTATTACGGGAACCATTGCCATTACGAACGGTATGTTGTCTACGAATGCTGATAGGATTGCTGAGATCCAGAGGACTATCATCATTGCTAGCGGGAGGTTAGGGGCTATGGACGATATTGCGCTGGCTATGAAGTCCATGACACCTAGCCTCTCGACGCCTCTGATAGCTATGAACATGAATACGAAGAATATGAGGGTTGGCCAGTCGACGAAGTTTATCGCGTCCTCGAGGCTTATCCTCGTCCTTACTAGGATGAGGGTTATGGCTGCTCCTATGATTGCGGGTATCGATGGTGGGTACCCAAGGGCGTCCTCGAGGAGGAAGAGGCTTATGACTATGGTTAGCACTGCAAGCACTCTCCTAAGGAGGGGCTTGTCTATAGCGCTAGCTCTAGGAGCTTTCCCTAGGCTGCGCCCGGTGTAGCTGCGGAACCATGTTCTGAAGAGGAGCGGGCTTATGGCTATGAGGAGAAGCACGTCGATCGCGGCTATAGGTGTTAGGTGCCTCACGAAGTCCATGAAGCTGAAGTGGGCTGCGGAGCCAATGATTATGTTTGGCGGGTCTCCTATCAGCGTCGCGGTTCCACCGATGTTGGAGGCGAAGACCGTTGAGAGAAGCACGGGTCTAGGATCCACCTTCAGCTCTCGACAGACGCTGATCACTATCGGCGCCATGAGCAGAACCGTCGTGACGTTGTCTATGAATGCTGACACCATCGCTGTTATAGCTGAGAGGGCTGCGACGAGGAGGAATGGGTGGCCCCTAGTCCTGTAGACAAGGGCTTCAGCAACGTACTCGAAGAAACCTGTTCTGCTCAGCACCCCAACTATTATCATCATGCTCATGAGCAGCAGTATGGTGTTGAGGTCTATCCCCGCGAGGAGATCCTCGAAGGATGTGAAGTGCAGCGCCGTGTTGAGCGCGAAGACTATGCCTGCCACAAGTATGGCTACAGCTGTCCTGTGCATGACCTCGAGCATTAGTAGGGCGTACATCAGCGCTAGTATGGCGAAGCCTATGGCTATGAATAGCATTGGGTTCAGCACCTAGCTCGCGAGAGACCTAGAAAACGCGGGTTTGAGCTAGTAGAAAAAGCTGGTGGCTAGAGGCGCTACGAGCTAAATATCTTCTCGAGCATACGAACTATTCTCCAGTTCTCCTCGATCTTCCTAGCTATGAACTCTATGTCCTCGTCCTTTAGGTGGCTGAACCTTCCCTGAGCCATTATGTAGTCCTTCAAGGGCTTCCTCTTGCTGGGGTCAGCGAAGGGCTTGCTGGGCGGGCTTATCTCGAACCTACCCCTGTTGTACTCCCATAGGATCCACGCGCCGGTCTCAACAGCTAGCTTAGCCATCTCCACGGTCTTGCTAGCGTCGAACCTCCACCCCGTTGGGCACGGGGAGTGGAGGTGTATGAATCTGAAGCCCTTGATCTCGGCAGCCCTCTTCAGCTTGGCGGCGAAGTCCAGCGGGTAGCCTACGCTCGCTGTTGCTACGTAGGGAACCTTGTGCATGAGCATTATCGTTGCTAGATCCTTCTTCTCCTCGGTCTTTCCTATGACTGGGCTCGTGGTGGTTCTAGCCTTCCACGGCGTTGTGGAGCTAGCCTGTATACCCGTGTTCATGTAGGCCTCGTTGTCGCTCACGATAGCTATTATATTGTCGTTCCTAATCGCTGCGCCGCTGAGCGTCGCGAATCCTATGTCAGCTCCACCACCATCCCCCATCCACGCTATCACTATCCTATCGCTGAGCCCCTTCCTCTCGAACGCTGCAGCTAGCCCAGCTGCGACAGCAGCTGCTGATGCGAAGGGCACGTGCACGAAGGACATGTCTAGAGACTCCTTCCCTCCGTATCCAACGATTATCGATGTGCATCCCGCTGGAACAACTAGCACAGCTCTATCTCCTAGCACCCTCCCAACTATCTTCAGCCCTATGGTGTGGGGGCACCCCATACACGCTGGGTTTCCAGGCATCACACCCTTCCTAGGGGACTTGACGAGCTGGGGTAGGGAGACGCTCATCGTTCTCACCCCTTAAACCACGGCATGTACCACTCGGGCACGATCCACTCCTGGGTCTCTCCCTTCTCGTACTCGTCTACGAACCTCTTGAAGATGTTGACGAAGTCCCTATAGCTCGTATCAACACCGCCTATCCCTGCAACCACGCTCTTCACCGGAACCCTTCCACTAAGCACGCTCCTAACCTCTGTCGAGAACACGCCGTCTAGACCCATCGACACAGCCCTATCAACCACCACAATAGCCTTAGCACCGCTAGCCACCTCTAGAAGCTCCTCCCTCGGGAAGGGCCTCGCGAACCTTATCCTCAGCAGCCCTATCGGTACGCCCTCATCCCTAAGCTTGTCCACAGCCTCCTTAGCGTCCCCGCTCCACGCTCCCCACGTGATCGCTACGTACTTAGCGTCGTCCAGCCTATACCTCTCTACGAGCCCGCCGTACTCCCTACCGTTAACCTTCTTAGCGTACTCCCTATCAACCTCCTTAATCACATGCTTAGCTCTCTCCAGCGATCTCCACACGGTCCACCTCAGCTCCATGGTCCACTCGTCTGGGCCTAGGTTACCCATTGCGAAGGGCTTCGCTGGATCCATGACGAAGGGCAGCGGCTCTCTCGGCGGTAGGAACGCATCGACATCGCTCTGATCTGGAACGTCTAGGGGCTCAGCGGTGTGGCTCAGGGTGAATGCGTCGAGCCCAACCATCATTGGCTGGAGAACCCTCTTGTCCTCAGCTATCCTAAATGCCTGTATCGTTAGGTCGAATGCCTCCTGAACGTTCTCAGCCATAGCCACTATCCAGCCGCTGTCCCTAACCGAGAGTATGTCGTGGTGATCGCTGTGGATGTTCCACGGCGGGCCTATGACCCTAGTGACTAGGCCCATGACTATTGGCGCCTTGCTGTATGCTGCCCACCACACCACCTCGTACATGTAGAGCAGTCCGTGGCTAGAGGTGGCGGTGAAGACCCTAGCGCCGCCTAGAGCAGCTCCGTAGACAGCTGCTAGGGCAGAGTGCTCGCTCTCAACCCTTATGTACTTAGCCTTGAGCTCCCCCCTCTCGACCATGTCAGCTATGCGCTCCACGATTAGGGTCTGGGGAGTTATTGGGTAGGCAGCAACCACGTCTACCCTAGCTAGCTTAACAGCCTCGGCGACAGCGAAGTTACCTATGAGAACCTTCCTGTGGAGCCCCATGGTCACACCTCCTCGACAACCATCTCAATAGCCTTCCTCGGGCAGACCGAGGCACAGACGCCGCATCCCTTGCAGTAGGTCATGTCTATGCTAGGCACCCTCCCAGGCTCCCACGATACCACGTTCTCAGGGCAGTAGAGCCAGCACATCCCGCACTTCACGCACTTATCCTCGTGGATCACGGGCTTCATAATTCTCCACGTTCCCGTAGGGCCAGCTGCTCCCTCCATCGGGGGAGAGAGCATCCTCTTCCTGAAGAGCTCGAGATCCTCCTCAGCCTCCTTCAGGGGATCCCTCACGTGGGAAGCGCTGTACCTAAACCACATGGGCTTAGCTCACCTCAGAAACCTGGTTCCACGCCCTCCTCGCAGCCTCCTGGTTCAGCTCGAGGAGCCTCC
>JAADCV010000099.1 GCA_013154235.1 Thermoproteota archaeon | reverse complement strand
GCTAGGTAGCTAAAGCCCCCCACCCTAAGAGATACGAGCCAAGCTGTAGCTATGTAGAGAGCGCTAGCTAGCGCAGCGTAGGCACCAGTTATCACGCCTCCAGTAGCTAGAGACTCGCTGTAGCCACGTGCTAGGAACCTAGACATCCAGTAGAGCCATGTGGTGGCCGGAAAGGCGAAGAAGCTAGAGAGGGAGAAGGCTATGGTCCATATCCCGAACTGGTAAACCCCCAGCTTGCGAACAACGATTATCGCGAAGGCTACAGCAGCTAGAACCCTGTATAGGCTAGCAGCGTAGTTCACGAGTATGGGGTACCTCAGCCTAACTCTGCTCAAAACCGTGGGCACCCCTAGCTAGGCACGTACCGAGGCACACGAGGCTGATCCCTAGATAAAAGCCTCGGGGAGGCAATGACGAGGCTGCTCTGGCCACCGACCCTAGGGGATGAGGATGACCGAGCGCGCTGAGCTCTCTAGACCCTAACCTCCTTGACCAGCACCCTTATCGCTGCGAACATCGCTAGGTACGTAGCTACGAGCACTAGGGCTGCTCCCCAAGCTACCTGGACGAGGTTTGGGTAGGGGGAGGTGGCGAAGTCGTATATCAGTAGCGTTAGGCTGTCCACGGGCTGGAGGATGCTTGTTGGGTACGCGTAGTGGGAGCCTCCGGCGGTGAAGAGCAGGGGGGCTGTCTCTCCGAGGGCTCTCGCTATACCCATCGCTATACCCACGGCTATGCCCCGCGACGCGATTCCAGCGCATACCCTCAGCGCTACCCCAGCCCTACTCATCCCTATTGCGAACCCAGCCTCCCTGTACTTCGGGGGAACGGACTCTAGGTGCATCTCTATGTAGGTAGCTGCGTAGGGGGTCATAACCATCGCTAGGGCTATTGCTCCAGCTAGAGCTGATGCTGTGCCCATCGGCACCACGACGAGGGTGTAGACAACCATGCTCACGAGAACCGTGGGAACCTCCATCATGGCCTTGGTCAGAGCCCTAACGGCTCGGGCTACGATAGACCTCGGGAACTCCACAGCTAGTATGGCTGTTGCTAGAGCTACGGGGAGGCCTATGAGGGTGGTTAGGGTTGTTAGAACTACTGTTCCAGCGAGCGCTGGCCCAATACCTCCCCAGCCCTCGCCTGGTGCTGGGGGTCTAGAGGTTAGGAAGCTCGGTAGCCCCACCCTAGCTATAGCCTCAGCGCCTCTAGCCACCGTAGACGCTACCACAGCTAGGAAGGGGGCTAGGCACAGGGCGAGGGCTGCACCCATAGCGATAGCAGCTAGAGCGTCTAGAGCTCTTCGCCTAGACATAGCTAGCTACCCACCTCCTCCACCTGCTGAGAGCTACGAGGCCGTAGGTGCTTAGCCCCAGTCCGATGGCTAGGAGCACGAGGCCAGCCGCGTAGAGAGCGCTGGTCATGTATGGGTAGAGGCTCGCCTCCCCGAACTGGGTCGCTATGAGCGAGGTTATGGTTACTCCCGGGCTCAGGAGGCACGAGGTTAGGGTAGGGGCGTTGCCCACAACCATGGTTACCGCCACGGTTTCGCTAGCAGCCCTCCCGAGCCCTAGGAGGGCAGCGCTGAGGATAGCTGGCCTTATCGCTGGGAGCAGTATCGAGCATACCTGCGCTCTCGTAGCACCTATGGAGTAAGCGGCTTCCCTAACGCTAGTTGGTAGGGAGCGGTATGCTTCGTAGATAGCTGCGAAGGTGTAGGGAGTGATCATTATCGCTAGGAGCACGCCCGCCGTCAACAGGCTGTAGCCCGAGACGGGTCTGCAGGAGAAGAGGGGTACGAACCCTAGGTACCTATGCAGCGGCTCTGCAACAACGCTCTGCATCAGCGGCGCTAGCACGTAGAGGCCCCAAAGCCCGTAGACAACCGTTGGCATACCTGCGGCAGCGTCTATCAGCGTCGATACAGCTCCCCTTAGCCTATGGGGTAGGTACTCGTTGACGAATAGGGCTGCGCCTAGTGAGAGAGGCACCGCTATCGCTAGGGCTAGGCAGCTCGTTACAGCGGTTCCAACTATAGCTGGCAGTAGGCCGTAGAACGCCTCGCTAGGGGAGGTGCTTGGGCTCCAGCGCGTTCCAGCAATCAGCTCAACCCCCTCGTGTAGGAAGGCTGGTAGGGACTCGTATACGAAGAGGGCTGCTATCGCTAGGAACGCAGCTACGGTTAGGGATGCTAGGGGTAGGAGGGATAGGAAGAAGAGCCTGTCCCTAGCCATGGCTCTCGCCCTCCAGGATCCTAACTGCCTTGAGTAGGAGCTCCCTACCCTCGAGGGGCATGGGTGCGTATCCCGGGACGAGATGCCTATAGCCATCGATAGCTATCCACGTTAGGAAGCTCGCTAGCGCCCTAGCCTTAGGCTCTGGGTACCGGGTCCATAGAACTAGGTGGGTCCAGCTAGCTATGGGGTAAGCGCTGCAGCTACGGGAGTAGACTATTAGCTGGAGGTCGGTGCTGAAATCGTCTCTAGGATCCTTGGGCAGGTGTTTAACGGCTTCCCTAGCGGCAGCCTCGATGCTCTCGACGCTTGGGAGAACGAATCTTCCGCAGGCGTTCTCTATAGCTGCTACACGCAGGTGCTTCTCTAGAGCGTAGCCCCACTCGACGAACCCTATGGAGTAGGGTGTTGAGGTGACTATCTGCGCGACCCCGGGATTGCCCTCGCCTCCAACAGCTCTGCCGCTGCCCATAACCGGGTACTTAGGTGCCTTGCTCACGAGGCTCCACGGCCATACGTCTGGGGCTGCCTTGTGTAGGAAGAGCGTGAATATGTATTGAGTGCCGCTAGCGTCAGCGCGGTAGACAACGACTATCCTTCTATGGGGTAGCTTAGCTCCGGGATTGAGCTTCTGGATCCTTGGATCGTCCCAGTAGAGTATCTTGCCGCTGTATATCAGCGCTAGAACCCTCCCGCTAAGGTTTAGCCTTCCGTGGAGCCCGGGAACGTTGTAGATCACCACAACAGCTCCGAGGAGGTAGGGTATCTGCATGACCTCTCCGCGGTGCTTAGCCCACTGCTCGTGGGTTAGAGGTGGGTCGCTCCCGCAGAAGTCTATGGTGTGGGCGAAGAACATGCTCTGGCCAGCTCCGCTCCCAACCCCGCGGTAGCTTATCACAACCGTTGGGTGGGTCTCCATAAACATCCTTATCCATAGGAGGAGCTGGGGCTCGGGAAACGTTGCTCCAGCCCCCTGCAGAACAACCGTTGTTGATGGCGCTGCGTAGCTGCAGATAACTAGCGTCGCTATCAGCAGAGCTGCCGAGGCCCCCATGAAGCTAGCTACCAGCCTCGCTACCCCCACTAGCTAGGCACCGTGAGCTAGGGTCTAGGTATTGAGAGCTATAGGCGCATCCATACGAAGGCTCGGTGGAGCTACCTAAGCGATTTAGGGCTACAGCGCCTCTATCGCTGCTGGGAGCCCTAGCTAGCTAACGTAGCTCTACGTAGGTTACGTACCTTGGTAGAGAGCTACGAGGTGTTTCACAGGCTGTTCAGCGCCTACGACTCGTGGTACTCTAGGAACCGGAGCGTGTGGATGAGCGAGTGCCTCTGCGTGAGATCCCTAGGGATCAGCGGCGCGGTTCTAGATATCGGGGTTGGCACTGGCGCGTTTAGGGATTGCATGAATGGGTACGTAGTTGGCGTAGACCCAGCGCTCAACCCGCTTAAGCTAGCTGCTGCTAGAGGTGTTGACCCCGTCAACGGCTTTGGCGAGGCGCTACCCTTTAGATCCAGATCCTTCGACTGGGCCACGATGATAGTCACTATATGCTTCCTAAGCAACCCCCTAGCTGCTCTCGAGGAGGCTAGGAGGGTTCTGAGAAGGGGTGGCTACCTAGCTATATGCTTCGTGCCTCGCGACAGCCCGTGGGGAGAGCTCTACGAGCTTCGAAGGGCTCGGGAAGAGTCCGTGTTCTACCGCTTCGCAAAGCTCTATAGTCATAGGGAGGTCGTGGAGCTCGGCGAGCAAGCAGGGTTTAGCTACGTCGAGACGATCGAGACGCTGTGCAGCGACCCTAGAGCTCCCCAGGGAGTTGAGCTCCCTAGAAGGGGTTTCAGCGGCTGCGGCTTCGCCTGCGTCAAGATGAGGGCGCTGTGATCAGCGTGGGGGTAAGGGGCTTGGGGGTGGTGGCTCTCCGTTGAGCTGCGTAAGTAATTTATGTACCTGTTTTAGCTCTGTTCTTCGCGGTTCTAGGCTCTTCATCTCCTTACCTAGGGGAATTCCTCGAGGCGAAGAGTATTTGTCTGCGGCCATCTGGATATAGCTACGGGCTTCCGGATGAGGCTAGGTGTGTCCCCCGTCGTTGCTACCGCCATAGTGCTGCTGATCGTTGTGGCTACGGGCGTGCTGATGTACTTCGCTGTAGCTAGGTTCAGCTCTAGGGTGGTTAACGAGCGCACAGCGCTACCGATGCTTAGGATAGAGGCTGTGTCATCGCCTAGCAGCCTCAGCCTAGTTGTTCCTAGCAGCGGTGGGCAGGCTACGCTAGCCCAGCCCATAAGGCTCTTCGTTAGGAACATTGGGCGCGTCCCGGTTAACGTGACCGCGGTCATCTTCGAGAACCCTATGGGTACAGCCATCCTCTACTACCGCCTCCCGACCCCGGTGGAGGTCAAGCCCTCTAGCGCTGCGATCATCAACGTTACTCTTAGCTATAGCCAGTACCTAGAGCTCCTATCCCAGCTCTCTAGGTATGGCTACGTAGAGGTTGCTGTGGCGTCGGAGAGCGGGTCCTCGTCCCCAGCCTACATCCAGACCCTTCCATCTGGCTCGCTCTCGCTGAAGAGGATCGTGATCAGCGTGTACATAGTTATCCTGAACTGCAGCGACTCAGCTGGCTGGTGGGTCAACGCGACGCAGCTGCTGCTAGACGCTGAGAACGCTGCTAGCAGGGTTCCGGGGATAAGGATAGTGATCATCAACAGCACGAGCGACCTCTACTACCTCTTCACGAACTACACCGCTATAGGATACGCACCTAACGGAACCCCCGTTAGGGTCTACCTAGGGGGTAGGAGGGCGATCATAGTCAACGCTAAGGGCGAGCCCCTACCCCTCCCACCGCAGTACGTTAGGGACATCGATGGCGATGGGCTTCTAGAGGTGGAGGTTCAGGCCTACGCTGCAGCGATCAGAAGCGCTCTAGAGGCTAACCCGTGGATCCTCGTAGCGCCAGTGGGGGCAGCGTTCTACTACCTATCGAACAACGGTTTCTACTTCAGCGGCTCCCAGCTCTGGTTTAGGTACCCCAACGGGACTGCTGCCGAGGTTGACTACAGCAGCGCTACCCACACCGTCTCGACAGACGTTGGGAACCTGCCCATAGTCACCAAGCAGCTCCCCACAGGCGGGAGCGCCGTGCTGATAATAACTGATAGGAGGATTCTGAACTACCTCATAACCGGGAGCATACTGGATAACGGCCCGGACGTCCTAGCTCTCGAGGTTAAGTACGAGCCGAGGCTCTCGATCAATGGGAAGAGCTGGCACAACTTCGCTAACGAGAAGGTTGTTGGGTGGGGAGGAGCTGCTTACCTAGAGGCTTCCTCAGCTGTGCAAGCCATAGACTCGTTCTTCGGGGCCTCGCTACCTAGCTACATATCTGCTGCTAGGGGCATACCCAGCACCTACGCGCCGTGGTTCAACGCTATAAGCAGCTACCTCTACTACTCCCCGAGCAGCGTGGTGCTCACGAAGGCTATGCTCCACTACGACGACTTCTCGACCAACTCCGTGCTCTACCTAGACGCTGGGCTAGGTAGGAACATGCCTTACTGGAGGAACGCTACGGGCGTAGCCTACGCTGGCAACGGCGTGCTCACCCTCGTGGGCAACGCAACAGTGCTTAGAAACATCGTTGGTTGGGCTGACTTCACCGGAACCCTAGGGTGGCTCCTAACAAGCTACAGCATCGATAACGTTACCTACAGCTTCTCCCTATCAGCCTCCGGAAGCGGCTCCGCGCTGATACTTCTCGGCAACGGGACGTTCAGCGGCCTAGCAGCTATAAACATCAGCGTGTCTAGCGGGGTAGCTACCAGCATCTACCTAGAGAACGTCTCGATATCGAGCACTGGAGCCATAACAGCATCTAGCTCAGCGCCGCTAGCCCTAGGGCTCTCGGTACCACTAACTAGCCCCGTGTCTGTGGAGATAGCTGTGAACGGTAGCTACCTATGCATAGCGCTAGGCAGCAACAGCTTCTGCACAGCGTGGAGCGCAGCTGGGCTAGACCTCAACAACACCGAGATCGTTCCGGGGTTCGCTAGCGTTGGGCTCACGCAGATGAATGTTAGCGGCCCCCTAGAGGTCTACGCAACCCACTACGTGCTTCCTGAGGGCAGGGCTGGGGCAGCTATACCTATCGGCAACGGAACCCTTGTTGTCGGTGGATACTCGCCCCCGCAGGGGATAGTTAAGGAGTATGGCTATAGCTATAGCCAGGTGGAGCCCCAGTACATAGCTGACGCAGCTATCTACTACCCTCTGTACCTAGTGCTCAAGAGCCTAGGGATATCGATAGGCTAGAGGATCTCGAAGCTATCGCCTCTATGGAGATACAGCCTAGCTCTAGGGAGGTGCCTGCGGAGCCTATACAGAAGCTCCTCGTCATCATCGTGAACCTCCGCCACCTCGTAACCCTCGTAAACAATCCCGAGAATCCTCTCGAGCTTAACCACCCACCCCGGCCTGTAATCCCCCTCGCCCCTCATCTCTATCCTCCAGATAGCTGATCTAGGGACTCCGCAGAGGTTCGTGAGCTGATCTATGGTTCTTCGGAGGAGCCTCCGGGGCCTCCCAGTAACGATAGCTACAAGCCCTCTCCTAGCCCTATCGAGAAGCATCGATATAGCTACCTGCCTAGGCCTATCTAGGTCTAGGAGGCTCTCCGAGAAGAAGATGCGCCAGAAGTCCTCGCGCGACCTAGCTAGAGACCTAGCTCTCTCGAGCCTCTCCCTAACGTCTAGGAGAACGCCATCGACGTCAAAAACGTATACCTCGCTACCCATCCTAGCTCCTCGGCGCGGCTCGGGATAGCCACTGCCTAGC
>JAADCV010000026.1 GCA_013154235.1 Thermoproteota archaeon | reverse complement strand
CCGTGGGATAAGTGCCCTAAGTGCGGCGCTCCACGTGAAGCGCTAGAGGGCGAGAAGAGAGTGTTCGACACATGGTTCGATTCCTCAATATCGGTCCTCTACGCGTCTGGGTACAGCCGCTACCCAGAGGTGCACAAACTCTACGTTGAGGGCAAGGCGAAGGCTTTGAGGCCACAGGGAATCGATATCATTAGAACGTGGCTCTACTACACAGTGCTAAGAATCTACCTACTACTGGGAAGACCAGCCTTCGACATGGTTAGGCTAAGCGGTATGGGTCTCGATGAGAAGGGCGAGGCCATGCACAAGAGCAAGGGCAACGTCATATATCCGGAGCCCTACATAGAGAAGTACGGTGCTGATGCCTTTAGGTACTGGTCTGCAGCAGCATCAAAGCTGGGTAGCGACTACAGGTTCTCTGAGCAGCTCCTGAGGACCGGAGCCCTATTCGTAAACAAGCTGTGGAACATAGCTAGATTCGTCTCCGCCTTCCCCAAGACTGATGATGCGAAGATACTGCCGCAGGACATGGCCATCCTAGGCATGCTCAACGACGTCATAAGGAAGGTGAGGAGCGGCTTCGAGAACCTAGACTTCTACGACCCGATAAACACGCTCTACCACTTCATCTGGGATGTATTCGCCTCGCACTACATAGAGCTCGTAAAGAACCGCGCCTACAACTTTGAGGGAGAGTTCAGCGATGAGGAGCAGAGAAGCGCTTGGAGAACCCTCCACACGGTACTAAAGAACTCGCTGCTCCTCCTCGCACCAATGCTACCCTTCGTCACCGACGCTATATGGAGACAGCTGTACGGTAGCGGAAAATCGGTTCATCTAGAGATGCTGCCAGAGCCAAACCCAGAGTGGGATACCCCTCTCGCAAAGCACTTCGAAACAGTGATGAAGATAAACAGCGGTATCTGGACCTATAAGAAGTCTAGGAACATGAGGCTCAGCGAGCCCCTTAACGCTATACTCTACATACCTAAGGAGATGGAGCCCTTCGCAGAGGACCTCAAGCACCTTCATAAGCTAGCTGATGTGAGACCCGGAGAGAAGCCTCCTAGCAACGCTATAGAGATAGCCACTGGATGCTTCCTATACGTGCTCTAGCCTAAAGGTGCTAGCATTGAAACCCTCGTTTTTACTATCTCTAGACATCTCTATAGATCCAGACTACGGCTTCGTAAAGGCTATCAGAGTCATCAACTCGTGCAGACCCAAGAGAATGGTTAGCGATACTGTATCTATGTTCATACACGCTGACTTCGAAGCTTCGCCCGAAGACGTTCTGAAATGCGTTGAGGATATCGACGGAGTTGCTTCCATAGATGTGAAGCTGTGCTTGAGAATGAGTGCCGATGCTCGACGTGTTCAGAGAAGCCTTAGGGAGATGGGATTCACGCTAGTACCGGCACCTCTAGCACAGCGCATCATTGCGTACAAACGCATTGACGATAGCTGCATAGTTATAGAGAGGACCTCGAGACCCGGTATCTATATTGCTAGGGTCGCTAGATGCAGATCCCTGCCGATGCCTGTTCCCCACTCTATCTTTGTGGTTACAGGGAGGCTGCGGGATATAGCTAGCGAAGTGCTTCGGATTTCAAGTATCCTAGAGCGATTCTTCGAATCCTTACGCTCGAGGGGGATAGCATCTTCATGTACGTAGCTATAGCTAGACTCAGTACTTTAGCTCAAGCTCTAGCGACACAATCACTTGGTCGCACATATTCACCCCGTATATAGCTACGCTGTTAGAGGTTCTGCGTATGAGTACCAGTATCGGTAGACTTCCAACAGCTATGCCCTGCCTAACCATTGCTGCTAGAACCCTAGTGAAATCCTTGACGCTATCCACCTCAATTCTTAAGCAGTCGCTGCAGCTAGGCCTCCCCTCAGCGATAACGATGGCTCCAGATATGTTCAACTCTTCCTCAACCTTTCTAACGCTCTCCATGAGGTCCCCAAGGATCTTATCCGCGCTCACCTCCATGCACCAGGGTTAGAGATTTTAGTTAGGCGGCTGTAAAACGCTATTAGGTCTAGAGCCTTGGCGGTAGTTTCTCCAAGCTTGATACAGAGGCACATATCGTCTTCGCCAGTACTTCACAGAGCATTTCATCTCCTAGAGGAGGACGAAGAGGTTAACGAGCTTCTAAAGATGAGTAACGTAATGGCTGTTACTAGGCTGAGGTACAACGACCACGGGATTGTTCACGCTAGGATAGTTGCAGGTACATCGCTAGAGATCTTCGATATGCTTGTGCGGGAAGGCATACACTCCACAATGCTTAGGGACGGCACTGCGCGGAACCTAGAGGAGGCTAAGGTAGCCATACTCTTCGCTGCGTACCTACACGATATTGGAAACGCAGTACACAGAACACTGCATGAGTACGTAGGCGCGCTACTAGCTAAGGATATACTTGATAGACTGCTACCGCAAGTCATCGAGGGGCCTAGGAAGCGCGTGATAGCAATAAGGCAGGAGATAATGCACATGATATTCGCTACCGAGTACAACACCAAGTGCTTGTCGACAGAGTGCGGCGTAGTAAAGATATCGGATGGTCTGGACATGTCTGAAGGTAGAGCTAGAATCCCGTACCGTCTAGGCAAGATGGATATGCACGCTGTGAGCGCTCTCAGCATTAGGCGCGTTGAGATTGAGAAAGGAGAGAGGCCCGTTAAGATAACCGTGTTCATGGATGATATGGCCGGGCTCTTTCAGGTTGAGCAGGTTCTAACACCAAAGATCCTCACGAGCACCATAGAGGACTTCATAGAAGTTCACATACATACGCCACAGAAAACATTCAGGTACTACCCAAAGTAGCTCCCAATAACACTAATCATCAGCACTAACGACGACGTCCCTATAGCGTCGGCCATGCTGGTCAGCAGCGGCGCTAGAACGTTGTCAGGGTCTATCCCAAGCTTATACGAGGCTATTGCTAGAAAGTACGTGAGCAGCGATACTATCGTAGTAAGCATAAAGCCAGCGAGCTCAACAACTATGAACACCGTTAGCGCATCCGCTAAGGTGGCGTGGGCTATGAGTGCCATAGCAGCTCCGAAACCCCCTAGAGATGTGAATACCATTGCTGCATGCACATAGTTTATCCCCACTTGAGAGAACACCCAGCTGTTCCTAGGCACGATCTCAGGCTTTATCTTACCTAAGTGAAGCATCGTTGTTAACCTAGACGAGAACCTGCAGGCTATAGCACCCCCATCCTCGAGGAACGCTGGCACGACAGCTATGATTCCTTTCCATGATAGAACTGAGGATATGTTCGCTAGGAGTATCGCGCCAGCTAGCGCGCTAAACGATGTAGAGGCCATTATAACGAATATGTTCTCCTTAACGACCCTAACGCACCTCTCCCAACTCTTCCTCTTCCTGCGGAGAACCACCACCGATACTAGAAGAGCTGAAGCTACGCCTATAGACACGTACACTAGGGCTAACCTAGCGATAGGAGGTAGCGATAGCGCTATCATGTAGCTCGCAACAATCGTAGGTATAGTCACGATGTCTCCGAAGAGCGTGGCTATAGGAGCCACAAGATTATCAGGGTCCCAACCCTTCCTGAAGGAGGCTATGGCTAGCCCCGTTGTAGCGGGAACCATGAACAGAGCCGATATTAGTGCTGAGGCTAGCGAGACGAATGCTAGGTCGCTTAGAGGTAGACTATAGTGGTGAAACACCGCTCCAATCACGAACAAGAGTATGCCTACCCATACATTGACTAGCACTATCAGGATCCCTAGCGCAACTAGCTCGGGAAGCTTGTACCTATCGAACACACCTAGATGGAGAAGGGTACCTAGTCTAGATCCGTAGCTTGAGTAAACGTCGCCTCTAGCATCGCTTGCTGCTGGAAGCAGGGCAAGCAGCAGTGGAGCGCTCCTTATTATAGGCTCGAAGTACTGTAGGTAGAAGCCCGAGATATAGTCCCCAACGTTGCACAGCATTAACGATATGCTGCCCTCCATGAGATCCTTCTTCGTCTCCCGAGATATCGTGATCCTCACTCGTCTCCATCGCATCATCCCGCCTTCTAAGTCTCTGACCATTAAAGGCGAAAGCGCTACAATATTTTAACTCTCTACACGTAAACCCCAAGGGTTCAGGAGGGAGATGAGCACCTCTTCGGAACCTCCACAACAAGGAGTTGAGGTCAGCGATGTAGAGAAGGAGCTTCATAGAATGCTTCACACGAAGCTCAGGGGATTAAGGTACCAGCCCCTCTCCATAGCTGAGGCTCTTAAGAAGCTCAGCCAGTACCTTCATGTAGCTATAGAGATAGGGACATACATGTACACCTTTGGAGATAAGAACGTTGCTAAGCATATAGCTAGCCTCGAGAACGTTGTTGACGAGATAGCTTACCAGCTACTCATACACATGTCCGTGGTCGTAGGACACAACGTTGATGAGGCGTGGAAGGCGATACCCATATACATCTACGTTCTTGGTGTCGACAAGGTTATGGACTCCTTCAAGGATCTAGCAATGTCTGTTCTACGAGACCAGCGCCCTAGCTCCAGCGTAGCGAGCTACCTATCGCACCTAAGCGATGTGCTAGTGCTTCCGGTTCCCGGAGATAAGGTCGAAGGCTCTTCAGCACGGGATCTCGAGGAGATATTCTCCGTGGAGGTGCTGACGGTTCTCCGCAGAGGCGAGTGGATAATTAACCCTAGCAACGAGATCATTCAGCGCAACGACGTGGTTTACGTCAAGGGATTCAAGGACAACATTAGCGAGATGTGTAGAAACCTAGGGATTCAGATCACGCAACCTGTAGAGCCTCCTAACCAGCTGAAGCCGTTGCTGCAGCACATCGACTCTATGACAGACATGCTTGTGCTACTCAACGACCTAGCGCACTACCAGCTAAAGGCTCAGGATCCTCAGCTCTCGGAGGAGCTTCTAGAGCTAGAAGCATTTTTCGATAACTTAAGGAACACTGTAACGGCAATGCTGATAAGTACTAGCGAGCTTAGCGTAGATGATAAGGCAGCCCTGCTTAGGCTCGTTACTAGGCTAGAGGACGCTTCCGATGCACTAACCTACATAGTAACGATACCTGCGCAGGACGAGTATCGCGATGTGCTGTCAGAGCTGATCGAGAGCTCTGACGAGAGAGCATCCATCTTTGTGTGCAGAAAGAGTATCTCCATGGAGAAGCTCTACAGAGCGCTAGACGACTGGGGAGCGATGCCCCTAGCGCTGAGAAAGAACAGCGAGTGGATCGCAGTAACTCCCTACAACATGGCTAAGCTACACGCTAACGAGGGAGATCGAGTTCTGATAATATACCCACTGAACTCGGAGGAAGAGGTTCTATCCACGCTAAGGATACTAGGTCTAGAGAAGGCTCCAGGCTTCTCCTAGTACTAGCCTTATAAACCTCGACCCCTTGCTTAGCCCCGTAGAGGCTGGTGATTTAGCGTGGAGATTCCCACGCGCAACCCACTCGAGGGAATTAAGGACGTAGACGCTGTTCCTGAGCTGGTCCAGATACTTACCCAGAAGATAGATAGAGCGTACTCACAGCTTAGGGGGCTTCGAAAGCCCGAAGTCAGGAAGTTATTCGAGCCGCTCTGCTATATTTCTCCATTTGACGTAGAGATAGAGCACCCTCTTAGAAAGCCCGTGGCTCTCTTCAACCCCGGAGCGCTGCTAGTCAATGAAAGAGAGCTATGGGTTTTCCCAAGGATAATACCGGGTTACTTCTGGTACCCTTCAGCGATCGGGTTCTTCAAACTAAACCTGGATAAGATTCTCGAAGGTGAGGCTCTGGACAAACCCATTAAGGTCTCTATAGTGGTGTACCCAAGGAATCCGTGGGATATCGGGGGATGCGAAGACGCTAGAGCGCAAATCGTGAACAACTCTCTAACTATATTGTATACGGGGATAGTTCCGGGAGCAAGAAAGTTCCACGTTTATGGCGGTAGATCCATTCAGTGCCTAGCAACTTTAGACAGAGAGCTAAAGGTTGTGCGAAGCGGTTTCCTAACAATAGACTATAGGGGTGAGAAGTTCCTTCCAAGCGACTGGAGGGATAGCGCCTTTGTGGAAGGGACTAAAAATGAGTGGAGCTTCCTAACTAGGCTAAACATTAAGGGAGTTATGGTGTGCTGGAAGTCGATCCTAAACGTAGACGATCTAACGGTGCGCTTAGACACTCTAGAGCCAACGCTCGTAAACGAGCCGTGGGAGTACAAGGTTGGATGGTCAACTAATACCGTGCGGATAGGTAAGGACGAGTACCTAGTAGGGTGGCACGGAGTACAGGTAGTAGATCGAAGATACCTCAATGGGTTAGCTATAGTCGATAGCGAGGGGAACGTTAAGGCTATGACAAACTATCTCCTAGAGCCCTCGAGGATCGAGGAGTACTATGGGGATAGGCCCGGAGTTATCTTTGGAGACGGACTCGTGGTTCATAAGGATCTAGTGATCTGGATAGGAGGAGTTGCTGACCAGATGATAGGCGTGTTCGTTGCTAACCTCGATAAGGTTATGGAGGCTATGCTCTGGATAAAGAAGCGCTAGAATCTGATGTTTATGCTGTCCTTGACAGCTCTAAACACGACGCTTGTTACGCTTCTACGAATATATGGGTTTTTGAGAAGCTTCTTCACAAATCTATCAAGATCCTCAACATTCTTGAATAACGCAACTACCGCAACGTCGAAGTCGCCCGTTATATCGTACACTATCCTAACGTTGGGCTCACTTGCAAGCTGACGCTCTACTTCCTCTATATGGGCTCCCTCGACGTTTAGCAGTATCAAGGCCAGCAATCCATAGCCTAACTTACGATAGTTTATCTCGCCGCGGCACCCAACGAGTATGCCTAGCTGCTCGAGCTTCTTCACCTTTTTAGCTATAATTGTAGGCGACTTACCGAGTATCCTAGCTATCTCTCGGGCGCTCCTACGGCAGTTCTCAGCTAGCAGTCTAAGTATATCCATATCTAGGTCGTCGAGCATGTCCACGAGCATACTGTTAGCCATAAGCTCACCTAGTTCGGTTATACCCTAACCCTAACCTATAACTTGCTCTCGATGCTTTTAAGCAATGATCTTCGTAAGCAATGATCTTCGTAAGCAATGATCTTCGTAAGCAATGATCTTCGTAAGCAATGATCTTCGTAAGCAATGAT
>JAADCV010000073.1 GCA_013154235.1 Thermoproteota archaeon | reverse complement strand
TAGGCACCCCGGCAAGATCGGGTACATGGTGCTGAAGAACCTGATAGAGTTCGGGTACAAGGGCAAGATATACCCGGTGAACCCCAACGCTACCGAGATAATGGGCCTCAAGTGCTACCCCAAGGTATCGGCGATCCCCGAGCCCGTAGACGTAGTGGTGGTGTCGGTCCCCGCACCAAAGGTCCCCGACGTCATTGAGGACGCTGGAAAGGCTGGAGCTAAGTTCGCTGTAGTGATAAGCTCTGGGTTCAAGGAGGTTGGCAACGTCGAGCTGGAGGAGAAGATAGTTGAGATAGCTCACAGGTACGGCATGAGGATACTGGGCCCCAACATCTTCGGCTACGTCTACACCCACGCGAGGATAAACGCTACGTTCGGTCCTAGAGACGTGATACCGGGCAACGTAGCGTTCGTGTCGCAGAGCGGCGCTCTAGGAATAGCGCTGATGGGAATGACCATCCTAGAGAAGATAGGTGTGTCAGCAATCATAAGCATAGGGAACAAGGCTGACCTAGACGACGCTGACTTCCTAGAGTTCTTCGAGCAGGACCCCAACACGAAGGTGATACTGCTATACATAGAGGGCGTTAAGGACGGTAAGAGGTTCATAGAGGTAGCTGCTAAGACAACGCTAAAGAAGCCGATAATAGCGATCAAGGCCGGTAGAACAGAGGCTGGAGCAAGAGCAGCAGCTAGCCACACTGGCAGCCTAGCTGGAAACATAGCTATCTACAACGCCGCGTTCAAGCAGGGAGGAGTGCTGATGGCTAAGAGCGTTGAGGAGGCCTTCGACTGGATGAAGTCCCTATCGTGGAACCCGCTGCCCAAGGGAGACAACCTAGTTATCATAACAAACGGTGGAGGCGCTGGAGTGCAGGCTACGGATACCCTAGCTGAGTTCGGCATATACCTAAAGAAGCCTCCGAGCTACACCGTCGAGGAGATAAAGAAGTTCGTGCCGCCCTTCGCATCGCTAGCTAACCCAATCGACATAACCGGTATGGCTCCAACCGAGTGGTACTACAAGAGCCTAGTAGCAGCGCTGAAGGACCCCGATGTGCACTCGATAGTGGTGCTCTACTGCCACACCGCAGTAACCGATCCAATGGGTGTAGCTGAGGAGATAGTGAAGGCGCTGAAGGACACTGGGATAAGGAAGCCTATAACCGTGTCGCTGATAGGAGGCAAGGAGGCTTACGACGCGATTAGGTACCTAACCGAGCACCAGATACCAGCGTATCCAACACCCGAGAGAGCTGCTGCAGCAATGGCAATAATCTACAAGTACCTAGAGGCTAGGGAGTACGTCGCTAAGAGACTTGGCGAGCTCAAGAAGTAACACCTTTTTAACTAGGCAAGCCGCGCACCCACCTTGCCGCGTAAACCTCCTTCACTGCTGCCACTGCTTCTCCTGCTACTTCACATGCCCAGCCCAATCCATAGAGATCGACGATAGCGGAACCCCTAGAATCCTCCCGACATGCATAGGCTGCCGAGCGTGCGAGGAAGTGTGCCCGTGCGGAGCGGTGGTATGCTATGAGCGAGTGCCACGAGGATCTGCTGAAGGAGGCGCTCGAGCTACTTCGCGAAGCTCTAGCTAGCTACCTAGCTAGCAACTGCAGAAAGATTACGTCGCTAGCTAGGCTAGCTGGGCAGAGCAAGGTTAGGATAGAGCTCTACGGACTCTTCAGATATTTCAGCCCATCCGAAAACTTTCCGCGGTTCATGAACGCTCTCAGCTACGTTAAGCGCTGCGCTACGCTCGACGATCTTCGCAGAGCTCTGGAGTTCGAGGATCTCGAGATCGATGAGCGTGACGAGAGGCTCAGCAGGTTGGTGTATAGGCTTAGCGTTCTAGAGAGGCTGTGCAGCGAGGCTACCTAAGGCACTTCCACGATATAGCTATGCACACAGCGCTAGCTAGAGATGCTAGCGGTACCAGCAGCGAGGGGTCTAGAGAACCTAGGCACCGCACCTTAGGAACCCAGAGCGCTGATAGGAAGACCATCGCTACGGAGACGCATATAGCTAGCGAGCCAGCCCACGACCTTAGCCTCCACACACCTACAGAGGCGAAGAGCGCTAGCCCACCGAGAACTATAGCTGGAACCGCAGCAGCTGCAACTACGTAGCGAGCACAAGCGGATCCAACACGAAGCGTGAGCAGCGCGGAAGAGCAGCATACTACGTAGATCACTGATGCTGAGAGCAGCATAGCTCCCGCAGCGAATAGAAGCGCTGCACCTAGCCTAGCGGATCCAGCTAGGCTGCAAGCCAATCCGCACCCCTTCAAGCAAGCGAAGCACAGATACTTATAACTTAAAAGAGCACTAGCCCGCTTCCTAACGCAGCAGATGATGATATTATCCTCGCCTGAGAAGTGATGAGTCGCCCGCAGCTGAAATGATGAGCAGGTTAGGCCCTGAAAAGTGATGACTTCCGGCTTGCTGACTTCACGGCCTGTAGCCCATAGCGGCGACCAGCGCTGCTGCAGCGGCAGCGTTCGTTAGGTAGGCTATGAGTATGGCTCTAACGAGTCTCCTCTCATCGGCTCCTCCCAGGAGGGCTAGAGCTACTCTTACGAGGGTTAGTGGTGCTCGCGGATCGCAGGAGGGCTTCATCTCCCCGCTTGGCTCAACAGTCGTGGGTCTCTTAACGTGCTCCTTCTGGAGGAAGCCTCGCACTGAGACTAGGTATAGCAAGCCGTTTACGAATAGCACCATGTTTCCGAGCACGTATAGCGACTCCATTCTGCACGTTATGGCGCAAGTGGCTAGCAGCGCCCCTATTACGAAAGAGCCGGAGTTCCCGTTGAAGATTCTAGCTGGGTAGATGTTTAGCACGGCGTAGGGGGCTAGGGCGCAGATCGCTACAGCTAGGGTCTCGACGTAGCTTAGCGGCGCTCTAAGAGCTATTGCTAGAGCTAGCGATGCTCCTACTATCGATAGGGAGCCCCCTACGAGCAGCCCGTTGTGAGTATCTATCATGTTAGCGCCGTTGCAGAACACTGTGTAGGCTGCTAGCACTAGAAGCGGGTAGACTAGGTACATTCTCGCGTGGCCAAAGAACGGTATCCAGGGGCGGGGAACGAATTGGTGTAGAGCTAGCACGGGTATCGCTGGGAGGAGCCCTAGGCCTATCTTAGCGCGCGCTGATAATCCCCGAACATCATCGACTAGACCTATGACTACCGCTATAGCTAGGCTTAGGGAGATCGCGAGGAACCTGCCTAGGCCTATGAGACCGAGGCTGTACATCGCTCCGAGCCCCGCGACTATAGCTACAGCAAGTGCTGGACCCGCGAAGCACGGCACCCTAACATCGTAGGGCTTATGAACATCCCTGCAGACGATCCCTCTCGATACCTCGGCTCTAGCTATAGCGAAGGCGATTAGGGGGGAGGAGACTGCCGCTAAGAGAAGGGGTGGAAGGAATCTAGCTATGCTCAACAAGCTACGCCTCGAGAGGAGCTAGTGGAAGCCTCTCACGCCTACTCAAAACAAGCTTGCCCTCCTCTGGAACCTCGTAGAGCTCGACCTCTAGGAGACCGCTAGAGACCTCGACAATCATCGCTGAAGGCACTAGCGAACCTCCTCCACCGCTAGGGACGCCCGTCATCGACCCAGGGTTGAGGTGTATGACGCCGCCGTGCACCTCTATGAAAGGTGCGTGGGTGTGTCCCGAGACCAGCACCTGAACCCCCATTCTACGAGCTACCCTAGTTAGCTTAGGTATGCACCCCCTTGGATACACCTGGTCCCCGTGTATGACCCCTATCCTTATCCCCTCAACGCTTATCACCTGCTTCTCGGGGAGGTCTAGGTAGTCCATGTTTCCGGAGACAGCGACTAGCTGCCTCCCCCACGACCTCACCTTCTCGAAGAAGTTGTATCCAGTGAAGTCCCCCGCGTAGATAACTATGGGGAAGGGTCTCCGCGACTCTATGAGCTCCTCTATCTCGGGAGGGAGCTCGAAGGCTCTGTCGGGTATGTGCGCGTCGCTAACTACCAGCAGCGTAACCATGCTCCCACCTCCTGCTCCTCGCGTAGCCAGCTACACCTAGGGCTAGGGCAGCGATAGCTATCGCTAGAGCCGCTGTAGCTATCCACTGAGCCGTATAGCTCTTTCCGTACTTGAGTATAGATACGGTTCTCACCGTCTTGACTAGAGTGTGCGTCGCTACGCTCGTCGATGTGACTGTGCGGGTCGTGGTCACGGTCGAGACGGAGGTTCTCGTAACGGTCTGTGTAACCGTTACGGTTCTAGGGGCTGTATGCGTTGCGTAGCTCACGCGAGGCGCCTCTGTCTCGAGGAGGAGGCTCAGCATGCTGGCTAGCCTTATCGCTATCCTCGAGTAGAGCTCCAGCGCGTAGCTACCGCTCGTAAGCTTAGCGAGCTCTAGGTAGAGAGCTGCATCCGGAGGTAGGGCGCTCCTCTCTATCAGCAAGGTCATCAGCGTCTCTATGGATCTGTTGAGCGCACTCACGGTGTAGGGAAGCGCGAAGAGCTTGACCAGAGCTGTGTAGGCGTAGCTAAGCCCCTCTATCGCTAGAGTAAGCCTGAAGATAGGGTTCCTAGAGGCTTCCGCCATCTCGAGGAACCTGTTCGCTGACTCTATCTCGCTAGGCTTGGACACGCCTATCTCTGTAGCGAGCGCGTAGACGTAGCTCCCAACGGTCCTCGCGTAGTCTATCACGTTCTGCGATGCCCTCCAGACGCTAGCTAGCGATACCCGTGGGGAGCTAGGCTGGCTAGAGTTGAGGAGCTCCATCCACATCTCTGCAGATAGAACCCTTGCATCAGCGTAGCCAAGCTCGTAGGATGCTAGCGCTAGCCCGGTTATGGTTCTAGAGGAGATGGCTTTGATCGCTCTCCTAGCGCTGTCTATAGCGTTGAACGCCCTCTCAGCCACGTCCATAGCTACAGATAGAGAGTAGAGGGTTGGAGAGCTGCTGAGCCTCCTCTCAAGCTCCTGCAGAACTCCTCTAGCCCTAGCGATAATGCTTCTCGCGGAAGCGTTCACGCTGTGGGGAGACTCTAGGATCCTCGCGGTGTAGAGAAGCTGCTTTGCTAGGACCAGCGCGTAGAAGTACCTCGAGGCTGCCGCGTAGAGAAGACCCTTAGCCTCTAGCTTCCTACCCTGCTCAACAGCTACCTCTAGGCTAGCCCTCGTCTCGTTAACGAGCTGCCCAACAATGCTACGCACGTACCCCGGAAGCTCTCTAGAAACGTTGCTCCAAAGCACCCTGAACTCAGACAGCGTGGAGTTTATCTCTCTAGTCTCAACACTTATCCATCCCTTCACAAGAGGCTCTAGCTTACTCCTAACGCTCGCTAGGTACCTAGAGACTAGAGCCGGATTAGATGGCGCCTTGTACTCACCATCTGTAGCGTAGCTAAGAGCTTGGAACACCGTAGCCACCTGCTTAACCTCAACACCGAGCTTCTTCCCAACCCTAGCCAGGTTCACAGTCTTGGGAACTTGCGTAACCACTACCATAGCCCCCGATCTCCTAACGACGGTCTCTACAACCGTGGTGTTTATCTGGCCGTAGGGTATGAGGAAGAGCCTCGCCCCAACCTCTGCAGCCGCATGAAGCTTGTAGTAGAGGCCTCCTACAGGACCTACGCTGCCGTCAGGCATTATCATTCCCGTCATCACCACCCTCTTATCTAGATGAAGATCCATCAACGCTGCAGCGAAGGCTACGGCCATAGCTAGGCTAGCGCTAGGCCCTCCAACTATCGAGCTGTTGGATATTATTGATGCGAAGTAGTCGCAGTAGCTGAACGGCATTCCAGCAACCATAGCGGCAACCATGGCTGCCACGCGCGCAGAAGCCTGGGTATCTATCTCCGTGAGGGGCCACGTCTCGATATACACGTGGCCGTGGCCAGGGCACCTAACCTCGACTCTGAGCTTTGCGTAGACACCAACGTTAGTGCCGTTGGGAAGAGTCGAGACTGCAACTATGTAAAGTGTTCTGACGCGATCCACGAACTGCAGCTGCGACGATGCTGCAAACGACGATGCGAGAGAGGCTAGCACTAGAAGCACTAGGGCTACGGATAGGGATAGAGCTCGGAGCCTCAAGCTGTAGCCACCCCGCCACACGCGCTAAAGCCTGCGAGCTAGCCTAGAGCGTGCATCAGCTCGCGGGCCAAGCCCTCGACTAGGCTGTCGAGCTCGCCTATAGCGCTTCGAATAGAGGAGGGTGTCTCTGTGCTAGAGGCCTTCTTCAGTATCTGCGCAGCGATCCTTATCCTCCTTAGAACAACGGCTATCTCGGGCGATAGGCTGTCTATGCAAGCGTCAACCCCCTTCTCTAGGCACGTTCCCCTCAGCTGCTCCTCGCCTATGTAGAGAGGCATTCCGCTGAACCTCCTGAGAAACTGGTGGAGCTTATCGAAGTGCAGCATCATGTAGGAGAACGGGTCGTACAGATCCCTCATCCTCCTATCCTTGAGCTCGCGGAACGCCTCCACGAGATCCCTCCTTATACCCGTCAGCGCTAGGAATATCGCCTTTACCGAGTCCCTATCGAGTCTCTCGAAGCTAGGCTCCCTCCTCCTAAACCTGCTGAGCAGATCCCTAAGCACTCTCTCAGCACCACGAAGACCGACCCTCCCCCTCTTAATACATCTAGCGGTTCGAGATAAACCGAGGGAATGACCTGCCCCTCCTAATACCCTCCTTTGGTTACGGGGGTAAACTTGATTAGTGTACGCTATAGAGTTTCGCCTCAGCCAGAGGCTCTCTGCGGTGAAACTTTGGCTCTTAACAGCCGTGATAGGGGCAAGATACTGCGCTCCATAGCTAGGTGGCTAGCGGGACTAAAGCCAGTGTTTGGGGAGAGGCACTACTTCGAGAGGTACGCAGTATCGATATGCATAACCAGCGTGCTGGGCGAGTACCGAGGCGGTAAGAGATGCCCCTTCTGCGGCAAGAGCTTCAAGAGAACGTCGTCCCTCGTTACGCATCTTCTCAAGTACCACGATACGGATCTCGAGGAGCTTTTAGAGAGGTGCGACGAGCGATTATCACGCGGTTAAGGAGAGATGGCGAGAGCTCTCTCCATATCAACCGTGTTGGAGAGCTACGGGTGCCGCGGTAAGCTAGCTACGCCCCGCATAGTGTTTCCAGCTAGCTCTCTGCGCATCGAGGAGGAGTTTCGCGGAGCCTCGCTAGTATCGTCCCTTGAGGAGGTTAGCCGGGCTAGGGTCGTTCCAAGCGACTCTATACACGTTCTTAAGAGACTAGCTGGGGGAGACTACAAGCAGTTTCTGGAGAGCTACGTAGAGGCATCTCTGTGCCCGTACGTGACCGAGAGGTGCCGCGAGCTAGGTCCTAGGCTTGTCTATGGAGTTACCAGGCTGGAGAGCGGGGTTGAGCTCTACAGCGAGTGCTTCGACCTCTACCTACTGCTAACGCTGCTCCTCGGAGACCTCGTGGGTCTGGTAACGTTTCGGAGAGGCTATAGGGATGATAGCGTAAGGTTCGTGTCCGCTGAGATCCCTAGCAGCCTCCTAAGTCCGGAGGCTATAGAGACCTTGAGCGATCTCGAGATAGAGGCTACGAGGCTAGACCACGCTAAGACCCTTAGGGATGCTCTCGAGGCGCTTAGAAGGGTATCGAGCTCCGTCTCCGAGATCGTGGTCTCGATCCCGTGCCTAACAGAGGGCTTCGTGAGGGACGTTGCTCCAGAGCTAGCTAGCTATGCAAAGAGCGGTGCTAGAGTCATAGTTCTGACGAGATCACCTAGCGATGCTGAGACCCTATGCCCCGTAAAGTCGGTTAGTAGGTACGTTCTTCTTCACCTAGAGCTCAGCTCCGTGCTCAGGGGATGCTACATCTGCGCGAGCCAGAGCGTTGAGAGCAGCATAGTTATCAATAGGAGCAGCATCATAACCTCCTTCGAGCCGTGGCTTGATCCAAGCTCGCAGGTTGTTGTCGTTAACGATAGGGTGTATGCCAATACCGTAGCAACTGTATCGATAAGGCAGTGCATATGCTCCTCCCCGCTGGCGTAAACCATGGTTTTCGACCCTATCGAAAGGGGGCGTCGCGTAGAGGCTGCTGTCTGCAGAGATGATCTAGCTAGGAAGTACTACAGGTTTAGACCCTCTAGATTCTACGGCGGCTCCTCCGTTGCTGACGCTGTCGGCTGCAACCTCTCATGCGTTTTCTGCTGGAGCTGGAGAGCTAACTCTAGGCCTAGCGAGGTAGGGAGGTTCTACTACCCTCAAGATGTTGGGGAGAGGCTCCTTAGGATAGCTGAGGCTAGGGGATACCGCATAGTTAGGGTTAGCGGTGGCGAGCCTACCCTATGCTGGGACCATCTAATCAGTCTCCTAGAGTACCTCCATAATAGGGTTGGGAGAGGCGAGGTGTTCATTCTCGAGACCAACGGGATCGTTATCGGGGAGGAGCCTAGTAGGGCTAGAGAGCTAGCTAGATTCGATAGGCTCCTCGTGAGGGTTTCGATAAAGGGCTGCTCCCCACAGACATTCTCGAGGGTGACTGGGGCTGACGCTAGGTACTGGTTCTCTCAGCTGAGAGCCCTAGATAACTTGATTAGGAGCGGGGTTGCTGCAAGGCCAGCTCTAGTAGCTAGCTTCTGCAGCGATGACGATGTTACGCAGTTCCTCGCTAAGCTAAGGGAGGTGGATCCCGAGCTACCATCGCTTCTCGAGCTAGAGTACACGATTCTATACCCGAGTGTGCGCGAGAGGCTTAGGAGAGCTGGTCTCAGGCCTAGGGTGGCGGTGGATCCAAGAACGTGGTCTCTGGTGAGAGGCTTTGGATCTAGCTAGAATGGTTATAGAGGTCGTTAGGGAGAGGAAGCCCACGTTCGACGAGCTTAGGGATGAGATTGAGAGGAGGGGGATCTTCATCGACTCTAGGGTGCTTAGATCAGTGGTTGCGGATCTCGTTAGGTCTAGGGTGCTGTGCAAGGAGTGGGACCCTAATGCAAAGAGGTTTAGGCTTCTTCTCTGTATCGAGCCCTAGCCCACTCGAATGAGTTAATTAGACCGCGAGCGCATTCTCTAGGGGACGTGCCTTGAGCAGGGAGGGAGCTAGGCCCATAGACGAGATAGCTATAGAGCCTCCCTTCGTAGCGAAGCCCATGATGAGGATAGGGGAGGTAATAGGGAAGATGAGGGAGCTAAAGCTGTGGGCTGTACCGGTTGTCGGGGATAAGAATAGGCTTGTTGGGATACTCAGCTACAGAGACATTCTGATGAGGGGTGCTGGAAGGGATACTAAGGTCCTCACGGTTATGGAGCCCCCGTACTCGATAGTTACCGGAACCCCGATACCCGAGGCTATAGCGAAGTTCGTTTCGTGGAAGGCTAGGATGGTGCCTATAGTTGACGAGAAGCGGAGGCTCCTAGCTATAGTCACTAGAAGGGATATACTTAGGTACATGCTCGACAACGATCTCGTGCCGGACATGAAGGCTGAGGACGCGATGAGCACCCCGCCCATAACCATCCACGAGGAGGAGAGCATAGCTAGAGCTAGGTGGCTCATGCTCAAGAGCGGCATATCTAGGCTACCCGTGGTTGACGACGACGAGAAGATCGTTGGAGTCATAACGCTGAGGGATATAGTCGAGAGGCTCTACAACATAAGGCTAACGAGGAGGAAAGGCTACGAGTGGATAAGGAGCGAGGAGGAGTTCCTCGCAGCTCCAGTAAGGGACTTCATGTCGTCGCCACCGATATACACCCATAGGGCAGCTCCGCTTAGGGAGGTTGTGCAGACCCTTCTACACTACGAGATCTCTGGCATGCCCATAACAGAGAGGGAGAGGGTTGTCGGTGTAATCAGCGGCCTGGACGTTATGAAGAAGTATGTCGAGAGCTTGGTGCAGGTACAGCCTCTCGAGGCTAAGGTTGCTGAGGTTGTGGGGAAGGATCCGCTAACCAAGCTGCAGGTTGAGAAGCTTGTGAACGACTACCTATCCACGTTCAGCAGAATGGTGAATGTTATAGACATGAAGCTGAGCATAAAGGAGGAGACCAAGGTTGAGAAGGAGGAGGGAAGGAGGAGGTATAGAGTTAGGATAAAGCTCGTTACAGATCTAGGGACATTCGTAGTTGATGGAAGGGGCTGGGAGCTGCTCACAGCACTTAGGGACGCGCTTCAAACCCTCGAGAAAAGAGTTAAGAAAGCTATTGAGAAGGCATCTACCTACCAGCCGCCTAAGGAGGAGTAGCTCCTTAGCTAACCTCTTTCTCCACGTAGTACACCGAGTACTGAATCCTTATACCTCTGCTAATCTCGTCCAGAAGCCTCCAGTCCTCAAAGCTTAGCCTCCACCCTACCGAGCCAGCAATATCAACGACTTGGTCCGGCGTCTTAGCTCCAGGTATTGGTACGACGCGGGGGCTAGCCATGATGAGCCAGTTCAGCGCTACCTGAACCGGCTTCTTTCCGTACTTCGACCCTATCTCGTTGAGCTTCTTAACGAGCTCCCAGACCTGAGTAAAGTTCTTTGGATGGAATATCGGGTCCTGGGCCCTAATGTCCTCGAACTTCGGCAAGTTATCGGGCGTGTACTTGCCCGTGAGAGCCCCCTTTGCTATAGGGCTCCAGGCCTGAACTGTAATACCGTGCTTCTCTGCATAGGGAATGAGCTCTTCCTCAGCCCACCTCTCGACGAGGTTGTACCTAACTTGCAGAACTACTAGCTCTGCCACCGAGAGGTAGCTTGCGAAGCTCTCGACTAGCTCTAGCGGGAAGTCGCTTAGCCCTAGGTAGCTAACCTTACCCATCTTAACAAGCTGCTCCATAGCCTTAGCGTACTCCCTAGTTGGGAAGTTGTGCCAGCACGGTGGCCAGTGAGCTAGGAGTATGTCCACGTAGTCGAGTCCTAGGAGCTTCAGCGACTTCTCGACGCTCCTCAGAACATCGTCTCTGTTGAGGAACTGCCCCGGTATCTTTGTGGAGATCACCACGCTATCCCTGCTGGCCCCAGCCTCCTTAAGTGCCTTGCCTAGGAAGCGCTCGCTTATACCCATGCCGTAGACCATTGCGGTATCGAAGAAGTTTATCCCTAGCTCCAGAGCCCTGCTTATAACGTTCTTAGCCTTCTCGTACTCTAGTACGCCCCAATCGTGGCTGAACTGCCAGGTTCCTAGCCCAACTCTCGAGATCTTGAGCCCTGTTTTCCCTAGGGTTGTGTACTCCATGTCGGGCACGGGAGTCACCCGCACCTAGGCTGTGACAAAGCTAGGATTTCAGCTCTATCCTCTAGGCTAGTCAATGAGCTCTATCTTCACCTTGTGCTTTAGTACGGTCCTAAGCCTATTCACGATCTCGGTGTAGGCCTCGTCCACGTTCCTCGGATTGAGCACATCAGCCTCCACAACCACAACAACCGTACCGTCGTACACCTCGACGGGCCTAACCTGTATATTGGACTTGTCTATGAGTCTGCAGCTCATGACCACGCTCTCGATGGTTCTGGCTATGGCGTCTATGTCTATGGTTTCTCGCTCTCCAGCTCTCACCGTTACCTTGAGCCTGAGCGTGGTCTGCGAGGGCCTCACTATCACTGCCTTGACCAGCTGAGCGTTGGGTATGTATACGAGGGCGTTGTGAAGGGTCCTTATAACTACGTAGCTCTCGTTCATCTCGACAACGTGGCCCTCTACCTCGCTCTCCCCGAGCCTGACGATGACCCGCTCGCCCTCCCTAATCACGTTCGACGACGATATCATTATGAACGTGAAGAGGTTCTCGAAGAAGTGCCGGATGGAGTAGAATATGAGGCCCACCGAGAAGCCCACTATTATAGCTAGGATCCACAGCGCCTCCGACTTAATGAGCGTGAATATGTAGGATAGGTAGAGCGTTATGCCTATCAGCACTATGATTAGCTTGAACTTTCCCTCTGCAGACCTGGTTATCGCGCCGCTCTTCCTTAGCTTACCAACTATCCTGTTGATCAAGCCTATGGCTACGAGAAGCGCTATTAGCCCAATGATAGCGTAGAGAACCGGCTGGAAGGATTGCCAGAACCTTAGTATGTAGCTGAGCAGCGCCTCTATGCTCAAATCGATACACCTTCCACGCTACTAGTAGACGGTTTGAGCAAGTTGAAAAATTGTTAAGCGCTTAGAGCCCAGCCCCTAGAGCCTTGCTGAGATCCCTTAGCCTGCCTAGAACGATAACCTTCTGCCCCTGCTTGAGCACGTGGTTTGGCGGTACTGGCGCTATCACGTGGTTGCTCTCGTCGACCACGGCTAGAACCCGTATGTTGCCCTTCTCTAGATCCGACACCCTCTGATTCATGAGGCCGCGGTGGTCGTCAACGCTAACAACCGCTATGTTTACCCCGGGAGCCACCTCTAGGCTCTTGATGTTTAGGAGCGCATCCATTATCGCTCTAGCCAGTATCTCCTCCCTTATTATCACCTGGTTAGTGAGCTTCAGCGAGACTAGAAGGTTCGCTGTCTCGGCAGTATTCGTCACCGCAATGATCTTCGGAACCCCCTTGTACTTGGCGTAGACGCACGCTATGATATTCATCGACTCGTCCTCGTGGGCAGCTATGATTATGTCCGCTCGATGTATTCTAGACTCGTCGTATACGCTGACCGTTCTGAGGTCGCCGACGAAGGTAGCTATATCTAGCTGGCTCCTAACCTCGTCTATCCGCTCCCTCTTATCGTCCAAAGCAATTATTTCGTGACCTAGCTCGTGGAGCTTCTTAGCGAGCAGAACCGCTTCCTTGGAAGCGCCTATTATCGCTATCCTCAAGAGCACGGCACCTCGAATCGCGTTCGAGGGTTACTGAAGGGGTTGGAGTAAATAGGTTATAGAGCCTTCTTCGATATGTAGCCCCATCCCATCGCTAGGTAGAGCGGGGCGAACTCGAGCCTCCCTAGGTACATAGCGACCATAAGCGCTATCTTCACAGCTAGCGGGGTTGTAGCGCTTGTTATCCCAACGCTTAGTCCGACGCATGATAGAGCTGACGCTGTCTCGAAGAGCGCGTCTACGAAGGTGAAGCCCTTGATTCCGTAGGCTACGAGAGTCGCGTTTATGAATAGCGCTATCCCGACGAGGGTCACTAGGTACGTCGCTATGAATGTCATTACGGGTATTATGTCGCTCTCATCGATGTAGCCCCTCCCAACCCTGAGCTTCATCACCATGGTTGGGGGCGCGAAGGTTCTAGCGCTGCTCCACACTATTGATTTCAGCGCTATCACAGCCCTCCGAATCTTTATCCCTCCAGCTGTCGAGAAGGTTGCGCCCCCCACTATCATGGAGAGTATTATGACCATCTTAACGAAGTCCGGATCCCTGAACAGTATCTGCGAGGAGCCTAGCTGGAAGCCCGTGGTCGTGTAGCCAGAGACCATGTGGTAGAACCACCTTGGCAGCGCCGCGAAGTGGTGGGTTAGGAAGGCGTACCCAGCTAGCAGAGCAGTGAAGAACGCCATGAATCCGAAGAACCCCTTGACCTCGACCGACGACAGGAACTCGCGGATTCTCCCCCGAAAGAGCAGGTCATGATCCGCGAAGTTCAGCGCTCCGAGTATCATTATCACTATGCTGCTCCAGTAGATCATCCAGTTGTTTCCGTGGAACCAATAGCCTATGCTCAGCGAGTTAGTGGACATTCCTCCGGTAGCTATCGCGGTCATCGAGTGGGTCAGCGCGTCGAAGAGATTCATGCCTCCGAGCATGAAGAGGAACGTTCCTATAGCGGTGTAGAGCACGTATATGGCTATCAGCTTCCTCATCGTGTTTATTATCGTTGGAGCGATCCTCTCGCCACGCTCAACGATGTAGACGCTGTGTATAACGCGGTGCAGCCTAGGCAGGAGGGTTCCAGCGAAAACAACAACCCCTAACTCGCCAACCCACTGCGTCACAGCCCTCCATAGGAGCACTACGTGTGGGCACAGCTCGGGCCTAGCTATCATCGTTAGCCCTGTTCCCGAGAAGCCGCTTAGAGACTCGAAGAAGGCGTCGACGAAGTCCATCCTTATGGTTATCATGTAGGAGAATGCTGAGAGGAGAGGGATGAGGAGCCACGAAACGCTAACAACAATGAAGCCCTCGAGTATCGAGGTCACGGTTCGCTTACGCAAGAGGAACGCTGCAGGGGCTAAGCCTAGTGTTGTCATAGCGTAGTACTCGGTGAACTTGAGCGCTGCTACGTAGTCGCGGTGATTCGCTGCGGTGAGAATCGATACAGCTCCCACAACGAGGCCAACGAAGGAAACGGTTAGGAGGAGGAATATCGTTGCTGCCACAACGTTAGCGAGCGATGCCAAGACCTAGCCACCGAGGAGTGTTCTAGGAGATTGCTAGAGGCAAAAGGGGTTTCGGGCTAGGTTGGAGGCACGCCGTGCTTCTTGGGAACCCTAGGCTTCTTCACGTCCCTCTTCGAAGCGAGGAACTCCAGCGCCTTTATGATCGTGGGCCTAGTCTCGTGGGGCTCTATAACGTTCTCTATGTACCCCCTCGATGCAGCTACGTACGGGTTAGCTATCCTCCTCCTGTACTCCTCAGCGAACTTCTTGAGCATAGCCTGCCTCTCCTCCGGCGTAGCTGCCTTCTCTAGCTCCTTTCTCCAGATTATCTCGGCAGCGCCCTCAGGCCCCATAACCGCTATCTCAGCTGTGGGCCACGCTACGACGAAGTCTGCTCCTAGGTGCTTGCTCCCCATCGCTATGTATGCTCCTCCGTACGCCTTCCTAACGATGATCGTTATCTTCGGGACGCTGGCCTCGCTGTAGGCGTAGAGTATCTTCGCTCCGTGCCTAATGATTCCTCCGTGCTCCTGAGCTACGCCCGGTAGGTAGCCGGGCGTGTCCACAAAGGTTATTATCGGTATGTTGAAGGCGTCGCAGAACCTGACGAATCTCGATATCTTGTCTGAGGAGTCTATGTCGAGAACCCCTCCTAGATACGCTGGGTTGTTAGCTACGATACCAACAGTTCTGCCGTTCATCCTAGCGAAGCCCACGATGGCGTTGGGAGCGAAGCTCGGCATGATCTCGAAGAACGTTCCTCTGTCCACCACGAGCTCGATTACTCTATGCATGTCGTAGACCTTCGATGGGTCGCTAGGCACTATATCGTCTAGCTCGCTCTCCTCGCGGTTAGGGTCGTCCCCCGTGTCTACGATAGGCGGATCCTCCATGCAGTTTAGGGGTAGGTAGCTCAGCAGGCTCTTTATCAGCTCTATAGCATGCTTATCGTCCTCAGCTACGAGGTGCGCGAAGCCGCTCTTGGTCGCGTGCACATCCGCTCCTCCCAGCGAGAACTCGTCCACCTGCTCTCCCGTAACCGCCCTCACGACCCTAGGCCCGGTTATGAACGCGAAGCTAGTCTTCCTAGTCATTATCACGAAGTCCATGAGCGCGGGGCTATAGACAGCTCCCCCAGCGCATGGCCCCATGATCGCCGCTATCTGCGGAACCACGCCCGATGCCATAACGTTCATGTAGAACACCTCTCCGTATCCCTTCAGCGCGTCCACACCCTCCTGGATCCTAGCTCCACCCGAGTCGTTGAGGAACACCACGGGCACGCCAGCCTCGAGAGCGTACTGCATCGCCTTCACTATCTTAGCGGCGTGCATCTCGCCCAGCGACCCTCCCATGAACGTGAAGTCCTGCGCTATCACTACCGCTGGCCTACCGTTGATCAGCCCCCAGCCGGTTACCACGCCATCTCCAAGAGCAACCCTCTTATCCATGCCGAACTCCGTAGCCCTATGCTTCACGAACATGTCGAACTCCACGAAGGTGCCGGGATCCACCAGAAGCTCTATCCTCTCCCTAGCCGTGAGCTTGCCTCTCGCGTGCTGCTTCTCGATAGCCCTCGGGTCCCCCTTTATGGCCTGCTCCCTAAGCTTTCGAAGCATCTCGATCTCGGGCCTAGCCATGCGACCACCCCTACTCTAAAACAGCTATCACTTGCCCAGTCTGCACCGTGTCTCCAGGCTTAACGAGAACCTCCTTTATTCTGCCGCTCCTACCCGCGTACACCTCGAGCTCCATCTTCATGGACTCGAGCGTTGCCACAACGGTTCTAGGCTCAACGCTATCCCCTGGCTTAACGAGAACCTTGAGTACCTTGCCCGATATCGGAGCCCTAATCTCCTTTCCTCCAGCAGCTGCCGCCGGAGGAGCTGGCGCAGGGCTCGGCGCTGGTGAGGGTGCTGGAACAGATGGCTTTACCGATGGTACTACCGGTCTAGCAGTTGGTGCAGGAGCTGCGCTAGGTGTAGAGACCTCGATCTCGAACTCCTTGCCTCCCACAACCACCTTGTACCTAGACCCTCCGAGGCTCGTCACCTCAGCCTCGAACTCCCTGTCCCCCACCTTCACCCTAACCTTGGTGGGGCTGCTCATCACCTCTACACCTAAGCGCGTCTTGGCCTACTCTAAGTAAAAAGGTGTGTTAACCCCGGGGCGCTGGCACGAACTTCAAGCCGTAGACTATGAGACCCTCGTCACCGTCCTCAGCAACCCTCCGGAGCTGAGCCTCGACAGTCATCCCATCCCTGATCTCTGAGGGGTCTACGTCTACGATTGTTCCCAGAACCCTAACGCCGTTCTCGAGCTCGATGATTGCAGCCACTATAGGGGCTCTAGACCTAAACCCCTCTGGAACCGTGTACTGCACAGCCCACGTAACGACCCTTCCCCTCGGTGGGAGCTGCACGCGCTCAACATTTCTAGAGCCGCACTTTGGGCAAGCTGGCTTAGGCGGATAGAAGGTGAAGCCGCAGTCCCTACACCTAGAGCCCTCCAGCCTGTACCTCGACCCCCTCGCTCTCCAAACCCTAGCGGGAGAGACCTTCATAGGCATCACCTACGTAGAACAACCACGCTTGTCTGCGTGGCTACACCACCAAAGTTAGCTGCTAGCCCTATGCTAGGCGACCCAGCCTTAACCCCGGGGAAGTCTCCCCTTAGCTGCATAGCTATCTCAGCCACCTGGTACACTCCAGTCGCACCAACCGGGTGTCCACGGGCCTTCAGCCCTCCGCTGAGGTTGACGCTAGGCTTGTCTCCAGGACCGAATCTCCCATCGGCGAACTCCTTCCAGGCTTTGCCTCTTTCGACGAATCCTAGCGCCTCTAGGCACAGGAGGCCCGTTACGGTGAAGGCGTCGTGGACCTCGGCAACGTCTATATCCCTAGGACTGACCCTAGCCATTCTATACGCTTTCTCCGCGGCTAGCCTAACGCTCGGGGCATCGAGAAGATCCATTCTAGATGATAAGTCTACAGAGTCCGTGGCCATTCCAACCCCCGCTACCTCCACAGGGGTATCACTGAGCTTCCTAGCTACATCCTCTGATGCGAGCACGAGCGCCGCAGCACCATCTCCTATAGGAGACGAGTCGAGTAGCCTAATGGGATCAGCTATAACTGGGGACCTAACCACGTCGTCAACGCTTATCCGGAAGCGGAGCTGGGCGTATGGGTTCCTCGATCCGTACTCATGCATTCTAACCGGCCACTGCGCTAGAGCCTCCCTAGACGCGCCAAAGGTCTTCATGTAGAGCCTCATGACTAGAGCGTTGAGCGATGGAAAGCTTATCCCGTACACCAGCTCGTGCTCAGCGTCAGCTGCCTGAGCTAGTGCTGCTGTAACCACAGATGTTGGGTAGTCGCACATCTTCTCCACTCCAACGACTAGCACAACGTCGTAGAGCCCGCTAGCCACAAGGCTGTAGCCAGCGACAACAGCATGGCCCCCGCTACCGCAGGCAGCCTCAACATGGTACGCCGCTACGCCTCTCAGCCCAGCGTAATCAGCTACGAGCGCACCAAGGTTATCCTGGTTAAAGAGGCTGCTAGCCATCATGTTTCCAACTACTAGAGCCTCCGGCCTTGCGCCCCTAGCGTCGTCGATAGCCCTAAATATCGCCTCAGCCGCTAGCTCCCCCAGACCCTTATCGAAGCGCCTACCGACCCTAGTCATCCCAACCCCTACGACGAAGACCCTACGCATTCAATGCACCGCCTAAGGCTCGTTTAGGCAGCGGTATATAAGGTAGCTAACCCACAGCAGCCGGATCCTAGGATCCAGGAAGGCACCTAGCTCCCTAGCTGCATGGGGCTACGCAGCTATACGCCCTACACACACGAAGAGCTATCGATCTAGGTGTCGAGTCATAGCTGTGAAGCTACCGTACGAGAGGCCTAGGCGAGGGCAGGCTGAGGCTATCGAGGAGCTCGTGCGCAGCTTCGCCTCGGGATCTAGAAGGGTTGCTCTCCAAGCGTTCACGGGATTCGGCAAGACTGCTGTAGCTCTATCTGCTGCGCTGAAGCTCCTCGAGAGAGGCTGCGTTGATAGGGTCGTGTACTGTGTTAGGACAAGAAACGAGCTCGATCCAGTCATTAGGGAGCTGCGGAGGTTTGGAATAGATGACTACGCGCTTCTCTTCAGCGCTAGGAGAATGTGTCCGCTAGCGCTGGACTCCGATATAGATGCGCACAGCTTCTGGCTAACATGCTCAACCCTTAGGCAGCTAGGCAAGTGCCCCTACTACAGGAGGCTTTCTTCGGAGGCTGGATACGTTAGGGAGGTTCTAGCTAGGTGCTCGAGCCATAGCGAGGTTCCGAAGGCTGTTAGCGATGCTCTAGGTGTATGCCCGTTCTTCGCAATGCTCGAGATAGCCCGTGTCTCTAGGTTCATCGTGTGCACGTACCCCTACGTCTTCAAGGAGAGGATCTGGAGGAGCATACTGAGGGATGCCCTCGCCGAGTACAGGAAGCTCCTCATCGTTGATGAGGCCCATAACCTGCTCAGCTTCGGCTCGCTGATGGGCGAGGAGATAGGCTTCGACACACTTGGCTCTGCCCTTCGGGAGCTCAGGGAGCTGGGCATGGATAGCAGCGAGGCGGCTTCATTCATCAAGGCGCTCGCTAGGAGCGTGGAGAGGTGCGGGAGGAGGCGCGGATGGATTAAGCTAGCTATTGATCGGCCTAGCGAGGAGCTTGCGAAGCTGCTGAAGGACGTGATTACGGAGGTTAGGCTTAGGCTATCTCTAGCTCCGGAGGAGGCTATGCGCAGAGGCTCCTCTCTTCCACAGATCCTCAGCTTCGTGGAGGCTAGCTCTAGGGAGGGATTCTCTATCTATGCTAACCCTAGCGAGCGCACGATAGCCGCTCTCCCGCTGGATCCTAGGGTTGTCGACAGCGTTCTATCTAGGTTCGACCTCGTGCTAGCCATGTCGGGAACCCTGTACCCCAGGCCCGTTAGAAGCCTGCTATCGAGTGGTAGGGGAATCGAGTACCTAGACGTTGAGGAGCTAGGCGCTGAGAACCCTCTAGCCACGCGAGTAGCTTGGATAGCTCTGAGCTTCGTAACCTCTAGGTACTCGTCTAGAGGTAGCGCGATGTACTCTAGGTACGCATCTATCGTGGAGTCCGCTAGGAGGCTACTCGGCAGCGGGGTAGCGCTGTTTGTCTATCCAAGCTACGAGTTTATGAGCAGCGTTCTCCGAAGGGCTAGAGCTCTAGACAGCTGCTTCGTTGCCGAGGATAGGCGCACAACCATAGAGCTCGTCGAGCGCACAGCTAAGGCCTGTAGCTACGCTGAGATACATGCCGTTGCGGGAGGCAAGATAACTGAGGGGGTTGAGGTCGTTGAGGGCGGCAGGAGCCTCATAAGGCTTGTTTCGATAATGGGGGTTCCCTATCCGCAGCCCGATGACTATCTAGAGGATCTGAAGGCATCGTTTAGGGACTTCGCTAGCGTGGATAGCTTCGAGCTCATCGAGAGCCTAGCGATGATAAGGGTTCTCCAGAGCGTTGGTAGGAGCGTTAGGTCGGAGAGCGATTACTGCGTGGTGCTGCTAGCTGACTCGCGGTTCCTCAAGCCATCCCTTCTTAGGGGGCTGAGGCTCGGCAAGCTCGCTGTAGCTCGAAGCTCAGCAGAGTTAGAGACTTTCCTTAAGCACGCGCTTATATCCATCCCCTCCGCATAGCTCTGTAGGGATTCGCGTTGCCGAAAGCTATTCTCCTCGTTCTAGATGGGGTAGCTGACGATCCAAAACTCGGAAAAACCTCCCTCGAACTAGCAAACATACCACACCTAGACGAGCTCGCTAGGAGAAGCGTTGGAGGAGGCTTCTACCCCATAGCACCGGGGATAGCCCCCGAGAGCGACGCTGCCGTTCTATCAATGCTTGGATACAACCCAGAGAACTACATTATTGGAAGAGGGATCCTAGAGGCTCTCGGAGCTGGGCTCACGATAGTTGAGGGGCACGAGGTAGCGTTCAGAGCCAACTTCGCTACGGTTGATCCGAAGACGAGGAGGCTAATCGATAGGAGGGTAGGGAGATCGCTAACAACTGAGGAGGCTCGAGAGCTCGCGAAGTCCCTCGACGGGCTCAACCTAGGGATCCACGATGGCTACGTTAGGTTCGTTGCAACCGTTGGGCACCGAGCTGTAGCCATAATCGGGAGCCGCAGCAAGAGGCTTAGCGCAGACGTATCTAACATAGACCCAGCTTACGAGAGGAGGGGGAGGCTCTCGGTAGCTGTCAAGGAGTTCAGCCCATACATACCTAGGTGCAAGCCCCTCGTGGATACCGAGGAGGCTAGGGTAACGTGCGAGCTCGTGAACAGGTTCGTGGACATGGCTATAGAGATACTGGATAAGCACCCTGTAAACGAGGAGAGAGCTAGGAAGGGCTTGCTCAAGGCTAACGCCGTTCTGCTTAGAGATGCTGAGGACCGCATACCGAAGGTTCCGCCAGTATCGCAGCTCTACCAAGGGCTTAGGTTCGGAGCGGTTGCAGAGATGCCTGTTGAGAAGGGTATCTCTAGGCTAGTGGGGATGGAGATAGCCGAGGTTCCACCCCCAACGCCTGACAAGGCTAAGGACTATCCCCAGAGGCTCGAGAGGACCCTAGAGCTTCTGGAGAAGGTCGATGTTGTGTACGTTCACCTAAAGGGTCCCGACGAGCCTGGCCACGATGGCGATAAGGAGAGGAAGGTCAAGTCCATCGAGCTCATAGACCAGTACTTCGTCAAGCCCCTCCTCGACAAGATCGATCTCTCTAGAGTTGCAGTGATAGTCACAGCTGACCACGCAACGCCACCAGAGCTTAGGGCCCATAGCGGGACTCCAGTACCGCTGATAGTTGCATACGACGGGCTCCCGAAGAAGGATGGGCTGCAGAGGTTCACGGAGCGAGAATGCTTCGAGAAGGGTAGCATAGGGGTGCTAGACCACGGCTACCTAATGCTGAGCAAGGTGCTGAAGCTCATCGGAGCGCTGCGCTGATGAGAAAGCCGGAGCTGATGAAGTGATGAGTGGGTCGGAGTTCTGAGCTACTTTTTAACCCTTTTCCTACAGTTCTGTATCAGATGATGTGTGCACCTCCTATCTGAGGAGTGATGAGCGGTAAGAGTGCTGACAGCTTTGCTAAGCTATTGATATAGGTGCTCGCCTTGCAATCCCACAGGTTTAGGAAAGTGTTCATACCCCTATCGTACGCAGCCGTAGCGTACTGCTCTATCGAGTTCCCCACGAACCTAGCCTACACGGTTCCTAGGGAGCTAGCTCTAGCTGCTGGAGCTACCCTCTTCGCACTAACCATCGTTGGGGCAGCGAGAATACACTCGATGTTTCCTAAGCGCAGGCATGACAGGCCCGAGGACTTCGATAAGCTCCTAACGACTGGACCCTACGCATTGTGTAGACACCCCTTCTACCTAATGCTTATACTGAACCAGCTGTCGATACCCGTGATGTTCGCGAGCATCGCGGGCGTAGCTACGTGGGCAGCTCTCTTAGCAGGGTGGCTCTACCTAATAAGAATCGAGGAGAGTGAGCTCGTTGCATACTGGGGCGACGAGTACCTTAGGTACGCAGAGAGGGTGCCTATGCTCATACCAATTCCTAGGAGGCGGAAGAAGAGCTAGCTAGGCGATATCACAACCTTGGTGATCGGCCCTAGGAACTCTAGGCTGTACCGAGCTCCGGACTCGCGGAGCTCTCTAGCCATAGACCCCGCGAGGAAATCGCTGCGAGGAACTCCATGAAGGATCCCTGCAGCTCTGTAGAGCCATGCTGATACACCTAGTATGCGCTCCATTCTCTTAACCTCGTCTCTAGGGACATCGAAAGATAGTTCGTATACAACGCACTTGTCTCTAACGACCCTAGAGCACTCCGAGAAGAAGTTCCTCGGCTTCGGGAAGTGGTGCAGAGCTCCTGTAGACACCGCAATGTCCACGGATCTAGACCTAAATGGCATTAGCTGACTATCTCCAACAACTAGATCCACAAGCTGGTAGATACCTCTGGTAAGAGCCTCTTCGCGAGCTAGCTCAACCATCTTGGGCGAGATGTCTAGACCTATGCACATAGCTCTAGACCCCAGCGAGAGTATACTCGAGATAAGGATTCCAGGCCCGCACCCAACATCTAGCACTGTGCAACCCATGCTGCACCCGCTAGCAACCTCTCGAGCAACAAGCTCGTGGAGAGCCCTTAGCAGCCCACGCGCTACAAACCTATAGATGTACGCACCAACACTTGGAATACCCTGCATGCGGGACTGGGTTAAGCGAGCTATTCTATGAACAGCTCTAGCTATAGGCGATTCCACCACCCCCCAATAGAGGTTCCTTGACGAGGCTCTAAGCGGCTAACAACGTTCGCTAGCATCAAGCTCTGCTAAGAGGCTCTAGCTCTTCGAGTCGCATTGAGGCTACGCCCCACTGCACTATCTAGAAAATAGAAGCCGCCGGAGCCCTCTGCCTTAGTCCGCCTCGACAATCCTAAATCGTGCTATCTTCTCTTCGGGGCCCGCATCCTCGACGCTCTCGAGCTCTAGTCTGATGCCTAGGTCTTGGGCAATGTACTTGAGATCCTCTATCCAATCTATAACACCACAGGTATGGCAGAAGAACCCTCGGAACGATACTTCGACATAGCTCCCTAGGACACTCCTTAGCTCGGCAACCGCTTCAGGCGACCTATACCGATTGTAGTTCTCGATAGCCTTCCTCAGCTTCTCGAGGAGCATTCATGCATCACCTTAATCACAGCTTCAAGCTCCTAGGATCTTCCCTACGTCTAGGTACGGATCTATGAATGCGGCTAGCATAATGATGCTGTCTCGCCCGATCTCTTCGCACGTGGGTATCGTGCGTAGGTGACTACGCACCTTAGCCTCCTCCTCTGGAGCAAGGGGATTCGCTACGCCTGTTAACTCGCTTAGATGCTTCAAGAGCTCACCGTGCTCTCACTAGCTTACCTAAAATAAAAGTGTCCCAGTTCTAACTTCACTAGTTAGAAATTCGAACCCGTTTTAGGCTGCGCTGAGGCTCTCTAGCTCTCCTCAGCGTTTTTACCTTCTGTTTCACCACTTAGCTAGGTGAGACCGTGAAGCTGTTTCTAGGGATAGACATAGGGGCTACGTGGACGCGGCTAGCTCTCCACGACGGCTCGTCGATTGTTAGGAAGGTTGTGTTTAGGACCCCTAGGGAGACGGATTCCTACTGCATATCTAATGCTATAATCAGCGCTATTCGGAGCGAGCTCCGGGACTACGTTGATAGCATAGCAGCTGTTGGAATAGGGTCTATAGGTCCCCTCGACCTTAGGAGGGGGATCATAGTTGGGGCTCCGAACATCCCTGCTAAGAGGGTGGAGCTAGCTAGGCCGCTCCTAGAGGAGCTTAGGAAGCCGGTGTACCTAGCGAACGATTGCGTCGCTGCTGTATGGGGGGAGAAGAGTTTTGGCGCTGGGAAGGGATGCGAGAACATCGTGTACGTGACGATAAGCACTGGGATAGGCGGAGGCATGATAATTAATGGAGCGCTTCTGCTGGGCAAGATGGGTAACGGACACGAGATAGGGCATACCGTGGTAGACGTTGATAGGAGGCTTAGGTGCAACTGCGGTGGCTATGGTCATTGGGAGGCGTACTGCAGCGGTGCAAACATCCCTAGGTTCGCCTCCTACCTAATCGAGAGAGTCCCCTCGATTCACGAGTACAGGTCGTCGAAGCTCTACGCTCTTTGGGAGGAGGGGAAGCTGCGGTCGGAAGATGTGTATCGCTTGGCTAGAGAGGGTGATCCTCTAGCTAGGCTCGTCGTGAGCGAGATCACGAAGCTCAACATAGCTGGCTTCGAGAACGTTGTCAACCTCTACGACCCTGAAGTAATTACTGTAGGGGGATCGGTGGCGCTGAACAACGTTGATCTAGTTATCGAGCCTGTTAAGCAGGCTATCGAGAGCGGTAGGGGGATAGTTACGGAGCCCCCTAGGCTTGTTCCAACGCCTCTAGGGGGAGACGCCGTGCTGCTGGGAGCTGTAGCGATAGCTATGGATCCGCCGCCGCAGCTGGTTAAGCTACTTGAGTACCTCTCGTCGCTCTAGACTCCATGCTTTTAACGAAGCTCATCACGTCCGTCACGAGCATCGGCATTAGCTGCGGGAGCATCGAGCACAGTATAACTATTCTGTAGAGCAGCGGTATGGCTGCAGCAGCCCCGCTCATGCCGATCGCTTTCAGCGTGGCTAGCTGAACCGTTTCGAGAACACCTATGCTCCCCGGGGTTACCGCTGGCAGCAGCCATAGTATGGACTGTATTACGTCGAACACGAGCAGAGCCTTCACGAACCCTAGGTCTATTCCTAGGCTTAGCGCCGTTAGGTAACCAGCTAGAGCTATGGCTAGGTGCTCCACGCAGGCTACGGCGAAGGCTGCTGCAACCCACCCTAGCCTAACGTCTATCTGCCTAAACTCGAAGACCTGGCTCGAATCCACGTAGCTAGCTATGCTCTTGGGAACAAGCCTAGACACTATCTTCTCTGCCCACGTCCCTAGGGCTGCCCCAGATCTTCTGAAGTACGCTATCGCTATCCCAGCGACGTTGCTAGCAGCTAGAGCTATAGACGTTGCTAGAACCGCTAGCCTCAGCCAAGCCTCTAGCTCTACAGACGAGGACACTACGAAGGCCATAACGAGGAGTGATAGTGATAGCGCTAGCCTATGCACGAACATAGCTGCGACAGCCTCGTTCAGCGAGAAGCCGCATCTAGTGTAGAAGAAGACCTTGTACACCTCGGTCAGCCCCCCGAAGGGCAGGACGTACTCCATCGCCAGCGAGGCGCATATCCCCCGGTACGAGAGGGGGAACCTCAAGGGCTTCTTCACAGAGGCGGCGCTAGACGTGAATACCAGAGCCTCGAGTGGTGCTGTGGAGGCTCTGGTGGCTATGGCGGCTAGGAGCAGCGGTACGGAGGCTCGGCAGAGCCACGAGGCTATGGATCCTACGCTCGCTGAGAACAGGACCTTAGCTACAGCGAAGTAGGTAGCTAGCCCAGCTACAGCAACGATTACCGGAAGCACTATCTTAGCTACGCGGCGAGGGCTAGCTAAGGCGGTGCACCCTCTAGAGCGTTGTTTGGAGGTGGTTTAGTTGGGTACCGCCCTAATAGAGTACTCGTGGATGGATGCAGAGCTGCTCGCTAGACCATCGTTCGCGTACCCACTGCTGCAGGTTGTGGATAAGAGCACGCTGAGAAAGGTGAGGGGGTTCTGCGCTGGACTAGAGCTGAAGTTCTTGAACGGCAAGGTTATCGCTAGGCACGAGAGGGAGGTTTGTCTAAGGTACGCTGAGCTGATGCTGGATCCAGAGCACCGCGCTGATCCCAGTGTTGCTAGCAGGTTTAAGGAGCCTATAGCGTCTATAGCGAGGGAGCTCTTCGCGTTCTACAGGGGTTTCACTGTTCTATCGTCGCCTCTAGACGACGCGGCTATATTCGCCGCGATCCTCCTATCTAGATACACGTACTTCCATGGGAACACCGTTAGGTGGATGGAGCTTCTGCTCGACTACTTCAGCGACATCATGGAGAAAGCGGCTTGGGCTGTACCCGAGGAGGTTATCGGTGCTACTGGTGCGCAGAGCAGGCAGCTGCTCGACCTACCTATGTGCATGAAGCACTACGTGCTGATTAGGCACAAGCTTCTCGAGGAGACGGACTGGAGGAGGATTAGGATAGCGCTCATGTACTGCAAGGGGATAGGGCCTAAGGTGGCTGACGCCTACCTACTGTTCGTCAAGCGGGTCCGCGACGCAGCTCCAGTTGATAGGAATCTCCTCAAGCTACTCACCAAGCTAGGGATAGAGGGGCTTCGCGTCCCAGACAAGAGGTTCTGCCTTAAGTATAGCTGCAGCGAGTGCCCCATAGCGAGCTCGTGCGCTAGGAAATTCATGAGCGATGTCCTTGGAGAGTACGCGGGTCTCTTCCAAACGATAGCGTATGTGCACAGAGACATATTCTGCGAGCCATTCAGGTGCAACCTGTGCCCAGTAAGGATCTTCTGCTCAGCATACTCCTAGAGCTATCTCGACACCCGCTAGAACCCTAGCGACCACAACCCACGAATCCAGAACCTGGTCGAAGATAGACAGCTTATCGCTTGCTAGCCTCTCGACATCGCTGCTGAAGCTCCCGTGCGGGAAAGCGCCTACTAGAACCCCTATCCTCTCCCCTCGCCTCATTCCGCTGGCTATATCCCTCCCTAGCTCGGCGACGCTAATCCTAGACCCGCCTTCGTGCATTAGGATCGCGCGCGATACTCCAAGCTCCTTCAGCAGATCCTCGAGAAGCATTCTCTCGCATCTCATCAGAGGCTTATCGCTATTCGGAGGAACCCTTCCCTCGACCAACAGCTGCTCCATCAATCCAACGAACCTGTAGTAGTGCCTAGGGATCCTCGTTGAGGGATCCACAAAGATGACCCTATTGTCTATCGTGTGGACGTAGATCCTCAGCAGCCCAACCTTGTTGAGGGGGCTTCCGAGAGCCTGGAGAAGGCATGCGTGGACTATGTCGGGTCTACCCCTCTTGTGGTGCTGCGGGAGCCTAAGCATGGCTCTGTAGTGAATGGATTTGTCCAGAATCGTCTCCCAGGGCTTCTTACCTCTCTTCCTAGCGTGCTTCTTGACGAGCTCGTGGTGCCATATCTCCCTCGGAACGAGCTCGAGGGCTGACTCCACGAGTATTAGGTGAAGCGGTTCAGCGCCGGTAGTCCTCATCATGATCACTCAGTACAGAGCGCTCTCATCACCTAGTGGGTGGGGTGCGTAAGGAGGTATTTTAGCGATTGCAAAGCGGTTTATGCGCGCCTTCGCAACAATCAAGCTTTATTAATTTCAGTAGCTCAGCACTACACGCCGACAACAGAAGGTACGAAGAGATGAGGTGTTTACATGGAGCCTT
>JAADCV010000085.1 GCA_013154235.1 Thermoproteota archaeon | reverse complement strand
TTCGTAAGCAATGATCTTCGTAAGCAATGATCTTCGTAAGCAATGATCTTCGTAAGCAATGATCTTCGTAAGCAATGATCTTCGTAAGCAACTAAAAATAGCGATACCCCTAGCAGCAAATTAGTTCACCCGTGCTAGACCTACCTAAGGATTCCCCGCTCGCGAAGCTTCTGCTCCAGATCAGCTATAACCTCCTCCGCCTCCCTAGCAGCGTTAATCTCTATCAGGAGACCCTTCTTTCGATAGTAGTCTATGATTGGCGTGAAGGTCTGTAGGTATATCTCGTATCTACGCCTAACAACATCCGGCTCGTCGTCCTTTCTTCTCACTAGCTTTGATCCGCATACGTCACAGATCCCGGGCTTCTTAGGTGGGCGCCATTTCACATGATATATCGCGCCACACTTTGGGCACACGAGCCTTCCAGATACTCTCTCTATGATTACCTCTACTGGGGCTTCGAATAGTATTGCTGCATCTATCTTAGTCATCTGGTCTAGTGCCTCAGCCTGCCTCAGTGTTCTAGGAAACCCATCCAGTATGAACCCTTTTTGACAGTCTGGCTGACTTAGCCTTTGCTTAACTACCTCGATAACTATCTCGTCTGGAACTAGCAACCCTTTCTCTACGTACTCCTTAACTTTCTTACCTAGCTCTGTGCCTTTAGCTATCTCTTCCCTAAAGATGTCTCCCGTAGATATGTGGGGTATTCCATACTTCTTCGAGAGTATCGATGCGTAGGTTCCCTTACCTATTCCGGGAGGCCCTATGAATACAAGTCTCATTTCCTATCCCTTAGAGGAAACTCGATCTAAGAATATATTTCTTAAGCGAGCTCTTTGATTACGCTAAGCAGCTGCGTCAAATCGTGTACAATGACTAGCCGAGCCTCCTTAACTACAATCTTGTCCCTGCTCGACCTATCTATGAGACCAGCATACATTCCCGCTGACAGTGCGCCACCAACATCCTCTACAAGACCATCGCCTACATGGATCGACTCGCTCGCGCTCACTCCAAGCCGCGATAGCGCTTCTAGGAATATCCTTCTATCTGGCTTGCACACTCCAACCTCATCTGAGAACAGAGCTTCGTCGACTAGAGCGCTGATGCCAGCCCTAGCTAGGATTAGCCTTGTTAGCGCGCTTGGCCAGAATAGGGTGTTCCCTATGATTCCTAGCTTTACACCCAATGATCGTAGGCCACGTATAGCCGCCAGAGCATCGTCGAACAGAACCTCTCTGGTGTCGATAGCCATGAAGACCTCCACGAGTAGATCCTTTAGCTTGCTAACGCTGATCCCTAAGCGCTTAGCCATGAGCCTGCAGCTCTCCTCAACAACCCGGGGCTCGTTGAACACGGCTCTCCTGCGCTTCTCCTTAGCCTCTGCATAGACCTCGAGGATGGTACTCATGACGTTCTCTACTGGCTCCCCCTTTAGATTGGCTACTCTACGAGCTAGAGAGCTGTAGATAGTGTCTATCCTAGCAATGGTGTTCCAAACGTCCAGCGTTACGCACTTAATCATATATCTTCACCCATGTTCTCACGGTAGTAGCTCCCCCTATAGACCCTTGCAGTTGCTCTAGCCATAGATATGAATACGAGCTGGGCTACCTGCGCGCCTACCTCTATCTCAACTCCAAAGGGGTTAGCTACGATCATCATACCCTCGCCTCTACCCTCATAGCCAGGATCCCACACCGCCGAGAATATCGTTGCACCCATTCTAAGTAGCGACGATCTAGGGAGAGCTATAGCCACACAATTTGCAGGAACTCTAACGACCTCAGCATACCTTATCCTGTAGCATCCCGGATCAAGCTTGAAGACGCCATTACGTGGCTCAACCTCGTCTACCGGCGGAAGCCTCTTACGATCCTTGCCTAGCTCCCCCTTTCCGATAAGCCTAAACACTTTCCATAAATGAAGCTTCAGTCCTCCGCAGTCAAGGTTCTCGGGAGGCACTCCTAGGATCCTCATCAGATCCTCTGGAGCTAGAGCCATTAGCACCCAGAGAGACTAGCTATCGCAGTGCTGGAGGCTATAGGGGTGTAACCCTATAGAGTCCGGGCCTAGGGCAGTACACGAGTCCCTTACGTCTTAGCCTCTCTAGCGTATTCTCGATAACACGCACGTTCTGCACTGATAGCTCTCTAGCTACCTCCTCAGCCGATGCCTCCTCCAGCTTCTCTAGAGCTTTGAGAATCGCTTTCTCAAGATCGCGAACTTTTACTACCTTAGTGGGTTTCCCGGATATCGTTGCCACGAACGCGTCTAGACTTCTCTCCACTAGCGAGAGAGCCTCGCTTATGAATGGTCTTGGGTCCTCGGAACCCCTAATCCTCGCTATTGCGTGAGCTAACCTCAGCACTGTGCTAGGCCTAGCCTCGTAATCTAGCGAGAATAGCCCCATTCTCGCATCCACGCCTAAGGATGCTATTCGCCTACATAGAGACCGAGATATCCTCTCGAGCTCCTTCATGGCTTCGATAGGGTCTATCCTCGGCCTCAAGCCCTTGATCCACAGAGTGTAGTCTATTGCGTCGAAATCGCTTTTGTAGCCTCGTGGAGCACGTGAGACTATTGTTGGGAAGTCTACTATCCGCAGATGCGCAACAGCATCAGGAGACTCACTGTCTATATCTGCAGAAACCTCTGCATAGCGCTCTAGAGACCTCTCCACAAGGCTAACTCTCTTCAGATCAACACCCCCGAACTTCCATACACACGGAGAGCTCAGCGTTGAGCGCCTTAGTCTAGCATCGAGGTAGCTACGACATCTACCTAGGACTGCTTGCCTAGCACCACCTGCAAGCCTCAGAACCGTTTGCCTAGGTGACGATACGAGGCACAGAACCGCTACATCATCAGGTGTTTCTAGCTCAACACCATCGAGAACCACGCTTTTCAGATACCTATAGTCAGCGTATGGCCTAGACCTAGCAATGCTAGATATCCTCACTCTCTCCACGCGCAGAGTTCTAGGCCCAACCTTGAACCCCTGAATAATCACCGGCTCGCCGAGCAGCGCTGGAAGAAGCCTAGGGTTCAGACCATCAAGCTCTATCAAAGCATTGATACCTAACCCAAAGCGCAGGCACAGCCTTCCTCTACGAGACACAATGAATCCCCTAAGCTCGAGGAACTCGCCGATACCCGAGCTTACGAACTGCTTAAAGAACTCAACCAGCTCGCGATCGATAGATAGTACTGCATAACCATTCCTTAAGCAGCTCCTAAGCATTCTCCTCGTAAACGCAGGCCTCTCCTTCACGACCCTACCTATGATTACCATAGGTACAAAAACAGTGATAAGCTAGAGGGCTCAGCCACACTGGGCTTCATCACGCTTCAGCGTTGCTACCCTTCATCACCTACAACAATCTCTATTCGCCTAGGAGTTTTAGGAACACCCTTCAGGGTCCTAACGATTGCCTCAACGACTGATTCTATGAGTGCTGAAACGAAGCTGTTTAGCGGGATCTCAGCTCCATCGACGGTTAGCCTAACTTCCTTCCTAACGCATCTAACATCCTCGCCCCTAAGCCAGGCTTTAGCAGCCTCCATGCAGCTACTATACCCGCAATACCCGCAGTTCCGGCCACCTAGGAGGCTAACTGCGTGCCTTAGCGCTTTCTCGATAATTAGAGAAGCTACCGCATCTATGTCTTCGGCGCTAAGCACCCTAGCTTCTGGCTTAGCGCTTTTACACTCATCCACTAGCGCGCTAGGAACAAGCAGGACAACCTCCTCATTCATCTCCGCAGCATCGCTGCATGCGTTAGCTATCCAGAGCCTCAGGCTGCACCTCTCCTTCTTGAATCCTTCGGCTATAACCAGCGGCTTTCTCAACGCTTGCGCTAGAACTACAAGCGGAATTTCTTTGCGATACATGACGAGTGTTAGGCTCGAACTTATCGCTGCAGAGGCTTCGTAGCCAGCGAGCAGAGCTCTCTCAGCATCGCCATTCGCTAGCCTTATGCTCTCGTGGCAGTGCTTTACATATGCAGCGCTAACTCCAAGCTCTCTAAGCTTCTCGGCAAGTGCTATAGCTAGCCGCGTTTTTCCAAGCCCCTTCCTGCTAGAGGATATGCATACTACGAATGGCTTTATCAGAGCTCCTCGACCTCGATCTCCTTCGATAGCGATAGAACCGCATCTAGCGACGCTCTTAGGGGACCAACGCTACCCAGCTTTATGCTCACAGCTGCAGCAACTAGGGCTATGCCTTGCCTAGGATCTAGCCCCATCATGCGCGAGTACATGTAGGCAGCTACAGCTGTGTCACCGCGTCCTGTCCTACCAACGACTCTAGCCACTTTATACCTAGCAAAGAATCTTGAGTCTGGAGTAGATAGGTAGACTCCTTCGTTTGTCGTAAGAAGAACGTTTTTGAATCCAAGCTCGTGTAGAGCATTTAGAGACTCTACAATATTGCTTCGCCCAGTTAAGATCCTAGCCTCCTTATCGTCTACCTTCAGCGTGTCTACAAATCTAGAGGCTTCACCCTTCCATTCCCAATCAACGTAGTGCACCACCCCGTTTACAACCCTCCTGGTAAATCCTTGCACGTCTAGGAAGAGCGGAGCTACTCTAGATGCTCGCTCTAGAAACTCTAGACTGAAGTCATTCTGCGTTTGGGGACCTACATAGACAGCGTCAGCATAGATGCATTTAGAGACGTCACTAGGTTCGAAGGGCTGCGCTGGCTCTATAACCTCTATAGTTCTAGACCCGTCTCTCTCGTAGCGAAGCCTGCATTTCATGGTTGTTGAGCTCGGTATAAGCTCGACGCTTATTCCCATGGATGATAGCTCTTCTAGAAGGTGTCTATCGCACTCGCACATTCTTACTATGAGCCTCACGCTAGCTCCGAGGCTTCTGAGAGCTACGGAGACAAAGTAGGCTCCTCCTCCAACTATCTCCCTGATTATTCCTCCGGGATGGATCTCCCACTCTTTAGTTACGTATCCGAACACGCATGCTGTGGGCATGCTCTGATCACCAGAGCTGTACGCTCTAACACGCTGTAGTTTAGGTATAAAGGAGTTTCAGAAGAAGCTTCTTTAGTAGCTAACCTCCGAAGCTATATGAGTCCGCGGGTAGCCTCCGGAGCTCCCAGTCCGGGAACTCTTATCCTGCTTTCTACGAACTTGCAGAACCTGACTATAGCCATGGACAGCGCGAAGTATATTATCGCTATTATTGTGTAGACCTCTAGGTACTGGAATGTTTCTGCACCTACTATCTTTCCAGCGTAGGTCAGCTCTATTACTGTTAGGAAGTACGCTATAGAGCTGTACTTCAGTAGGTACACAAGCTCGTTAACCATAGACGGAAACGCTATCCTTACAGCCATGGGTATCGCAAGCACCTCTATGAGCTGCCTAGTCGTCATACCTAGCGATAAGGCAGCCTCGTACTGCCCTCGAGGAATAGCTCTTATCGCAGCCCTGTAGTACTCAGATTGATACGCACCGCTGTTAAGACCCATTCCGAGTATCGCTGCCGCTATAGGCGGAAGCACTATTCCTATAGCTGGAAGAGCGTAGTACACTATGAATAGCTGGAGCAGCATAGGCGTACCCCTTATGATCTCGACGTAAGCTGCCAGCAGGTGTCTAATGGGCTTAGGCCCGAACTCTCTGAGAACAGCTATCGTTATCCCCAGAGCGAAGCCTATGGAGAACGCGGTTGCTGTGAGTATGAGCGTGTTTCGCAAGCCTAGAAGGAATATCGAGTGGTACTTAGCTAGGAGCTCGAAGGCGCTAACGATGCCCATGCTCAACCCTCCTCCTAAGCCTCTCGATGAATCTTCTCGTTCTGGGGTGTTTGGGGTTGTTAAGTATCTCGCTAGGTTTACCTCTCTCAACTATCTTGCCTCCGTCCAGAACCATTATCTCGTCCGCGACCTCTAGCGCGAAGTCAAGCTCGTGGGTAACTATGAGCATCGTCATCTTCTGCTTAGCGAGATCCCTAATCACGTTAAGGACCTCGCCAACGAGCTCTGGATCTAGGGCTGAGGTTGGCTCATCCATCAGCATTATCGTGGGCTCCATAGCTATAGCTCTAGCTATAGCAACCCTCTGCTGCTGACCACCCGAAAGCTGCGCTGGGTACTTATTCCATAGCTCTGGACCTATCCCAACGATTCGCAGCGCTTCCATAGCTCTCTTAGTTGCCTCCTCCTTACTGAGCTTCTTCACTTTTATGAGGCCTACCCGAACGTTGTCGAGCACGGTCATGTGTAGGAACAGGTTATAGCTCTGGAATACGAACCCTATCTTCTGCCTTATCCTATGGATCGAGTCGTACGGCTTCGGAAACACCTCCTTTCCTTCCAGCGAGATCCTTCCTTTATCGGGCCTCACGAGAAGGTTTATGCATCTGAGCAGCGTTGACTTGCCCGAGCCGCTCGGCCCCATAATCACCTTGACCTCGCCTCTAAGAACCTCAAATGATACGCCCCTCAGCACCGGCGTCTCGCTGTAGCTCTTCCACAGATTATCTACGCGAAGTATCTCCCCGCTCATTGCGAAGCACCTAGGCCGGGTATTGCTATGCGCTTGTATACGCGGGACATTATCGAGCTAGCAGCGAAGGTTATGACAAAGTATATGGCTCCTACGAATACCAGTGGCGTTAAGTAGTCTAGAGCCACTTGAGCTACGTGAACCGCCTCGGTGAACAGCTCCGATACCCCTATAGCATAGGCTATAGAGGTGTCCTTGAGATCTATGGTGAACTGGTTCACCAGCCCAGGTATGGCTATTCGTAGAGCCTGAGGAGCTATCACAGTCGTGAATAGCTGCGCCTTGGTCATGCCAAGCGATAGAGCGGCTTCTATCTGTCCTCGAGGTATTGCGAGTATAGCTGATCTAAGTATCTGGCTCTGGTAAGCCATGCTCCTCAGCCCGATAGCTAGTATAGCCGACTGCACGGGCGTCAGCGACAAGCCTACCTCTGGCAATCCAAAGAATATCAGTAACATGAGTACGAGAAGAGGTATGCTTCTAAGAGACTCCTCTATAGCTGTAGCTACTCTAGAGGAGATCCTTCCGCCGAAGCACTGGGTGAAGGCTAGAATAGACCCGAAGGCGAAGCCCATGCCAAAGCCTCCGACCGTGAGAATAGCCGTCTTGTTGAGGCCCGAGAGGATTATTGGCCCATACTCTTCTATAACCTTGATATTTATAAAAATCATTATTATCACCGGAGACCCTCTATCCACCGAAGTACTTCTCAACGAGCTTCTTGTAAGCGGTGCTGTTCAGAACCTCCTTAAGCGCTTGATCGAGAGCGTGAAGTAGCTTCACATCGCTTTTCCTAACAGCAAATCCGTAGACCTCGCCCGTATGTATTATGAACGCTATCTTCACGGGGTACTTGCTAGTGAACATCTTCGCTACTGGACTATCAAGGACGACAGCATCTATCCTACCGTTTACAAGATCTTGCACTGCTAGAACGAACGACGAGTACTCCTTGACGTTTATCCCGAGCTTGCTAGCGTACTTCTTTATATACTCAGCTCCAGTGGTCCCGGTCTCCACACCAACGGTCTTGCCCTTCAGATCCTCTAGGCTCTTTGGAACCCACTTAGAGTTAGCTCTTATCAGCACCGCTTGGTCAGCATGCCAGTAAGGTATGGTGAACGCTACTACTTTCTCCCTCTGCGGAGTTATGGACATGCCAGCAGCGATGACGTCTATCTTACCGTGCAGCAGCGCTGGGATAAGCGAGTCGAAGTCCATGCTAACTATCTTTATCCCTTTGTACCCTATCTTATGTGCTAGCAACCGTATCAAGTCGATGTCGAAGCCCACTATGGAGCCGTTCTTAGCCACGTACTCGAAGGGTGGGAAGTCGGGGGATGTACCAACTATCAGGTACTCCTTACCTGTAGGGGTAGAGGCGTAGCTCTTAGCTGGAGCGACACTGTGGCTATAGTACCACCATACGCCTACACCAATGCATATAGCTATGATTACTCCAGCAACTACAGCTGCAATAACCTTATTCATGGGTTTCGCACCTTCGATAAGAAGGTTCGCGTGCATACATATAAGTCTGTTTCAACAATCACAGTGAGTTTTATACAGATCATATCGATATGAACAAAACAAATCACTCAATTCCAAGTACATGCACAAGGTCATCTATAGAAAGAGTTCCGTGCAAGACCCCGGAGTTCTATATGAAATACTCCTAGCGTAGGAGACCCATCTTAGCTAAGGCAATAACCATCACTAGAAGCAACGCAAGCACGACAGCAACTGCGTTTGCAACAGAACTATCGTATCTAACCCTAGCTAGAGACAGCTTTCGCTTGCTAAATGGGTAGAGAGGGTACACACCAGCCGACGTAAAGCTGTCTAAAAGTATATGCGATAGAGCTCCCGCGTACACAGGTACAAATACTTCAAGCGCTAGGCGCGTGCTTGAGGAAGCAATATACGTTGCTATGCCTAGAGCTAAGCAAAGTAGCGTTACCCCAAGCACGGAATGCATGAATGGCACTCTCCTAGGACCCCTATGACCAAACCTATCGACAACGTAGTTTAGCCAAGAAGAGATGAACCCGTTAAACAGCGCTAGAGCTGCAAGCTCATTCATCTCAAGCGATACCGCTACAGCAATACAGAACCCCACAACCATGTGGACCCTCAACCTCATTACAATGCACCTACCACTTAAGGGCTCGGAGCACCGCACGAACCTTATCGAGACTATTATCGAGACTAGGTGCTTGAACCATGCTCCCTATACCGTAGGCTTTCCTAGCAGCGCATCGATACAGGTATCGAAGCTCCTTCCGCATCCTTCACTACTCAAACGGCTTCAGTGCCTTTATGTAGTAGCCTACATAACGCAGAGTTACACCGTACCTATACGCTTCCCTACCTAGCTCACTCTCGTCGGGACTTATAGTCCCGACACCCACTCTCTGGTAGAGCACTATTTTGAAGCCTACACTCCGCAGAATCCTATCCCATTCCCCTAGTAGCGCAGGAGATCTCTCAAGCCACTTCCTCTGGACCTCAGCCGGGAGCTTCTCAAAGTCTTCGCGAAGGATCCCACCCTCAGCCATATACACAGCGCCACCAGGCTTCAGCACCCTAAATGCTTCGCGAAGAGCAACATCATTCCTATCTATATTCCCAAAACCTCCCGCGCTAGTAACAACATCTAGCGAGCAATCCCTTAGAGGAAGCCTCCTAGCGTCTGCAGCGATAAAGCTAACGTTTCTCCCCTTCCCAACACTCTTTAGGAACCTCCTCCACATCAACAGAATCCTGTACTCAATATCGTTCATCGCGACATAAGCACCATCATTGTAGTACAGCACGCAAGGCACAAAACCACCGCCGGGCCCCGACGCCACATCGAGAATTAGCCCACCGTGCTCAGCGATCTCTCTACAAAACCTATCCCAAAGACCACCTTTTCCAATCTTACTCATGTGATCCTCCCAGTTACGTCGAATCCAGTTACCACGCTTCAGCTCCTCGATATCCTCATCACTCCACCCAGTATCAACACCCTCTCTAACAAAAACAGCAACACCATCAATAACACGGTAAGAGGCTCCCGAACGACTTTTCAGAACACCCTCTATCCAGCGCTCATCTTCAACAACACCCTCGAACGCAAGATCCTCCCCTGTATACGGATCCCGAAGGACATTCCAAAACGAGATATGCATAAACACACCAAATCCATAGTAAGGGCACTTTCCCTATATACCCTAATCACCGATATGCGGGAACAAGTAGCGACCTACGCTAACTATAGGGCTAGACGCGAGAAAGAATTCCGCTTACGTAGCAATGAGCAGAGCTTCAATCTAGGATCTACGGCAAAACTCGCTAGAGCGACACGATCCGTATCAGGAGTTGGGGAAAGTACCGCGGGTCGACAGCTATGGTCTGGATCCATGTAGGGTTCTCGATGATGGGGTTATTGAGCTGGTGCGGCGGCCGGGATTTGAACCCGGGATCTCCGGCTTGGAAGGCCGGCGTCCTAGACCAGGCTAGACGACCGCCGCCGTATCAGTATGTGGCTGTTGGCGAGTCTTTTAAGTCTTGCTCTCTTACCATAGTTTAGCTATATATACTTGCCTCTCGCGCTTGGTGAGCGGGGGCGTTTTATGTGGTTAGAGATTCTAGCTACCACAGCAGCAGTGGCTGGAAACGCAACTATCGAGAACATTGTTAAGGTAGTAGTCTCTAACCCTATAGCAGCTGTATCGCTTGTAATACAGTTCTTGCTAGGGCTAGGCCTAGGCTATGTATCTGCTAAGGCGCTCAAGTATGTGCTTGCCTTCGTAGGCATTCTGCTACTAGGATCCTTCCTAAATGTGTGGAGCTTTGGACACACCCCAGAGCAAGCACTTAAGCATCTGGGGATGGAGCTAGTTCAGCTAAAGAACCTCGTGCTGAGCTTGCTATCAGCTCTAGGGTTACTAACACTTGGGATAACAACAATAGGCTTTATCGTGGGAGCGATAATAGCATGGCTAAGGAAGTAATCTCTTTTTCCAAAAACACCGTTTCTTTTGCTTTACAGCGAGATGAAGTCCTCTGGCTTTGGTGGCTCCGGCTTCAGTCCCTTTCTCTGTCTGATCTTCTTCACTATGTCCCACAGTAGGTTATCGGGTACTGGCGCCCATCTGCTAAACTCAGTGCCCCAGAATGCTCTACCAGCACTTGCGCTTCTTAGCTCGTTAGCTAGGTCAAAGCTTTCAGCGACGGGTATCTCAGCTATTATCTTCACTATGTTGCCTACTAGATGGACTACATTTAGTATCCTTCCTCTTCTTCTAGCGAGCACTGCCGTTATGTTACCCATGTAGTCTATAGGCACCTTGATCTCCAGCTTCTGGAGAGGCTCGAGTAGCGTTGGCCTAGAGCTCAGTATCGCTGCGTATATTGGGTTCCTCACTGCTGGGAAGATCTGCGCTGGACCTCTGTGCGCTGGATCCTCGTGTATCACTGCGTCGTGCAGGATTACCTTGAGGCCCCTCACAGGCTCAGCGGCTAGGGGACCTTCTCTCATGGCGAGCCTGAATCCTTGTATTATAGTGTCCTTGACCTCTCTTAGGTGCTGGACACCGCTCGTCATGTCGACGAATACGTTTATGTTTTCATCTATAGCCCAGATCCTCTTAGCTTCATCGTACTCCCACCCAGCTTCATCTCTGAGTATCTTGGCCCTCTTGTACGGATCCATGTCCTCGGTTATGATTCCTTGCTGTATCAGGTTTATGGTCTGCTCATTAAGAGGCTCAATGCTTATGTAGAGCTTGTTGTGCTTGTTAGGCGACTTACCCTCGAACACCTTACTCTTTGCTCTCGCGGTCTCCCTGTAGACTACTATGGGTGGCGTAGTCTCTACCTCTAGCCCAAACCTCTCTTTGAGCAGCGTTAACACAATCTCTAGGTGTAGGTGACCCATTCCCGATATCAAGTACTCGCCTGTTTCCTCATTGATTCTAACGATAATGTTTGGATCCTCGATGCTTATCTTTCTCAAGGCGTCTATCAGCTTGCTTAGGTCGGTAGTCTTCTTCGGCTCTATCGCCATGGTTACTACGGGCTCGGCTATGTACCTCAGCCTCTCGAAGGGTACCATCACATCCTTCAAGCTCTTGGCTACTACGGTCTCTCCAGCTCTTGCGGCGTCTAGCCCTAGCGCTGCAGCTACATTACCTGCAGGAATAGCTTCTACAACCTCTCTGTAGGGCCCCATGTACAGGCTTACCTGAAGCACCTTCTGAACCTGTCTAGCATTAACTAGGTACACCTCCTCACCGCTTCTCAACGTCCCTGAGAATACCCTGCCCGTAGCTACGAATCCGGCATGTGGATCCCACCTCATGTCGCAGACGAAGAACACTAGCGGACCGTTCGGATCGGCTTCAAGCATTGCTCTACCGATGTCGCTATTGATGTCGCCCTTCCATAACTTGGGAATCCTATACCTCTGTGCTTCTCGCGGGTTAGGTATGAACTTTACGACCATGTCTAGCAGCGCTTCATGAAGAGGTATCTTTCTCTGGAGCTCTTCTAGAGCTGCCTTGTCGCCGCTTCTATAGACCTCTATTATGTCGTCCATCTTAACGCCCTTCCTAGCGCTCATCGGTATAGTTATACCTATCTTGTCCTTAGCCGAGCCAAACGCTACCATTCCAGCCTTGGGATCGAGGATCCACTTCTTCTTGAACTCGGGGTCCGCGTAGGTCTCAATAAGGGAGTTTATCTCCCTGATTATCGATATGAATCTCTGCATTATTTCCTCCTTGCTCATTTTGAGCTCCTTGATCAGTCTATCGATCTTGTTAATGTATAGCAGAGGCCTTACCCTCTCCTCAAGAGCTTGCCTCAGCACGGTCTCGGTCTGCGTCATTACACCCTCAACAGCGTCAACAACGACTATCGCTCCATCCATCATTCTGAGGCTCCTAGTGACCTTACCGCTAAAGTCAACGTGTCCAGGGGTGTCTACCAGGTTAATTACGTAAGGCTTTCCTTCGTACTCGTGGTAGAGGCTTATGTTTGCAGACTTTACTGTTATTCCTCTCTTTTGCTCTACATCTAGGTAGTCTAGCGCTAGCATTTCTCCAGCTAGCCTAGGTGATATGAGCCCAGCGGCAGCTAGCAGGCTATCTGTTGTGGTTGTCTTCCCATGGTCTACGTGGGCTATGATTCCAATGTTTCTTATCTGCTCTATGTTGTTCATTATCTTCAGCACTTGCTCAACAGTCTTTACATACCTCATACTCTCCTTACCCTCGCACCACCTTCACTTGAGAAACCTTATTAGTTTTGCTGATTGTTACTCCCATCCTTCTTCTTTAGGTAATCGACTATACTTCTCGATGCGCTCTTTTTCTCCTTAAACCCCTTGTATACCGCATTAAGTATCTGGAGTATCTCGCTAGCTCTGCTCTCCCCAAGTCCTTCGATCCTAGCAAGCTCCGATAAGGTAGCGCTGGAGCAGAAGTTCCTTATAGATCCATAGCTCTCTAGTATTCTCCGCGCTATCTTGGGACCTACGTGAGGGAAGCACTGCAGTATGTACAGCTGCCACTCTTCAACGCCACCTATTCTCGGCTTCCTAACATGAATAGATCTGAAGCCGCCTCTCTTCTCCTGCTCCCTACGTGCTAGAACTAGTATTGCCTCTGCGGTTTCGTACGGGTTTCTAGTGAAGATGAGCGCTATACCCATGTCAATGCTCAGAGCGAGCTGAGCACCTATAACAGCTCTTCTATGAACGCCCGTAACCCTAAGCGCTCTACTTAAACTGCCCTCGACTATAATTACGGGCTTCTCAAAAGCCTCGCTAAGCCTCTTAACTTGATTAAATAGCCTTCCATCAACAATCGACTTAACGAAGTCACTAGCGCTCTTTCGCTCAACACCAACTCGCTCCGAGACGACGTAATCGCCGACATCCAGCATCTTGAATATTACCGATGCTCCAAGAGCTTGTAGTCTCTTTGGAACCTCGGACTGCCTTTCTCTCTCGTCAACGTAGATAACAACCAAGTGCTACACCACAACTCTTTCCTCAGCTATCTCTCGTAGCGAATCTCCAAAGAACTCTCTAAGTACCTTTCCTAGCTCTCTAAGCACCTCATCAACGCTCCTTCTCATAACCACAGCTGCTCCTGCAACCCTATGCCCTCCCCCTCCACCACCAAACTTGTCAACTAGAGGTTTTAGCAACGCGTTAAACACGTCGAGAGCCGCTTTGCTAACTGCATCCTCCTTAGCCCTAAACACTAGCCTAGTTGCTTTCAATGCATCGTCCTCGGTAGCAACTACCGCAACATCGTACCCTATAGATAGCAGCAGGTTAGCGCATTGCGACTCGTATGCCCCCACCTGAGATACAGCTATGTATAAATCTGATCTCTTATCATGGAATCCCCGGTGCCTAAGGATGCACTTAATCCTAGCGATCTTAGCTCCCCGACCAACTCCATGCTTAGGTGCTGACAACTGCATTGCCTCGCTATAGCTGCCACCAATCTCCATCAACTCGGCTAGAACTCTGAACATTCTGGGCGTTGCTCGCGCGAAGCGTCGTGTATCGAATATTATACCTGCTATCAACATCGTTGCTGTGTACTGATCTACAGGTACCCCAAGCTTCTTGCAGAGCTCGTACACGAGCTCAGAGCTCGAGGAGGCTGAGGGATCTACGTACTCTAGAACCACATTTCTAAACTTACCTCGCTCGCGATGATGATCTATAATGGCGCACGCTCTGCAGCGATCAACAAGAAGTGCAAGGTTTTTCAGCTGAACCATCGTCGCGGTGTCCACAATCACACATAGGTCAGCGCCGCGGTTAGGTATGCTCTCGCTTCTCCTAACAACCTCTATACTTATACCTATCTTCTCTACGCATAACCTCGAGCACTCCCTAGCGTCTACAGCTATGCCCTCGGGAACCAGTACACGAACCTCTCTGGATCCAAGCTCTCTTAGCGCGCGTGCTATGGCGCACGAAGCAGCTACAGCATCCACGTCAGCATTGCTATGCGTTAGCACCACTACCTCTCTCGCGCTCCTCGCTACCCTCTCGAAGCTCTCGAGCATAGGCTCGGACATAGGCTGCAGCCTTGTCCAACCCTCTTTTGATCGCTCTATCAACTACACTCTCGAGAGATATATATGGTGGTACGTGAGAATCGACAGCAAGATCGACGACGACATTGAGCATGCTATCAACATAGACATCCACCATAAGTAGGTACTTCAGAATCCTCGGCCCAAGGACCTCCTCTAGCGCCTTACGAATCTCGCTCTCGGTAATCTCGGCTAGGCGATGCAAAAACTCGTCGTTTAACGATGAAATGTCTATCCCAACATCCTCGATTTCGATACCCTTCTCTCTCCTAATCCTCTTCACGTGTTAGCTAGCCCCAGTGGGCTTGCTAAGGCTCTTGCTTATCTTTGACTGGAGCTCCGATATCTGCTGCCTTATCAGCGACTCCTGCTTCTCTAGAGTCTTTAGTCTAAGCTCTATCAGCTCCTTACGCTCGCTAAGCTCCTTCTCTACATCGTTCTTCTTGACCCTAACCAGCAGGTGCCCAGCTATCCTATAGACCTCGCCATCCTCTGGAACCTCCTTAAGCACCTCGAGTGCTCTATTGATCTCTCTAAGCTCTTGTTCAAGGACGCTCTTCTCCGCTAGAACCTGGTTCAGCTGAGCTTGCAGCTGCTGCAGCTTCACTATCTGTTGCTGCACTTCCGGAGGCAGTCTCTCCGCCATATGCTCAGCCTCGCGGGCTTTACTCGAATCCCTAGGTATATATGTTTACGAGGGTCTCTCGCTCTCAACGCGGCGTACAACATCTCTTACGGCGTGTAGTAGATACATAATGGAGTTGAGCACAGCCCTCAGATGACTCTCCGTATCAGTCTTCATCTCCACAGATAGGCATCCGCCACGCATTTCCACGCGGATTCTTATCCTGCCTACGCTAGCAGGGCTCCTAGCCTCAGCTATAAGGCTTCTATATATCGACTGTATGAGCTCCTTCTCCGACCTATCCGAGGGGCACAGATCTATCCTAGCCTCGTATGGTAGATCCTCGCCCTCCACACTCGGAGCACCGGGCCCACATACACCGTACTCATTCTAAAAGATACCTCGTAGAAACCAGCTCGTGGCGTAATAACCAGCTCGATACAGCCTGGCGGAACCTCGTTTACAACATTTATGTTAAGCCCGCGAACCAAGCACTCTAAGAGCGGTGCGGGGATCTCTCCAGACGTAACTATATCTAGACTCGCAACCATCATCCTAGGCCGCTCCTTGGGTAGGGTATGCGAACACTCTCTCGCTAGCTTAAAGCCCTTGAGATGCAGCGTACAGATACGTGAACAGCTTCCGGGGGCTCCAACATCGTAAATATCTATGAACCTTGGGTTACCCTTCCAGTTCCTCAGGACAAGTATTCTTGTAGCACCAACATCGAAGGCCTCGAGAGCCAGCTTATCTAGAGTTGCATGTCCTCTTACAACTCTAACAGCGTAAGGAATTACCGAGACCAGATCCTTTAAAAGACTTCTCGTGCGCGGGCTAGGTCTCCGAGATGTAGTAATAAAGATCTTCAAGGCTTATCCGCGTCTCTCTGTCCAGGGAGTGTATGCAGCCCCCGCCCACACAGTACCGCATTTGGGACACTTCCAGATCCCTATGGATATCCTCTTGAATCTCGTTAGCGCACCGCAGTACGGGCACCTATACTTTGCATACCTCTTCTGCATAACGTCCCTCCACTTCTTCCTCAGCGTAGATCCGTACCTAGCGCCGAACCTACCCGCTATTCCTACAACATCTGTTCTACCCATGACTCTCCACCTAGCTTAAACCATTCTTAGCTAGGGTTTAAGGCTGTACTGCTGACTTAATAGCTGCGATAAGGCTAGGTGCTACTCCTATAGCTAGCCCCACAGCCTTCTTAACCTCGTCCTCCGTGAAGTAGCCCATACCCATCTTCTGCATCCCTACGATACTACCATCCTCGGCAACAGAGATCGCGAGCCTTGCTGATGCAACAGCCTCCTCCTCGAGGTTTGGATCCACTACTAGGTAGCTACCTATCTTAGCGACAGTAACAGTGCACACATACTTATTTATCGGTAGCCTATCCTCACGCGTCTCCCTATCTATCATAACATCACCTGTATTAGGATCCACAGAGACAACCCTCGGTATCCTAGCCGATGCTAGAGCTGCCATAGCTGCAAGCATCGATGCGTCGAGCAGGTTCCCATCGTGATCCATAACGTATATGTCTACCCACACGATCCAAACCTTCTTTCCAGGGACTATGGCTAGCTTATCTAGTGCAACAACCTTTGGCTCGCGTAGCGATCTATCGATTACCCTAGCTAGCTCTATAGCATTCTCATCAGGCGGGCCAGGTTCAAAGGTTGGCGATGCTGCTGGTAGGAACTCAGCATTCACTATAAGCACTCCCTCGTTGGGAGTGTCTGCGTATGGCTGCCCTACGTCCAGTTTTACTCCTGCAAGTACTTGAGTAGATCCAATACTTACTAGAGCGGATCCCTCAGCGTTTGGAACAACGTTGGTCTTTATGGATATGCTGCGATAGGTATTAAGGGGCCTTTTATCGATGTGCTGCCCTTTAGCTAGTACATTAAGTATGGCGTTATACTTGAGCTTAGGTATAACTGGCTGCTCTGGAGTTATAGACATGCATTTAGCACCTCAAGCCTCTTCTGTAGTTACGTACTTCTTCCTCAGCGCCTCCTTTTGAAGCTCGTATATCTTTCTTATACCCTTTAGTGCTAGCGCGAGCGCCTCCACGAACTCCTCGTGCGTTAGCACACCGTTTAGCTGTAGAAGTGTTATCCTCCCTAAGCTAGGCATCGCTGCTACAGGCATGTCTGCCTCGCCATACATGTCCTCAACCTTGTTTATGTCTAGAACCAGCTTACCGTCAACCTTGCCGACAGCTACCCCCGCTACAAGGTCCCTCATGGGTACACCAGCATCGGCTAGAGCAAGAGCTGCAGCCGTTATGCCTGTCGTTCTAGTTCCGCCGTCAGCATTCAACACCTCTATGAAGATATCTATTGTTGTCCGCGGGAAGAGCTCCGACATTATTGCCGGTTCAAGAGCTTCTCTTATGACCTTAGAGAGCTCTATCTCTCTCCTACTAGGAGCCGGACTCTTTCTCTCTTCAGCTGAGAACGAGAGCATCCTATACCTGCACCTTATTACTGCTCTATCCGCTAAAGCGACGTGCTTTGGCATAACCTCTCTAGGACCGTAGACTGCTGCGAGCACTCTCGTGTTACCAAATGCTACTATGGCTGATCCATCAGCATTCTTTAGAACTCCTACCTCCATCTCTATAGGCCTAAGCTCGTCGAACGCTCTACCATCTATCCTCTTACCATCGATTATGAGCTGAGGCTTCTCACTACTCGAGCCCACGCTCCATCAACCCCCTCTTAATCTTCTCCTCTATGATAAACTCACGCACGCGCTCTGTTAAACCCGTGGTGTGTGCCTCAGCCTCAATCTTCTTTATAGCTAGTATAGCAACTGCCTCAATCTCTGGATTTGGACACCTTAGCAGTATCCTCCCGTTGTTACCTACAACAATGTTGCACTGCGTCATGTCCTGAAGCATCGTTATCATAGATCTCCTTCTTCCTATAACCCTTGGAACCCTCGAAGGCTCTATCTCTATTAGAGACCCCTCGACAACCTTACCCAAGCCCTTCTCCTGAGTCGTTAGAATAGGGTCTCGTGTACGGTCAAACTGAGCCACTTTAGCTACTATCACATCTCCTACATCTAGATACTTCCTTAGATTCTCGGTTGCAGGATTAAACGGCCTACTTAGGTAGTCTGATGCGTTAAGGACCCCTGGGAACGGCGCTCTTATGTCTACGAACCACGCTGTTATACCTACGTCAGCGACAACACCTATCACTAGGTCTCCCGGCTTAGGGATGTACCTCCCCTTAAGCGGTATTAGCCCAAGCTTTACTTTACCCTCCTCTTCCTCAACACTAAGCAGACCCGTCACGGTCGCCATTATACGCCCATCATCTAGCTTAACCAGCAGGTTCGGCGTTTCTATATCAACATCGCCAGCAGCCACTATATCTCCTGGGACAACGATATCCCTATTTTGGAAGTAGAGGATAGGCTTCTGCTTAGACAACATTCAGCACCTTCACAACAACATTTCCTTTCGTGAGAGAGTTCAGCTTGTCTATAACCTCGCCTTGCAGACCTGCTGGAATCTCGAGCTCCACAATTAGCGACCCGTCTGCCAGCCAAGTACTCTTCTTAACCTCGCCTAGCTTAGGTAGCTGAGCCGATACCTTACCCGCGTATCTAGCGGGCACGTGTATCTGGAGTAGCGCCTTAGCTAGCTTTATGGGTAGGACTCTCGAGATAGCCCTAACTATGTGAGGTACTTGCTCCTCAACGCTCTTGTAGAGATCGACTGCGACCCTCGCTTCCTCCATAGCTTTTTCTATTCTAGATGGCGGGATAGGTGTCTTGGTTCTAGGGTCCACAGCCGAGCGAGCGATGTAGGTAACTATCTGCTTCTTCTTCATCTCTAGAAGGGCTCTGCGTTGCTCTGTGGTCAGCTGGAGCTCTCCCTTTCTTATTATCTCTTCAGCTATCTTATACACGTCATCAGTCCCAAAGACCTCCTTAAGCTCCTCTGGAGACGCTTTTAGGCCCTTTCTAACATCTTTGTATACGTAGTCTCCTACGAGAACGTTCTCGATAGGTACCTTCTCTCCTTCACGAAACTTGAATGCGAGCTCGGGATTTACGAGGATCTCGAAGTGCTTTCCTCTTATAGTTATCCTCGCCACAACATACTCTTTCTTCTTCATGAGGTCACACCCGCCTTCTCCAAGTAACTCTTTGTTTCCTCAACGCTCAGCTTCCTGAATACCTTCTCATCAGCTCTTATGAATCCTAGCTCCACACGCTCAACGTTAAGGGGCTCCTCTAGAGCCGCTCTTAGGGCTCGAAGCCCTAGCACAATGAGATCCTCAACACTCATATCTTTCCTGTAGTGCTTCTCTATGTACCCTACAGCGGTTTGCTCGCCAGAGCCCGCTGCAACTGCGTAGTACTTGAAGTAGAGCCCGCTTGGCTCCGTCCGGTATAGCTCTATACCTCTCTTGCCTACACCCGCTATTATTAGCGATACCCCGAAAGGTCTAACACCTCCCTGCTGTGTATAAGCCTGCTTGACATCACAGATGTACCTAACTAAAAGCTCTACATCTATCGCTTCGTCGTACACTAGCCTATGCCTTACGGCTACAAGCCTAGCGTAGTCTATAAGAACTCTACCATCGTGACCGAGGCCGGAGAATGTTGCGCCTATGTGCGTGTCAACTATGAATACCTTCTCTAGGTTTATCACGTCATGCAGCGGTGCGACCTTCCTTCTCTCCGCTACTATAACAGCGCCTTGCTCTGAAGCTAGACCTATGGATGTCCATCCTCTCCTAACGGCTTCAGCTGCATACTCAACTTGGTACAGCTTGCCATCTGGCGAGAATATTGTGAGCGCCCTATCGTATCCCATCGCCGCTGGCAGGAAGGCCATACGCTACCCCCTTGAGCGTAGTGTGCTAGCCACACCTAATTAAGTAGATGCTGAGCTCAGTGGGTAGTCCCTCCAATCACAGCTTCATTGAGTAGCCGTGGGGATTCATCATCGCCTGCACTAGTTCACTACCCGCTAACCTCCCAAGCTTTAAAACCAGTTACTGTTCCAGATCTGCTTAGAGGTGCCCGAAGCTTATGGTTTCGGCACGAGACCTGCTCGAAAGTGTCATAAAGCGCATGTCTGTGTTCAAGAACAAGGAGGTTCTGTACCCAGAGTACGTGCCAGAGAGGCTTCCTCATCGCGAGGAGCAGCTCCGTCAGCTAGCCGAGATCTTTAGGGTTATGGTTCTCTCCCCTGGAAGTGCAAGCATGCGTGCTATGCTCGTAGGAGGGGTAGGCGTCGGTAAGACCGCTACGGCGCGAGTCTTCGGGAGAGAATTACGGCGGCTAGCGCGCGAGAGAGGCATCGAGATTAGGTACATACACATAAACTGCCATAGAGATAGAACTCTATACGAAGTAGTTGCCGAAATGGTTCGCCAGATGGGCGCACCCATACCTCTAAGGGGGCTCTCCCCGCGCGAGATGATGTTAGCGCTCATGAACTACATGGAGAAGAACAATATTTACGCTCTTGTAACGCTAGATGAATTCGACTACTTCGTCAGCGTTGCTGGAAACGACGCAGTCTACTTCATTGTTAGGCTCTACGACGAGTACCCCGATGCAAAGAAGAGGATGAGCTTCATATTCATTGCACGTGACCTATCATCGCTAGACTACCTCGATCCTGCGACAATGAGCTACATACTCAAGCACGTCATAAGGTTCGACGCATACAAGTCGCACGAGCTATTTGACATACTAGCTGATAGAAGAGACCAAGCATTTTACGAGGGAACCGTGGACGACGAAGTGATTCAGTACATAGCCGATGTAGAGGGAGTTGATCGAGGAGGTGAGGGAAATGCTAGAGCTGCCATAGAAGCGCTGCTCCTAGCAGGAGAGGCTGCTGACTATGAGCACAGCCATAGAGTAACCATAGAGCATGTAAGAAAGGCCTTTAGCAAGGTTCAGCATGACATTGTTAGGATAGCTGATACTTTACCCTACCTACAGCTCCACGAGCTCTTACTACTGAAGGCGATCATAAGGGTGCTGAGAAAGAAGAGTGAGCCTTACGCAAGGATAGGAGAAGTGGAAGAGGAGTATCGAAGCTTGTGCCCCATGTATGGCGAGGAGCCTAGAAAGCATACTCAGGTGTATGAGTACGTAAACAACTTGAAGAAGATGGGTGTCATAGAGGCACGAGTATCTGGAAAAGGGTTTAGGGGGAGGTCAACATTAATATCAGTAATAGCTCCTCTAGATGCTCTAGAAAAGCAAGTGGATTCGCTAATAGAGAAGAGGCTTTCTAGAACCAGGTAGGAACACTATAAAAGCAACAGCTATGATATGGGAGCATGCGCTGCCTAATTCAAGACCTCGAGGATATCCATGACACGGAGAGCAGAATACTAGATGTTGTTAGCAGGAGATGTGTATGGAATATAGTGAAGGTTCTCGGATCGACTAAGAGCAAGATGATGAACATAACCGCACTAGTTTCAGCCCTAAGAGCGAACTACGACTACGTGATGAAATGCCTTAACATAATGGAGAGCTACGGGATGGTAGAGATAGCGAAGATTGGTAGGCTAAGGCTTGTTAAGCTGAACACCAGTAACGAGCTCGTAGCTAAAATGATTTCACTTCTTCTTAGCGAAGGATAGCAGTGACGTTGTTGTACCTTCCTTCTTACGCTTTCTCTTAGAGCTACTCCTCTGCTGCAACGACTTGGATTCAGTAGTTGCCGGGCTCGCTGCTCCTGATATCATTTTAGAGACCGCTCTTTCCTCAGCTTCCTTCTTGATCGCTTCCTTAAGCTTTCTGTAGTGGGCTAACACCTCACCTTTGGCAGGACCAGCTAGGTACTCTATCATCTTTTCCGAAAGCCCTATTCCTACAGCTATCCTAGCTGCGTACTCAGGGTTCGATCTAAATATCGCCATTAGCAGAGGCAAGACCTCGCTCTTTGCTTGGGACATAGATATGTGCATGTGGGATGCAACAATCTTAGCTATATCGTCCCTTATCGAGCGCAGCTCCTTTGTCCTAGATAGGAGGAGCAATCGCTGTGGAAATGAGTACTTCACCCACCTATACTTATCCCTAGGGTTATTTCTAGCGGCAAGCGCAACCCCCGCCGTCATTAGATCTATAGCGTACGCTAGGAGCCCCCAGTCACCGGTTCTTATTATTCTTCCTAGATACACGTCAGCTTTGCTCAGCGCCTCTAGAGCTCTCGCGCGATCCTCCGGGTCTGTGTACTGCAGGGGTATGTTTTCTAGCAACCACAGCTTTGCTTGATCATAATCGAGCTGGCTCTGAGACAGAGCTAGCTTAGCTTGCCAAGCATACCTAGCAGAGAATATGTTTCGAAGCGTTTCAAAGGGATCGTGCTCTCTATCTCTAGGCTTAACAAGCTCCCTAACGAGCGATAGCGTTACCTTACCATAGCCTTCTCCCACCGCTTGAAGGTCATTTATAGCTGACCTTAGATCCCCTTCTGACCGCTCAGCAATGTATTCAAGCGCCTGCTCTTCACAGACAAGCCCCTCTTTCTGACATATCATCTTCAGTACTCTGACAACATCCCTTTTAGGAAGTCTCTTGAATTGTATGAGCTCCGAGACATCGCGAAGAGGCTTCAGCCTCTGGTCCCAAGGATCGTTAGCTGTCATGACTATAGGGGACGGGCTTATCTTTATGAGCTGTATTATAGCCTCAAGTCCCCCAAGGTCCTCTCTACCGGCGATGCCATCAACTTCGTCTAGCAGTATTAGCTTCTTCTTACTGGTGCCAAATAGGCTCGCGGTAGTTGCCGCTCTCTTTGCTATACGCTCTATATCTGTCTTTCTACGGAAGTCGCTAGCGTTCATCTCTATAACTTCGTACCCGAACTCGTTAGCAGCTGCTTCAACTAGGCTCGTCTTTCCGCAGCCCGGAGGACCGTATAGAAGCGCAGCCCGCTTGGGAACGTTGGGCCATCTCCTTAACCACTCCACGAACTTGGCTTTAGCCTCCTCCTGATCAACAACCTCAGCTATCCTCTTAGGTCGATACTTTATCACCCAAGGAAGCTTCGCTTCACGATCAGTCATACCATCGCTCCTCCACGGTGTTTAGTGCTACAGAGCTTCTATAGCTATAGAGTGAAGCCAATCTTCTTACCCAGCAACGACATCTTCGCTAGTAGAGCTGTCAACTGGATCTCATCGTCAGCACCCTCCACTATCCTAAACTGTATCTCTCCTATGTAGTCCGCTAGATCAACCCTAGCCTCTTCAGGGATTTTTAGGTCTGCTGAAAACACCTCCCTATGCATCTGCTTCAATATGTCTGTCCCACTAATACCGTAGTTCACCATGAGCGTCCGCAGCTTATCCCTAGCCTCAATGAACTTTCCTGCCAGAGCTAGCTGTATGATCTCCCTAACCTCCTTGGGATGCGCTAGGCCTACAACTTTGTACACGTGCGCTACCGTAACCTCACCTAGCGCAGCAGCAGCCTGAAGTATGTTTATGGCCTTCCTCATGTCTCCGCTAGCAATCTCGTAGATAACGTCTAGCGCATCATCGTGGCACACAACGTTCTCCTGCTGACATATCCACTTGAGCCTAGAGACAACATCCTCCTTCTTCAGCGGCGTGAACCTGAAGACCGCACATCTAGACTGTATAGGCTCTATTATCTTGCTGGGGTAGTTAGCTATGAGGATAAACCTCGTCGTCTCCACGTACATCTCCATCAACCTCCTGAGCGCTTGCTGAGCATCAGCAGTCATGTTATCCGCCTCATCGAGAAGCACTATCTTGAACGGCACGTCTCCCGGAAGCTTACTCCTAGCGAACTCCTTGACCTTGGTCCTTATAACAGCAATTCCTCTCTCGTCGCTCGCGTTAAGCTCGAGAACGTACTTTCGCCACTCATCGCCGTATAGGTCATGTGCTAAGGCTAGGGCCGTAGTTGTTTTTCCAGTGCCGGGAGGGCCAGCAAAGAGCAGGTGAGGCATGTTCTTTTCCTCAACGAACTTCATCAGCCTCTTCACGATCTCCTCCTGATTCACAAGCTCTTTGAGAGACCTAGGCCTATACTTCTCAGCCCAGAGAAGCTCTGCAAACTTCTCAGAGCTCATACTTAGCCCCATAGCTAACGGTAGCCTTCGGAATCTTAATAACGCTACCGAGTTTTGGTATGCTCCCGGAGAGCCGGAAGTTTCGACGTTCTCTAGGTTTATGCGCCCCTCCCGTTTTAGGTATCCGAGGATATAGCAGCACTACGCGTAGGGCTAGAGCTTTGCTAGCGATGGAGCTGCTTGAGATAGCATTCGAGCTACAGCCCACTAGGGCAGCTGTACTAAGCGATATAGGACGAACACCCTTTGCTGAAGACGAGCTCAGGCACGGGTCTGAGTATGCGCTTCCTAGGTGGTTTGTAGAGACCCTACGTAGCTTAGGTAAGGTCGATGTAATTGAGGAAGTGCCGGTCTATAGCCGCATACTCAAGGTAAAATTCGCACATTCAACCGCCTCTAGACAGAGCCTCCCGCCTATCTCCGAGTTCTTCTACGTAAGCTCTAGAAAGGAGCTTGAAAGAGCTATGGAGCAAGCTCAGCGCAACCTTGATCTAGAAACGCTAACTAGGATCAGCAAAGCCGTCAAAGCGTTCAGCGACATAGCAAACCGAAGGATCTCGGCCATAATCAAGGCCGTGTCGCTAGGGGGCTACGCAGCTATAGAACGAGGGCTAAGCTATGAGGAGAAGCTGCTCGCTACCGCACTTAGCAAGATACTGTCGAGATGGAGAGAGGAGTTCCTACAGGTTAAGGAAGGTGAGAAGCCGTGACATTTGTAGAGCAGGTTCCGGCCGAGGAGCTCTCTCTCCAAGACGCCATAAAGGAGTATCTTAGAGAGAGGTGCTTAGAAGCAATAAAGCAGATGATTCTACAAGGTGTTAACTACATAGAGATCGACTTCAACGATATAATATCTTTCTCTGACGAACTAGCAACATACATAATAAATGAGCCACAGACAGCCCTGAGAGCTTTCTCGCAAGAGATTCAAAACATCGTTTCCGAAATCGATGAGGAATACCTAAACAGGTACCAAACGTTCATAGCGAGATTCCGAAACGTTCCTCCTACTAAGCTACGAGAGATACGCAGCGAACATGTGGGTAAGCTCATAGCTATAGAAGGTATAGTGGTTAGAGCTACACCACCAAAGCAGAAGATTGTTAAGGCAGTATTCGTCCACGAACCATGCGGCTACGAATTCGAGATCGAGGTTGAGGGAGATATCATTGAGAAACCCGTTGTTTGCCCCAACTGCGGTAAAAGCAGCGGGTTCCGTCTAAAGTTAGAGTCGTGTGTGTACGAGGACTTTCAGCGCCTAATGCTCCAAGAGAGACCAGAAGATGTTCCAGCAGGCCAGCTTCCACGATCTATAGAGGTAGATGTTAGGGGCGCGCTCGTAGATGCTACACGACCTGGAGACAGGGTTACGGTTGTAGGTGTGCTTAAGCTTAGGAGGCCTTCGTCTCAACGTAAGTTAGCGTCGATATACGATGTATACATAGAGGCTAATAACATTGTTGTTTCGCAGCGTGTTCTCGAGGAGATAGAGATCTCGGAGGATGACGAGCGTAAGATACGAGAGCTAGCCCAAGATCCTCTCGTTAGGCGTAAGATAGTCGCGTCAATCGCTCCTGGAATATACGGCATGTGGGACATTAAGGAATCGATAGCACTTCTGCTCTTTGGAGGAGTACCTAAGGTGCTTCCAGACGGCACAAGAATAAGAGGAGATATACATGTTCTGATAATCGGAGACCCGGGTACTGCCAAGTCCCAGCTGCTTCAGTACGTCTCTAGGATTGCTCCGCGAGCTGTTTACACAACTGGAAAGGGATCTACTGCTGCAGGTCTGACAGCAGCTGTGGTTAAGGACAAGAGCGGTGAGTACTACCTAGAAGCTGGCGCGCTTGTACTGGCAGACGGTGGCGTAGCTTGTATTGACGAGATCGATAAGATGGATGATAAGGATCGCGTAGCGATACACGAAGCTATGGAGCAGCAAACGGTATCTATAGCTAAAGCAGGGATTGTAGCTCGATTGAATGCGCGAGCCTCGGTGCTTGCAGCTGGAAACCCAAAATACGGTAGGTACTTACCTAACAGATCGCTATCTGATAACGTCAACTTGCCTCCAACAATTCTCTCAAGATTCGATCTGATATTCGTAATTAGGGATACGCCGAGCCCTGAGCGTGACCGAAGGCTAGCTAGATACATAACTGTTGTTCACGGAGCCTCGGGAGAAATTAAGCCGCCTATACCAACTGACCTACTAAGGAAGTACATAGCTTATGCCCGGAAGAACATTAGGCCCAAGCTAACGGAGGATGCTAAGAAACTGATAGAGGACTTCTTCGTGGAGATGAGGAAGAAGAGCTTGGAGAGCCCCGACGCGCCTATAGCAATCACTGCAAGACAGCTAGAGGCGCTGATAAGGCTAGCCGAAGCTCATGCGAGAATGGCGCTAAAGAGCGAGGTGACAGCTGAGGATGCTGCAGAGGCTATACGACTTATGAAGAGCATGCTCGAAAGCGTTGGGATAGATGTCGAGAGCGGCGAGATAGATGTTGATGTAATAATGACTGGTAAACCAAAGTCGGCTAGGGAGAAGTACCTAATACTAGAGGATATAATAAGGGAGCTCTCAAAGGAGGAGGGCTGCGCTAAGATAAAGGATATAATATCCAAAGCCCGGCAGAGGGGGCTAGAGGATAAGTTCGTTGAGGAAGCTCTGAGGAAGATGCGGAAGGAGGGTATAATATTCGAGAAGGGTAGCGCTTGCTTCGCTTTGGTTCCATAGCGCAGAAAACTCAAAAGCACATCACCATAGCTTTTATACCTCTGTAGGCGTGCCACGCTATGGTGTGCAGAGTATGGCTACATGCGAGAAGTTCGTGATACTCGTAGGCGATAAGGAGATAGAGATCGATGATTCGATAGTTAAGCTACTAAACGAGTACGTTAGGACAGAGATGAGTCTAGAGCAGCTAGCCGAGAAGCTAGGTCTAGACAGCTGGATCGAGGCATACGAGTTCGTCAAGAAGATCCCTTCGTGGATAATGTGGGTACCGCCAACACTATGGAAGAAAGAGCTTGAGAAGTGCAGAGAAGCTGAGGAAATCAAAGTAATAAAGATCTAGCACTGCGCGTTTTGCATCACAAACTCGGTGAAACTTATAAGCTAAGTGTTAAACACATATCGCTCTCGGTGGGGCCGTCGTCTAGCCTGGCTAGGATGCCAGCCTGGGGAAGAACCCCGATCTCCGGAGCGCTGGTGGTCCCGGGTTCAAATCCCGGCGGCCCCACCAA
>JAADCV010000033.1 GCA_013154235.1 Thermoproteota archaeon | reverse complement strand
GGTGGCCAGGTAAGAAGGATGAGGAGGGTAGAGAGATAAGGCCCTCGCATCCAAATGCGAGGTTCACGACTAGCATAAGGTACCTTAGGCATCTAGATCCCCGAATCGATGATCCTCTAGGTGTTCCGGTATCGGCAATGATATTCGGTGGGAGAGATTCAGACACGTGGGTACCCGTTGAGGAAGCGTTTGACTGGGTGCATGGCATCATAACTAAGGGTGCGGCGCTCGAGAGCGAGAGAACTACAGCTGTTCTAGAGAAAGCTGGCGTAAGGGAGTTCAGCCCCTTCGCCATACTTGACTTCCTACCGATATCCGTGGGCAAGTTCGTCGAGATGCATCTAGAGTTTGCTAAGAAGCTAAAGGACGTGCCGAAGATCTTCGGGGTGAACTACTTCTTGCGCGACAAGGATGGTAAGCTCCTAGGCAAGAAGCCTTATACAAAGGTCTGGCTCAAGTGGATGGCTATGAGGTGCAGGGGTCTTGTGGATGCTGCTGAAACTCCTACGGGTAGAATCCCGCTTTACGAGGATCTTGCGAAATTGTTCAGCAAGATCCTAGGGGAGGAGTTCCCGGAGAAGCTCTACGAGAAGATGTTCACTATCAGAATACCGCAGCACCTAGCTAAGGTTGAGAGGATATGGAGGATATACGAGGGTATTAGCGATACACCTAGAGAACTATTCGATGTTCTGAGGGAGCAGAAGCGTAGGCTGGAGGAGTATAGGGCTAGGTTCGGCGACTACGTATCTCCATTCAAGCTGTATAGGAGGTAGCTATTTTCGCTTCTTTCTCCTAACTATAAATGTGTAGAGGAATAGAAGGTATATCGTGTAGACAGCAGCTGTAGCCCTAAACGGAGCATCGAGGTCGATGTTCATAAGGATTCCTCCAGCTATAGATCCAGCCACAGCTCCAGCAACGCTAGTGAATATCATCGCTGAAGACATCTTCCCCCTAACCTCGCTGCTAACCACGCGCATGGTGAACGCTGTGTATAGCGGAGCAGCTGCATTCATGAGCGCAGTTCGAGAGATGTATATCGCTGCAGCAGTAGTGAAGCTAGGAGCGTACGTCATTGCTACGAGCATGGGTATGGAGAGCGAGCACATCGCTATGTATGCAGCTATGGGATGCCCTACCCTAGCGCTTAGTCTAGGTGCGGCCATTGCTAGCGCTGCCATAGCTAAGTTCGTAGCTCCATTCAGCGTTCCAAGGGCATTGCTCTGAACGTGGAACTTCTTAACGAAGTAGAAGCCAGCCATTCGTACGCTCATGGAGGCTCCCATGCTCACGATAAGCTCTGCTATGAGTAAGTAGAGCGGTGTACCTCGGCTCAGCTCCTTGAACCCCTTAAGAGAGTCCATAATGGATGCAGAGACTCTATCTCTACCAAATCTATGCTCACTTACGCCGCTCAGCGGTAGAGCAGTTAACATGATTAGCACAGCTGTAAGAGCTAGTGAAGCGCTGTACGCCCGCGTTAGACTTTCAGCGCTACTAACGAGAGTTGGGATCCATCCAGCGAAGCCACCTATACTCGAGCCTACGAGCGTAATCGAGTACGACTTAGAGTAGATACTCTCGTAATGCTCAGCATCAAAAACGCGGCTTATCAATACATCCATAGATACGTGCTGGGCGGCGCCCCCAAGGCTGAGTGCGGTAGCCCCAAGAAATATGAGGGGTTTGCTAGGTATAGACATCGAGCCGAAGCCAGCTGCACAGAGAGCTAGAGAGATTACGACGACTGGCAGAGCACCAATGTAATCGACGAATATTCCAGCAGCTAGCGAAGAGACGAGGCCCGCTGCACTCCTCACTGCATTGAGAAAGCCGTAGTCTAGAGGTGTAAAGCCTATGTTAGATAGGTACGCAGGTGTTATGGTGAGAGAGTAGCCGAAGAGTATAGAGGATAGAAAGAGGAATAAAAGTATCCTCTTCTCGACTTCCATACCTACTGAACACGCTCTATAACCCTAGCCTTGGTGAGTAGATCGAGTATCTCTGCAAGTTTCTTCCTATCAACTACCCCATACTCATCCTCAATTAATTCAGCTAGCTCATCAAAGCTCATCTCTCTAGCAGATAGCACGATGGGTATGTAGCCGAAGAATAGGTTTGCATACAGACCATTCTCCTCCGATAGCTTCTCAATGCGCTTCAGATCATCCTCGCTTAGAACCTCCTCTAGATATCTACGCCCTGGAAGCCCAACAGCCCTACACCTATACCTAGCATCCTTATTCGAGCTACTGCCCTCACGCTTCTTCCTAGCGAGAGTTACGCCCCTAAGGCCCTTCACGATGAGCTCGTACCCCTCAACTGCGGGTCTAAGCTCTTCGAGCAGCGCCCTAGTTCCCAGCAAGGTCGCTGCATACATAGCGGTGCCTACGGCTACGCCTACTCTCTTACATATCTCTGGATCGAGCTTGTCGATAGTGTCCATATCTGTGTGATAGAATCGGTCGGGCCACTGGTTCAACATTATTGCTGGCACACCAAACTTGAGGTATATGTCGTGGTCGCTACCCCTTAGATACGGGGATAAGTCGAAGCGGTATTCGAGTAGACTCGAGACGTTTCCAAAGGTCTTAGCTCCCCTAAGCTCGCTTAGAAGGATGGAGTAGAGCACCGCCTCCATAGGCGAGCGAAGTATGCTGGGACTCCTTATGAAAACCAGCGTCGATCCTGTAAGGAACTGTTTCTCCCCAACCATATCGAGGTCTATGGTGAAGGAGACTCTCCTAGAGTTAAGCACGTTCATTAGGTATGGTACCGTACCGCTGTACTCTGGGAGCCAAACGAACACCGCACGACCATTTCTAGGGAGCTCTAGCTCGCCAGAGTCTATGCTTCTCTTAATCGATGCAGCTATCTCTAGCAGTGTTGAGCAACCACTAACGTTGTCGTTCACGGTTCCTCCAGGATGACAGATATGGGCAACGGCGTGAATCTCCTCGCTTCCCTCACCTATCCACGCCTCGAGAACCCGTATCCTCGCGTCGTCTCTAAAGCTAGCTTCAACCCTAACCCTTGCAACAACCTCGACGCCCTTTTCGAGGTAATCGATTATCTTCTGAGCATGCCTCCTAGGTATTGACACAGCTGGCGCAGATGCCTTGTTGGCCTCGCTCGGCTTGAGGAACAGACCCATGTATGGAACTGCGTCGCTAGGAGCACTCTTTCTGAAGAATAGAAATGCCTTAGCGCCTCTATCGCAGGCCTTGAAGTAGAGCGAGCGTGGACTAGAGGAGCTCAGGACTATCTTACCGCGAACATCGATCTTCTCGAGGTGCTCTGGAGATGGTACGTACACAACCTCTGCCTCAACCTCCCCTGGCGGGCTATGAGCTACAACAGCTGTCTTAGACTGCGCAAAGCTAGATAGGACCTCGTCTATGGGTTTAACCAGCCTAGCTTCTCCATACTTAACATCCCATCCAATCACCGGAACTTGGAGCCCGTAGCTCTGAGAGTAGCTATACTCGTAGATTCTGTATGGGATTCCGAGCTTGGAGAGGTACGAGGCTACGATATCGATAGCCTTCTCAAGCTCAGAAGAGCCCTGTATCCGGTGAAGTGGATATATAGAGGATGCTACTTCGAGAAGCTCCTGCTTCGAGAAGTTCTTGCGGAGGATACGCCTAATACCATCTATATCTATAGTCATCTGCACCACCTAAGGTTGCTATCAGCACTAGTAGGAGGTTAGGAGATAAGCCTTTCCGTAGAGCCATGATCTGCGTGGTTGGTGCAGGAGTAGCAGGCTTGCTAACAGCGGCGCACATCAAGGATTACAGCGTTGCTATCTATGAATCGCTTCCTAGAGCAGGCTACAGAGATCATTGTGCTGGGATAGTATCCGTAGATACGTGCAGAGCTCTTGGAGCTACGGATCTCATCGACTCTGCCTATAGGAGCGCTGTGATAAGCGTTGGCCCTCTTAAATTTAGGATTAGCTGTGGCAAGCACTTTGCAGTGCATATAGATAGGATAGGGCTTGAGCTCGAGCTCCTAAGAAGAGTTCTCGACAGCGGGCACAGGATCTTTTTCGGAAAGCTAGTAGTATCAGCTACGAGCTCAGTAGACGGTGTAACCCTGAAGATTGCTAATCGGGATAACGGTAGTGCTGAGGAGATTCGATGCTCTGCCGTGATTGTTGCAGAGGGCTTCAACCAATCATTATCGAGATCCCTAGGGCTATCAGCGGTTAGAGAGGATCTAGTCGGTGCTCAGCTAGAGGTGGAGCTAGAGAAGCGCGTCGACTGCGAGGAGCTTAAGATAGTCTTTGACGAGAAGCTGACCCCCAGAGGCTTCGCGTGGGTTGCACCAATAGGAGATGGGAGAAGGGCTCTTGTTGGAGCTGTTCGCAAGCCCCCTATGGAGAATCCACGAGAGTTCCTCGAGAGCATAGCTAGGTTTATGCGATTAGAGGTGCGTTCGGTTGCAAGAATGTTTGGTGGTCACGTCTTCGCTGGGTACCCTAAGAAGGTTGTGTCAAGCGATGGTACTGCGCTAGGTGTGGGAGACTGCGTAGCTATGGTGAAGAGCCTTAGCGGAGGTGGGCTATACGCTATATCGAGAGCAGCTCCGCAGATCTCCATGCTAGCTCAAGGTAAGAGATGCGGTAACGATCTCGAGAAGCTGCTTAGAGAGCTCAGAAACGGCTACAGGTTATTCAAGGCACTGCACAGCGCATTGAGGTACGCACCTAGCTCTAGACGTAAGCTAGAGATTGATATCTACTTAAACGAGCTTAACTACGACAACCACGTGGAGACACTGCTCTCGATGATGAGGACCTTTGGAACCGAGCGAATGAGGATACGGTGGAGTTCTGAGGATGCTGATAATGAAGTTGTCAACAGTGGATAAACTAATTACTCTAGCCTCCAAGATAATGTACGTTGTTGTCAAGAAGAGAACGAGCTTGGATAGGGCATTTCAAGAGGTTGTTAAGGGTAGAGGGAGAAGAGAGTACAGCAAGGTTCCTCACGCGCTGCTCTACAGGTTGTGCAGAAACGTCGCGCGCGACTACATAGCGATCACGCACTACTTAACTAAATTCGCTAAGCGGAGGCGGCTATCCATGAGGCTCGTTATCAAGGCGTGGATAGCTCTTAAAGGAGACGAGCTCTTCGACGAAGCAGTTGTTCGCAGCGTCAGAAAGAAGCTTGCCCTACCCCACCAAAGTATTGAGGAAGCAGCGAGCGAGGCCTCCGACGAGGTTGAGAGAATGGTTCTTAGATACTCGTTCCCTCGATGGTTCGTTAAGGAGCTTCTTAGCTACTTCGGTAACGACGAGTGCGAGAGAATGCTAAGCGCTTTGAATAAAGAGGTTCTGTGGATCAGGGTCAACACCTTGAAAAACGATATAGATAGAATCGTCAAGATTCTAGAGAGTAGAGGCATGGTCATTGAGGCAGATAAGGAGCTTCCGTACATGCTCAAGGTCAAGGAGTTCGAGACCCCTATTCAGTACATTGATCTCGTTAGGCAATGCGATATAGTTCTCCAGGATAAGGCTTCGGCTATAGCTGTTGAAGAGCTTGATCCAGAACCTAATGATGTTGTACTGGATGTTGCAGCTGCCCCTGGGATAAAGACTTCGCTGATAATGCAGTTAACCGAGAATAGGGCTAGGGTAGTAGCGGTAGACGTATCTCGCGAGCGCGTTGCTAGGATGAGGAGGCTTCTGCGCTGTTTAGGAGTTGACATAGATAGAATTGATATTGTTGTGGGTGACTCCACCAAGGGTTTTGTAAGGGGTTGCATCTCTAAGGCGCTTGTAGACGCGCCATGTAGCGGGTCTGGAACTGTTGGAAGGGATCCAGCGACGAAGATCCACCTAGTTGATAGAGGATGGGTGTTGCAATTGATTAACATTCAGAGATCCATGCTGGGAGCAGCTCTAGCTACTGCTGAGACTACGCTATACGCGGTTTGCAGCGTGCTACCATCTGAAGCTGAAGAGAACGTTGCGGCATATTCCGAGCTTCTTCAAGCCCCTAGGTTTAGGGGAGCTCCGGGGCTTCTAGGGCTAGGGAGACGGGTATCGAGATTCTACCCGCATATTCACGGTACGCACGGGTTCTTCATAGCTAAGCTCTGCAGAGGAGCGCAGATAAGGTTGCTCTCGACACGGTACCGATAGAGGACGATCAGCCTATGGCTGGGCTCCAGCTAAGTGCTAAGCTGAAGCTCTTTCTCGAAGTTAATGGGCATGAGATAGACGAGGACACCCTGAAGCTGCTAGCTCTAGTGGAGGCGATGGGCTCGATCCTAAAGGCATCGAGAGCTCTAGGCATGGCCTACTCGAGGGCTTGGGAGAGAATAGCTAGGATAGAGCGCGTGACGGGATTCAAGATTATCGAGGCCAAGAGGGGAGGGAGAGGAGGTGGAGGAGCTAGGTTGACCCCCATAGGGAGACAGCTGGTAGCAAAATTCCTAGAGGAGTACCGAAGGATCTTCGGAGCGAATCCTCTGGAGGGAAGCAGCAGTCCTAGACTAGCGGAGGTAATGATTTATGCAGGAAGCAACGATCCTCTCTTAGAGAAGATCCTCGGTGTTCTTAGAGAGGATTATGCTTGCGAGGTTCACTGGATAGGGTCTATGAGGGGGCTGGCATCGATAGTGCTTGGTGAAGCGTGGGTCACGGGAATACACCTTCTAGATGAAGATAGTGGTTTGTACAACGAGCCCTACATAGAGAAGCTCAAGATCAGCGACCTTGTGATTCGCAAGCCCCTCTTCTGGCGTGTGCAGGGATTCATGGTTCGCGCAGAGATGAGCTACAGCGAGGTAATCGAGGGCTTGCTGAGGGGTAGGCTAAGGCTAGTTAATAGGTGCTGGGGGTCAGGCACAAGGATACTGCTAGATCATGTGCTTAGGGCTGAAGCCAGAAAGCTAGGTGTTGACCCGAGCTCGATTCCGAAGCTTGTAAAGGGATACGATAGGGAAGTTTCAACGCATGTGGAGGTCGCTAAGCTCGTTGCATCCGGCGAGGCAGACGTGGGTATGGGTATAGAGTGGGCTGCACAGATATACGGACTGAACTTTGTTCGCGTTAAGGAGGAGCTCTTCGAGCTAGTGGTGAGAAAAGACGTAGCTGAGGAGCCTCCAGTCCAGAGGCTTCTCGAGCTGGTGGAGAGCGAGCTACCCTTACTAATCAAGGGCTTTCCAGGCTACAGGCTTGCGCGCTAAGAGGTATTACCTAGGGAATCTGGTGTTGAGGGAGCGTCGTGAGCGCTGTGAAAAGCGTAGACGCTGTAGGTAGAGGATCCGAGGAACCTGTAGTTAAGCTAATAGCGTTCTCGGCACCTGTCATAGGTAAAGATCCCCGGAGGCTAATTGTGCTAGCGGTAAAGGTTTCTCAAGGGAGGCTTCACGAGCATTCCCCTGAGCACTACCTAACAGCGTACAGCGATGAGAGGGTTTCCGAATGGATAATGCTCTCTCAAGCATTTCCGTCGGTTCTGGAGCACGTAACCTTCACCTTTCTCATCGAGGGCATCTCTAGGGTGTGTAGCCATCAGCTGGTTAGGCATAGGATAG
>JAADCV010000048.1 GCA_013154235.1 Thermoproteota archaeon | reverse complement strand
TCTAAGACTGTTACTAGGTCGTTGAACCCGCCTTTCTATCCAGTAGGTGTAGGCGATAGGCTTGGCTGCTACAATGGCTACGTGTTCTTCGTTAGAGCTGATGATACTAACGAGCTGTGGGTGTGGAAGGTTAGCTAAAAAGGTGTGTTATGAAGGGATTCTTGATTCTCTATCTTTTTGCTGGGTGCTGCGTCGAGGGCTGCGCTACTCGCTTGGGTATCGTTGGCACGTACTCTACGCTTGGCCTCATTGGGGGTTCCTGCGGGTAGAGCTCCATAAGTTCGTAGACCTCTTCCGGAAGCTCGTCCTTTACGTTTAGCCCCATCTTTCTAAGCTCCTCGACGGTTATTGGATAGTCGTGTGTGTAGTACCCGCTGACGAGCTTCTCGGCTATCTGCATAGCGCGTTCACGCCCTACTTTGTCCTCTATCAGCTCCTGTACGAGGGCCTTCATCTGGTTAAGCGCTTTCTCAGCGATATCAGCTAGTATCAACGTCTCATCGCTAACCTTGTCAAAGCCCTTCAGCCTCACCGCTTTTAGTATTGATGGGGCTGGAAGCGCTTTTTCACCAACCATTATCTGGGGGTCTAGCGGCCCTAGAACTGCGTTCTTATCCATCCATATCTCGTCGGCTGCTAGCGCTATCAGGGTTCCACCGCTCATTGCATAGTGAGGAACTATAACTATCTTCTTCGCTGGGTGCTTCTTTAGCGCGCGAGCAATTTGAGATGCTGCTATCACGAGCCCTCCGGGCGTGTGTATTATCATCGCTATCGGTGTGTCGGGAGGCGTTGATCTTATTGCGCGTAGGACAGCCTCGCTATCCTCTATAGTTATGAACCTATGTATCGGTATTCCAAACAATGTTATTCGCTCCTGCCTGTGTATCATAGTGATTACCTTAGCCCCTAGCTTAGCCTCGAGCCTTCTAATGACCTCAGCCCTAGCCGCTAGTAGAGCCTTATACCGCATTTGCGGCGTTAAGAACGTTATGAATAGCCATAGGAAGAACAGCAGGAACACTATGTCTGCTAGCCCCATCGGTATAACGCTCGTCATCTGTCCCACCTCTGCAGTACCGTATCTCTACGCATTGAGGTATATATACCTAGAACTAACAGATGAATGGATCTTGTGTAAAGCAGATAAACACCCAAAAGCATAGATTCGCGGAATGATGACACGGCTGTGAGCGGATCAGCAATGAAGAGCCGTGTTTAACCTGACCATGATGAAGCCGTGATCCCCGCTGAGGAGATAAGTGATGAGGTTCGCTAGGGCTGAGGGGATAGAGGGGGAGATCGTTGTTCACGATGGGGTAGCGTGGATAGTTAAGGGTATCGCACACCCGCACGGGTCAGTGATTGCGTTCCCTCGCTATTCACTTGCGCCTCCTAGAAAGCTATCTACTGCCGAGAAGCTCAGGCTAGCATCTTCGCTTTCTAGATACTGGAGATTTCTAGATATTTGGGCACCTATACTACCTCGAACAGCAATAGTTGCTAAGCCAAGCAGAGACCTTGAGCAATTGATTCAGTTACTGGAGCTCTATGTACCAAATGCATGTAGGGTAATTCCGACAGGATCAGCTGCTATCGGCCTACCGAACGCTAACGACCTTGATGCCGTTGTAGCGTGCCCATCGTCGGAACTATGCAGACTAACGTATGAGGCACTGAGAGAAATGCGCTGCGCAGGGCTGCTAGGAGAATCTCTGGGGACTCTTTACCGTGAGTGGCTAGCTAGGCACAGAAGCACAATCTCATTCGAGTCATACAATGCTTTAAAGGTAGGCTCTCCGCTCATAGGAAAATTCGCAAACACTTCATATACCCTACGCATAGTCAATATGGAGTTCAAGCCTCACAAGGTGCTTAGCTCTATGTATAAGGAGATGCAAGTGGTTATACTTAGGGATGTTCTAAGTTTTACAACTCCCTGCAGATACATTGTCTACGCTCCCAGCTTAGGAAAGGCCATTCTCGAGAGCTATAGGCTTCTATTTACTGAGCTCACACCGGGTACAACGGTACGCACGCTCTTTAGGATTGAGTACAGAGCTGACGGAGTTACGTACATAATTCCTGACCACTCCAGTAATGTAGAGATCAGGTAGAGCCCTCCCAGAAGTAGTGCACAGTATCTGGATAGTTTCGTGGAGTTATCTGCTCTTTCGATGCATGAAGCTCCTTCTCATTCTGCTCTACCCTCCTAATGTACTCTCTCGCTCTTCTATCCTTAAGTAATCTATACATGTGATACACAGCCCTAGATCCCCGGATTCTAGATACCATCTTAAGCAGCCTAGAGAAAGCTGCTGGGCAAGATCGTATGCAGGAGAGGCATCTAGAGCATCTTGCACTATCTACCTCGAAAGGTAATGAGAGTGCTCCTCTTCTGCACAATGTTCTGCAAATTTCGCAGGAGGAGCAATAGAGGCTGGCATTGAGACACAAGATTAGATCTATGCATTCCTCTATTTTTCCTCTTAGCAGTATCAGCCTTCCATTCGTCTGAACCTCTACTTGGCAACCTGAGCAAGCGATTCTAAGGGAGTTAGTATGCTCGCTGACCTCAGCCTCGGAGAATAGCGCTCTAACGTTACGCACTGCTCTGGACATGGCGCTAGGATCAGGCTTGGTTACACTATGTATAGGCGTGGGAAGCCTACAGTGAAGACCTAGGAACTTTCTTAGAGCTGAGTAGTAGCGTAGCTGGTATCCTATCCTCCATAAGTGCATCTTTCGCGCAGTCACGGGATCCGATGGCAGTACTACTCTGCATAGTACGTTTATGTAGGGCTCCCAGCGGACGAAGCTCTCGCTATACAACTTCTCGGATAGAGTAAGCTCGAAGCACGTTTTGTAAGGACATGCTATGCAGCTTAATCGTTCGAATCCCCTATCGTAGTCTCTAAAGATTTCTATCCGGTACCTATACCTAAGCATCAACATCTCTAAGAGTCTAGGAAAGCTGTACGGAACGCTATGACTAACTATACCTAGGTCAGCATCTATGTACGTAGCTGGCTTAATGCTCCTCTTAGCAGTCTCGTATTTCCTAGCTCCAGTATAGCTAACGAGGTTGCTGAACCCTATGGCGCTCTTCGCAAACCTCATCTGCGGATAGAACTTGAATACATAGGTACACCACCTATACCCCCTATACGGCATCCCCAGAGAGCTCAAGAGCTTGGATACCCAGCCCCATCTATGCTCAATAACGTGTAAATCGAATCCTAGCAACGATGCTATGCGCTCAGAGTATCCCTTAACATCCTCGGGATCCCCGAACTCGATATGCGTATACACCGCAACAAAGTTCGATTCTACCTCCGTTAGTAGGCACGCGGCTAGGACGCTGTCCTTACCTCCAGAGAACGCTAGAAGACCCTTCTTGCCGAGGTGCTTCTCAAGCCACTCAGTAGCTCTCTTAACCTTGTTAACAAGCTGGTTCACCGTGGTCTCGTTAGCTCTATAGACCTCGTCCCAGCTACGGCTCTTAAGCTCAGTATATCTTACATAGAGTGACTCATCCACCTCATCGCGAAAATCCTCGAACGCGATCTCCGTACCGTTCTCTACAACAAGCTTGAGTCCTCGAGCTACACCATCGCTAGAAGTATCGAGAGATATACCGAGCTCGCGCCCTATAGCCCCCTCTTCTAGTAGCAGCGATACCATGAGTCTCCTAGGCACCACGTCCAATCTCCACTTCTCTAAATCGAAGAATAGTATGGCTAGCGGCTCGCCCCCAACGAAGAACTCTTTAACGTGGTCAGCTAGCGGAGTCGAGTCCGTGCTAACATACACTAGAGACCCGGATACAAGCTTTTTCAGCTTGCTAGCTACATCACGCCCAAACCTCTCGCTAACTGCTGAGAGAAGCTGCTCGATATCTAAGGTCGTTGCGGGCCTAGGATCGAACCACGCCCTAGCTGCAGATGAGACCTCAACGATATCGCCAGAGGATACAGCTTCAGCGTACCCTCGCTTGAAGTATATGAGGTTCTCCTGCTCATCGTAGTAAATCTTAAGCGGAGACTCGTTTCTGAGCTGCTTCAAGCACTCTACAGCGCCTAGGCTATACATGATCGCTGCACCCCTCAGTACAATAGCAAGGAGTTCTATACAGCAAGCTCTCCACATCTATACCTTTAGAGACCACGCGAGCTGCTCTAGTAGAGAACTCGTGGATATCTACCTCCGGCCTAAGGTTTCTCAGCTCCTTATCCTCTGGAACGAAGTACACAGGTATAGGATCTAGGAGGCCCGCAACGTACTTAGCTTCAGCTTCGCTTCCGTCGAACCTATTCATAACTACGGCTATCACCTCTACACCCATCTCTATGAGCTTATCAACGTATATGCTAGCTCGTATAGCAGCGTCCTCAACCCCATTGATTGCTGAAGTAACTAGCAGTACGGGTAGCTTCGACCTAGATATGAACTCAATCGTTGACGTAACACCCGAGCCTACCATGGAGATCCCGGTGAATAGCCCCTTGAAACCCTCAACAACAACAAGATCGCGATCGGAGATAAGCTTAGAGAGAGCTGAAGCCCACTCCTCGATACCTAGCCTTCTGCCTCTCCACGAGATCGCGATCGCGTTACTGCGGTCGAGCGGCTCCCTAAGCATGTATATCGAAGGATAGAGATCAGTCGCGCGGAACCCGAGCTTTGCAATAGCTGCCCTAAACCCCATTAGCCTAGCCCTTACAGCTATACCTGTAGATATCACAGTCTTTCCCTCGCCCTCCATAGTCGAGGTCACAACAATGACCCTCTTACAGCTGCTGGCTCTCCTCCTGGTAGCAAACAAGCCGGTGTCTACACCTAGCTCGAACTCCCCCTCACCACACATCCTCTTCCAGAACTCCTCTCCAGCATCTACACCTACTGGGCTACCGCCAGCAGCCTCAACAATGTTGATCGCTATAGCTCTACAGCGATCCAGAAGTTCGCTATGCAGTATACCGACGACGTTACTCCTAGCGCCCACTATAATCGAAGGAAACCCCTTGGATCCGTACTCCACAGCAACTACGCGAGCATCTCTCCCCACGCTGATAGATGAGCACGAGCCTATGTAGATCGTGCTCACCGAAAGTCCTAAAGCCCTCCTAGTAATCCACTCACGCTCAACAATCTTAACGGTAACCTCCTCGCACCTGTACCCCTCATCGACCACTACGTCTAGGAGCCCTAGCTGCTCAAAGCACACGGTCCCTCTACAAACTCTATTCGCGAGAACCTTTACCCCGTCGCACACGCCTATAACGACTCCCCCATGTTCTGCAAAGGACTCTATACTCTGGGCCATATCCTTAGGCACCTTTCTGAAGTCGCCGCTGGGCACTATCACTACATCCATTCTATGGACATCCTCTGGCCTCTTAACCAAGCTATTAACTATGAATCCCCATCGGCTACAGCAAGGCATGAAGCCCTTGAGGTGTAGTACCCCTATCTTCACAGCTATGTGGCTACACCCCACTCCCTCGAAGTTGTATATACTGAGAAATCTATTAGATTCATTATTTACATAAACAATGCTTAAGCTAATTGACTCAGCCCATGAAGCAGCGGAGATCAAGTGCATAGATACACGTCAAATATTTAGCTAAACCGCCTAAAAATGCTAATGGCAGCATTAAGAATCTCTAACTCAGGTCCGTGACCCCTCATCATCGCACTGGCTCCGATATGCGAGCCTATCATCATCGCCGATGGCGAAACTACGCTAGCAGCACCCCTATAGCGATTCCAAGCCCTACCAGCGCTGGCACTAGGCTGTACTTCATAACAGCCCTTATACCCTGCTCTATCCTAAGCCTACCCATACACGCCCTTACCAGGCTTAACACGAACAGCACTCCAATGAACTTCACTACTAGCACTACTATTCCTGGCGCTGTCAGATGGCCGAAGGGGTATGGACCTCCTAGGAATAGGTATGTTATCAGCAGAGCTCCAAAGGCTATCTCCATGTCGTGCACTAGCTCGTATAGCGCAAGTACCCTACCCGAGAACTCGGTTACGTGGCCGGCAATGAGTTCTTGCTCTGCCTCTGGGATGTCGAAGGGCTTCAGCATGGTTTTTGCTTGCGTTGCTATCAGTATGCTCCACAGCCCTAGAGCCATGGCTATTCCGCTAGCTGGCGAGAACCAGAGCCTCCAGCTAGTTATAGATGTTGCTAGAATGGAATATGGTGGCTGCGCACCGTATGCCGTGGCTAGCGTTGTAGGTATCAGTACTGCAGCAACCCAGCTAGGCTCCGAAACGGCTGCTAATGCAACTAGCCTAGAGGCGCCAGCTATCGTTAGAGGGTTGGGGTATGCCATTGCTGCAACTATTATCCCTACCGTTACCCATACAGCGCAGAGGTACGCAAGTATTATCACGTCGTAGGGCGCCGCGAACCTAACTATCGATAGCGGAAGCAGCAGCGTTGATGCAACTAGCGCGCCTACCGCTATCGATAAGCCCAGCTTTGCTTGAAGCGGTGCAGAGTACCGCTGAATCTTCTCCTCCTTGACCATATACAGCTTTAGAAAGTCTGCAAGGGGCTGCAGTATACCAAAGGGCCCCACGTAGGATGGGCCCATACGGTTCTGCATTCTCGCAACGATTTTCCTTAGGAACCATTCGCTGAAGAACGATAGCGCAGAGAGGAACACGAATCCCGGGAACACCAGTACGCACAGTATGCTTAGCCCAACTATCTCCCAAACCATCATCGCTACCACCCTGCATAGGCTGTTACAGCAGCTATTATTGCGATTGTGGCAAGCACAAGAAGCGTTAGGAACCACCCCGCCATGAATCCGCACCACTCATTTAGCCTGCCGCTATGCACAACGTCTCTCAGCACGTGGTAGACCTTTCCCATCGCCTTCTTCACTATTCCCCAGTACAGCGCGGGGGAGCTAGGTACTGGAACCTTCAGTATCTGCTCGGATTCTCCACCTATGTACATCTCATCTCCGCTTCTACTCTTTCTACCTCCGACAAACATTGCGAGCACTATTCCAGCTATCCCTAGAGAGGCGCAGCTCATTACCAATGCAAGTGTACCCGGGTTAAGTAACTCGACCACGGCCATACCCCATCACCCACCGTAAAGAGATGACCACATCCAAGCCATTACTTCGTAGTACTTACTGATGTATATCCTTGGATCAATTAGGTGCTGCGCCGTTACCACAAAGACGTGCTTAAGCACGAAGGGATAGGCAGCGAAGAGCGCTACCGTTGCTATAGCGAGGACTATCAGCACCCCGCACACCACCGGACTCTCCTTAATGCTGCCAGGAGCTACGGGCGCTGGCTTGCTTGAAACCACCATGTATATCAGCTTAGCGTAGCCTAGAAGCGATAAAGCTGAAGCTACAACTACTAGCACCGCTAGGTATGGCATCCCAACTGCTAGAAATGCTTGGTACAGCAGATACTTGCTCAGGAAGCCCGCAAAGGGAGGTACTCCTAAGAGATTGAGAGCCCCTATTACCGTAGTGGCACCAGCTACAGGCATCACTTTCCCTATACCAACAAGCTTATCGAGATCCCTGCTCCCAACATGCTTAATCATTGCGCCAGTAGACATGAATAGCAGCGACTTTCCAACGCTGTGGTTTATCATGTGGAACACCATTGCTGCTAATGCTAGCGCTATCGCAGCTCTTGGCGCTCCCTGCACACCTACAGCCATAGCCATGTATATGAACCCTATGTGGTTCACAGTGCTGTACGCTAGAAGCCTCTTGACATCCCGCTGGATACCCATCATTATAGCCCCTATGACCGCCGAGAGCGCACCCATCACTCCTAGAGCTATCATGAACATCGTTCTAGGCGGCGGCACGCCATGAGCTATACCGTGGTTCAGTAGCTCTGTTGAACCTAGCCCGAACATCGTGTACATGAATCTAGCGGATGCGTAGGCACCTACCTTAACGACTAAGCCAGAAAGAGCTGCGGATACCGGCGCTGGAGCCTCTGGATGCGCATCAGGTAGCCAGAAATGATTTGGGAATACCGCTGCCTTGAACGTGAATACCCACAGCGATAGGGCTAGCGCTATACATGCGCTTATCAGCATGTTCCCATAGAATACACCCGGAAGGTAGTTAAGCATGCCAGGGAACGTTAGATGGAAGTACCCGTAGTTTCTCATTGCTATTCCTGCCATATGCAGAGTGTTGTAGGAACCGTAGATGAATATCGTCGCTATGAAGTATATCGTGGTAGCTGTCGCACCCACTATAGCGTACTTGATTGCCGCCTCCACAGCCTGGGGCCGGTTTCTATAGAACGCCACTAAGCCGTAGGCTGATATCGCTACAACCTCTAGCATCACGAAGAGGTTGAATATGTCGCCGGTATACACGACTCCTAGCATGCCGGCTTCTAGGCCTAGCAGCAGAGTGTAGTACCATTCATAGCCACTGAGCCTCTCCGTGTACCATGTGCTGTACACTATTATGAGGAACATCACTGACGATATGAGGAGCCCGATAACCGCGCCAAACATGTCTACTTCGTACACTATGCCTAGCGGCGGTGGCCAGCCGCCAAAGGGGTATATTATTGGCGCATTGCTCGCAAATACCTTTCTCGCTATGGATATCGATATCGCTAGCGCAAAGACCCCAAATGCTATAGCGTAAGCATCGTAAAACCTCTTGTTCTTAACGAAGAGAGTGAATATTGGCACTGCGAATGCTGCAACAATGAGTAGTATTGCGGAGAGCCCGTAGATTGGGGATGGGGGTACGAACGCCATTGCTATCACCCGTCAAATACCCTAGATGCGAAGCGTTCGAAATCCTCAGATATTTGCTTCCTACACTCCTCGGGTTCTAGGCTAGCTACATCTATCCAGTGGACGTAAAACAACCTCTTCTGGGGATCTATGTCAACAACTACAGTACCGGGAGTGTTAGTTATCGAGTTAGCTACTGCAGTAATAGCATAATCGCTCTCGACTCTGTAGGGAACTCTGACGATTCCTGGCCTTATCGGCATTGACGGGCTTAGTATCCTTTTAGTAACGTCTAGATGTGCCTTTACCTCTGCAACGAAGAAGTAGTATATGGCGTATGCAATTCCCCATCCCCATCTAACGGGGTTGAGCGCCTTCCCGGGCTTCTCTATCGTTATGTTCGCCATAAGCAGGCTGGATAGAGCTGCCGCTATGATACCCGTAACGATGTCGTATATCGTGGCTGAGCCAGTGTAGATTATGTACACTATGAACACGAGTATTGCTAGAGGTATTGCACGAAGCACCCTGCTAGCCATACCTCTCACCCTCTCAGCTTAGCCACCTTCCTTACATCGGTCGTGCCGTACTGGCGATAAATCTGTATTGTCAGGAAGACTAGGAACAGCGTTACGGCTAGCCCTATGACTATAGCTGTTAGCACTAGAGCTTGGGGCAGTGGATCAACAGCGTGGCTAATGAAGTACCGTATGTTGCTCGGTGTAGGCTTCCAGAGTAATACGGGTGGTATAGGGTTCGTTCCTGAAGGCTGTCTGAACCCAACCATTATGGCGAATGTGTTAGCGCTATCTCCAAGTATTGTCAATGCTATTATCTTCTTGACTAGGCTAGGTCTAGCTAGCACACCATATAGCGCTAGCGCTGTATTCACGATCATCGACATGAATACTATAGAGAATAGGAACGAGAGAACCTCAGTGCTCATGCTCCTCACCCCCTACGACTACGCTCCTAACGTACCTCTCGGGGATCGAAAGCAGGAGGAACAGTATTACGAAGCCCGCGCATACAGCCATTGCCTCGCACGCGTTGAATGATAACAGGCTTCCTCCGAGGAGCACACCGTCTATACCCTTCCATGGGAAACCTAGAGGTGCTCCAACCCTAGGCTGGTTCTGTAGTATGTAGGCTGGCTTATGCAAGAATATGGCTGCTATTAGCACCGCGAATGCCGTTAGGCCTACGCCTAGTAGTCCGCTGCTTCTTATTGCTAAGGCTTTAGTCTTAGTGAACTTAACCTTATCGAAGAAGTACTTCGAGAACACCACGAGAACCAGCAGCGGAGCTACAGCTAGCGCGGATCCTCCTTGGAAGCCACCTCCTGGCGTTAGGTGCCCGTGTAGTGCTATTGAGATACCTACCCCTATTATCAGCGGAACCACTATCTTTGTAATTGTCTTGCCTATCAGCGTCATACCATGCTTAAGCTCGTCGTATACTCCCTTGTGCTCAACTCCCCTCATCAGGGCAACTGAGGCTATTATCGCTAGGAACAGCACTGCGGTTTCGAAGACTGTGTCAAGGCCTCTGTAGTCCCATACTATTGAGGTCACTCCCTCGGGCGCCATCGCGCTAATTAGGTGAACCCTCGGGTTGAATGTCGTTGCCAAGTACCACCCTGCGAGGAATCTGACGTCTGGCGGTGGGACTGGACCTATGCCTTTTCCAGCAATTACAGCAGCTGTAGCTATGACAAACACTAGCGAGAGCAGCCCAGTAGCCCAAAGCACACCCTTCTTCATTTCAACATCTTCGAATCGCTCGGTTTTCTTTATGAGGAACAGTATTACCGCCGGGTACAGCCCTACAGACACCGGTATGTACGTTAGGACAATGTCTGGAGCCATCAGTAGATAGTATAGGAACGCATAGAGCGTGCTCTGTATTGCTGAGAACAGCACTGCCTTCAGCATGTCCCTCTCAACTATTGCTAGGAATACAGCTACCACAGAACCAAGACCGCAAATAGCCATTAATACGTAATACAGCGTGAGCGAGATCATTGTTCCCCACCCTCTTTAGCCTTATCCTCCTCAAGGAAGTCAACAACCTTGGGCTCCACAACTGCAGCCCGAGATTCGTGAGCAGCCTTAGCTAGTAGGTGGCTACCTACCGGAGCTAGCATAAGCACTAGCACCCCCGTTACGGCAGCTGCTCCAGCTATAAACCATCTGTACTTACCTAGAAAGTCGCAGCCTGCCGCTATGAGCGCTACACCCATTAGAGGCACGAAGGCTCCGCCTATCGCTCCTATTGTCGCAGCATGCAGCCTCACAAAGAAGTTCGGAAACCTAAGCATACCTATAGCTGCCACAACATCGAAGAACACTCCTATGGACACCAGTATCTCTCCAAGAATAACCAGTACCCAGTTGGTGACAGGATCCATGTTTACTCACCCATCTCCTTCTTCATTAGGTACTTAGATACGTAGACATCTAGAGCGTATATCCATAGCGCGAGCACGATCGCGCAGGGTATGAGTATAGGGGACCTAAAGTATATGGATAGCAGAGCTAAGAAAGCCGCTAAGTCATAACTAAGGCAGTCTACAGCGAGCACTATATCGGGTATCGTCGGCCCCTTGAGTGCCCTAACTATGTACATTATGAACGCGGCTAGGAATATCGGTATAACTATAGTTATGAATAGCAGTACCTCATTCTCGAGACTCATCATAGCCCCGTCACCTACTCAGTGTCGATAACGAGAGTTCCTCAGAAGTAAGCACTTTGCTCTCCGTAGCAAGCCTATACTCACTGCTCGTAACATAGGCCTTGACAGGGCATATCGTTACGCATCTGTAGCAGTAGATACAGTTGAGGTAGTTAATCACGGGATAGAGCCCTCTACGATTCTGCGGGGGCTTCTTATCTTCAGGAAGCTTCTTCATCACTATAGCCTTCGATGGACAGTCCATAGCGCACAACGAGCATCCTATGCACTTCTTCAGGTCAGCAAAGTGGCGCCCTCGCGCATCTGGCTCTATCTGCGTCTGCTGCTTAGGATACTGAATGGTGGCCGGCTTCCGGAATAAGTTTCTAAGTACCTCACCTGCTATCCTCATACTCTCACCCTGCGCAGAGCTAGATCCCTAAACGAAACGATTTTCTTGACTTGCCTACGCCTATCTATGACCACAATCCTCTCCATGCACGAGATGCAAGGGTCAAAGCTTGCAAAGGTCACCGGAACATCGGCAACGCTAAGGCCCACGTACACAAACCTCGAATTTATCAGATTGTTGAGCGAGGGCGTTCTTATCTTCACTCTATACGGATTTGGTCCTCCAGCGCTCTCAACATAGTAAGTTAGCTCGCCACGCGGAGCCTCACCCCTCGTGAACGCAGCACCCTTTGGGAACGCTCTAGGTAGTCTCTTCTCATCTACAACAGCCTCGCCCTGCGGTAAGTGCGTTAGAACGTATCTACACATCTCTATAGACTCCACGGTCTCTCTCCATCGAACCATCATTCGCGAGAAACTATCGCATCCCTTCTCAACAATAACGTTGAATGGTATCTCGTCGTACGCATCGTAAGGCTCGAGCTTTCTAATGTCGTAATCTATTCCCGAACCACGAACTATTGGCCCTAGAAGCCCATGCTTTACGGCATCCACAGGCTTTATCACTCCTACCTCAAGAAGCCTGCTGTTTATCGTGGGATCCTCCTCAAACAATGTTATGTATTTATGAACTCGCGGCTCGAGCTTATTCAGTATCTCGAGGAGCCTTGACCTCTTAACCTCATCTATATCCCTGCGCACCCCTCCAGGCATGTAGTAATCCGCGTGAACCCTGCACCCGGTGAGTATCTCTTTAGCCTTCATCACTAGCTCGCGGTCTCTCATGATGAGCATGAATAATGTGTCGAACCCCACTATCTCAGCTATCGTTGCTGCTAGGAGAAGGTGGCTATGTATCCTCTCTAGCTCGAGCGCTAGAACGCGTAGATACCGTGCCCTCTGGCTAGGCTCTCTCCCTAGTATCTGCTCGAGCGCTCTTGTATACACATCCGCGTGTATAGTGTTGCATATGCCGCAAGTCCTAGATACAAGAAATAGATCCCGATAGTAGGAATTAGATTCGCAGAGCTTCTCTATACCTCTGTGGTTATACCCTGTAACAACCTCAACATCTATGACCTCCTCTCCATCGGCAAAAACTCTGAGGAGTATAGGCTCGTGAAGGGCTGGATGCTGGGGACCTATAGGGATCTCGAGTGTAACTGTGGCTTTCTCTCTAGCCTCCGCCATAGGTCACACCTTAAAGTCCTTTCTAAGCGGGTACGCTCCCTTCGAGGCAATCTCCTCCGGGACGAAGACAGGTCTACGTAGGTAGACATTCCCTTCGAAAACAACTCCTAGGACATCGTGCGCCTCCAGCTCACCTACAAGTGCTGAGGGCAGTATGTCCACGATCGATGGCATTCTAGGGTCGTCTCTAGGTACCAGAACCTTTATGCAGTACGCGGGTTTGAACCCCAGCACCTCGATAAATATATCTACCTCTATCTTACCGTCCTGCGGCCTATCTATACCTACTATCGTGGATACGAACACTCGATTCTCTCCGTACTCCCTAACGAGCTCTTGCACGAGCTCTCGGATTCTCGATGCATCAACCTGGTAAACGCGTGTAGACGGCTTTATCAGCCCTTCCTCAGCGCCGTACTTCGCGAGGATCTCTGAGGGGTCCCTCATTCTCTCGCCTCAGGTTCTTGTTGGGATCTTACCTTTAGCTATGTTGTTGAGTAGCCTCACGATTCCGTACAGTATCGCTTCAGGTCTTGGTGGACAGCCGGGTATGTATAGATCCACTGGTATAACCTTTGAAGCGCCTCCAACAACCGAGTATGAGCCCTTGAATACTCCTCCATCGTACGTGCATGCACCAACAGCTACAACAAACTTCGGATCTGGCATCTGATCGTAGAGCCTGCGAAGCCTCTCTGCAGCCTTCTTAGTGAGCGGGCCAGAAACAACGAGTATATCTCCATGCCTAAAGGAAGGAGCAAGTTTAATGCCGAACCGCTCGGGGTCGTAGAGAGGCGTGAGTGCAGCTACCACCTCAATATCACAACCATTACATGCTCCACTGTTGAAGTGCACGAGCCACGGAGAGTAGCGCAGTATCTTTATCCGCTGCACACCAATCACCGCTAGCTACTCGATAGGTTGCCGAGAGGGAGTCACAGAACCTCCTTTTAAATGTGGTGTCAGAAGCCATCATCACCAGCTTAAGCTAATATACTTCGCTTAAACACACCTTAGCGGCGAGACCTTGACTCAGGAGCAACGAGATGTTGTTATCGTTGGCGCTGGCGTTGCCGGCCTATACGCTGCGTACAGACTAGCTAAGGAGGGTTTGAACGTTCTAGTCATAGAGAAGAACCCTGAGGAGCTACTCGGAGAGAAGGTTTGCGGAGACGCTATAGGCAAGCATCACTTCGACATGCTTGAGCTAGACTACCCCGAGATAGGGTTCGACGCAGAAGGCGTGTTTCGCGGAGTGAAGGTGGTTTCCCCAGACGAGCAGAGGTTCATAGAAGTGCTAGGAGATGGATATGCGCTGAACAGGAGGAACTTCGGCTTGAGGCTATACCGGCTAGCACTAAGCAAGGGAGCTGAGGTATGGACCTCGCATCGTTTCCACAAGCCCTTGATAGAGGGTACGAAGGTTGTAGGGATCGAGGCCCTAAGAGATGACGGGTCAAGGGTGAGTATTCGAGCTAAAGTTACTATAGATGCAAGTGGCGTAGCTGCTGTAGTCAGAAGGTCTCTCCCGTCCTCCTGGTGGGTCTCCGAACCCATACCTATGGAGGACCTGAACGTAACTTATAGAGAGGTCTGGGAAGGTGACATAGATATAGATCACGACTTTGCATGGATATACCTAAACGTTGATGTGGCACCCGGCGGCTACTGGTGGCTATTTCCAAAGCGTAGAGGACTGTATAACGTTGGGCTAGGCGTACAGGCTGGCCGAGGTAACCCAAGGATCCAGTTTCTACGGCACGTAAAGAAACGCTTCGAAAAGAACATCGCTAGGGTTGTTCACGCAGGTGGAGGTCTAGTACCTACTAGGCGCCCCATACCGTGCATGGTGTGGAATGGGCTCGTAGTAGTTGGAGATGCAGCTTCAACAGCAAACCCGGTCCATGGAGGAGGAATAGGCTCAGCAATGCTAAGCTCTAAGATAGCTGCTAAAGTGATAACGGAGGCTTTGGAGAAGCATAGTGAGGCAACGATAGAAGCTCTATGGAGGTATCACATAGAGTTCCATAGAGCCTACGGCGCTAAGCAGGCATCTCTCGACGTACTCAGAATGTTCCTACAAACCATGAGTAACGATGGACTGAACTTCGTGTTCAGATCCGGGCTTGTTGATGGTAGCGAGGTCTACGATATTGGTGCTAAAGGTGTGCTTAGGCAATCGATATTCTCGAAGCTAGGAGCGATAATAAGGCTATCGAGGAAGCCAGCGTTTCTCGCTAAGCTAGCGAAGGTCAAGAGCTACATGGATAGAGCTAGAGAGCTATACCTATCCTATCCCGATACTCCCTCCAAGTACGAGGAATGGAGGTCGAAGGAGCGGCAGCTATTTAATGAGTATAAGGAGTGGCTGCTTAGAGAAGCTTAGGATCGTAAAACCACTTGTTACTACTCAATATCTTCTCGTTTATATATCAATGAGATCTAGACGAGTGCTGGGACTGAGTTGTGAGAAGCACAGCTCCTAGCATAGCTGAGGTAGTCCGCCGCTTAATCACTTCGAGACCCATACTCCTAGATTTCATATGCATGGACGTGGTTAACTACAGCGCCCTAGCTAGGAAGATAAAGGATGAAGTTAGCGCTCTTCTAGGAAAGAATGTTAGTGTAGATGCTATCAAGATGGCCCTCATAAGGTTTAGCGAGCGAGCTTGCCCCTCTAGGGAGGAGACCGTAGAGAAGATAAGGAAAATAATAGAGAAAAGCTCCATCGAGCTAAAGTCCGATATAGTAGTTGTGACCATAAGGAAGGAGGCTGTGATGATAAATATAGATGGCATAGCAAGGCTAGCAGCAAGAGCCCGTTTCTTCCAAATGGCTCAGGGGCTGAGGTCTTTCACAATAGCGCTCTCTAAAGAGGATCTCCCCGACTTAGTGGCGCTAGTTGGCAAGGAGAGCATCGAGGACATGCAGCTTAACCAGGTTGCGCTACTCATTGTAAGTCCGACAGAGATCATATCCACACCTGGAGTAATAGCGTATCTCACCAGCCTAATGTCATTCAATGGTATAAACATAACACATATAGTCTCTTGCTACAAGGACACAATAATTGTTGTAAAGAGAGATGACGCACTAAAAGCTTATGAAGTTATAGAGCGCGCGTTGAAGGATCTACCGCCTAGGCCTCTACACCTTTCCGACTATCCTCTTTAGGTATGCTAGAACAGCCCTTCTATTAAGGTACACGTGAATTATGCTAGATCCGAACATTACGAAGCCTGCGTACGTATGTATATCGGCGACTATATCAGTGGATAGCGGAACGTATTGGTATAGCGCAACCGAGCTTTTGAGCAGTAGTATGGTTCCACTAAATATAGTCAGTAACCAGCTAAAGAATAGTACTATTGATGTTGCTGCACGGACTACACGTTCAGAGCTCAACATCACTTCACCTCTATAACTACCGTAACATCCTCCTCAGTTCCGTAAGGACATCCAGCACCGTAGAGGTACACAACCTTGAGCTGACCGCTCGACTCTGCTTTAACTAAAACCTTCATTACATAATCGAAAGGATCTACAAGGGAACCGCTTTTACTGATTACCTCAATGCCCCCTGATGGATATAGCTCTACTTTCCATGATGCATGCGGGCATGGCTGGGGATGCTTGAAGTGTACAGTTATAGTTATAGGGATCACAGCTCCTGGCTCTGCAATAACTCTCGAAGGCTTAACAATTAGTGTGTCAGCTCCCTTGTGCGACACGGCTTCTCCTTCGATAACTGTGTAGGTCGGTGTTGCGCTTGACTTGCTCTGCGATGCTGGTGCACTAATTGTGTAGGTAACGTAGCTAGTGGTAGTCGTAGATAACGCTGTAGACGTGCTCTGAATCTCCTCCTTTTCGATGCTTGATATGTACATCTGATCCGCAATATTCACAAACAAGGGTAGAAGAGCGACCAATATCCCTAACACTATCACTACCGCAAGTTTGAGCTCCATTGAGTCACCTAACGAAAATACATACCTACCAGTTTAAATGCCTTCATATACTATGTTCGAGGAGCTAACGAGCGAAGTTCGTATAGCACCAATGCGACATCAGCCACTGGATTAACACCTATTTCTGGAAGTGAATGCCTAACGGGTTCAGCTTGTACGAGCTCAGCCTTGGGTATCGAAACCTCGCTCCCTTGAATGACCACACAAAGTCGATCACCTTGGTTTACTGCACCAACAGCTTCCCTAAGCAGCTTGGCATCGCTATCGTGTACCAAGATAAAGACCTTGTTCAGATTCAGCACATCCCTTACCTCACTAAGCTGCGAAAGTATTACCAGATTCTTACCTCGCTTGTATGCTACCTTACTAACCTCTGCAAGACCTACCTGCGCGGCCATTCCAACGGGCTTAATAACTACCAGCAAGTCAACTATTCCTGATCCGAAGATAGCTCTTGCTGCATCAACCAGCCTCTGCGGGCTCGATGGCGCATAAAGGGCTATACAAATCATTCGATCTCACCTTAGGTACCTTTCTACAAGGTAGAGAGCTATAGCCTTTGCAAGAGGTGGAGGCACCGCCTCGCCAACTTGATTGAATTGCTCGTCTCTACCACCTAGAAACACATGATCATCCGGGAACCCCATTAACCTAGCTTGCTCTCGGACAGTGAGCAGCCTGTTTTCGTACGGATGTATAAACCTAGATGAGCCAAGGACTGTTGGAGCAACTCTACGCGGGTCTAGCTTTATGTAGTTAGGGAGCCTTCTTGTAGCACCCTCATAGTAGTACAGCGCTCTACCTCTTCGGATTGCAGCTATTCTACGCAGCTTCCTATCGCTAAGCGGCACAGGATCGTGATTAGGTATCTCTACGAGGCCGGGAGGAGGTAGGTTTCTGAGCGCTTCTTCTACAGTAACCCTCTTTCTACGCGGCCTAGGTCTGATCTCTACATTAGATATAAACACTCGCTTTCTATGGCTCGGCGTACCATAATCCTCAGCCCTTAACACATTAAAGAATACCTTGCTGAACCCAGCCGCCCTAAACTCAGTAATTAATGCTTGCTTCAGAGGGCCATCCATTATTGCGGGAACATTTTCCATAACAAATATCCGCGGTTTCAACTCTCCAACAATTCTTATGAAGTCTAGCGTTAACGTTCCCATAGGATCCTTATATAGCCTATCCAGAGGGTCTCGCTCTCTACGAGGGTTTGCACCAGTAAACGGCTCGCATGGTGGGCTACCTATGACTATCTCTGGAGAACATCCACAGAGATACCTTATATCACTTCCATCGATATCCTTGATGTTCTCGGCTAGAACTGCAGCTTGGGGAAAATTTGTCTTAAAGCTTCGGGCTGCTGAGCGATCGCAGTCTATGGCTATTCTCGTCATAAAGAACCCGCTATCCTCGAATCCTCTGGAGAAGCCTCCGGCACCACTAAACAGGTCTACTACTAAGAGCCTTCTCATCCTGTTCTATCTCCCTGCGCAGTTTCTCAATAAGCCTCTCCAAGTTCTCAATAATCTTTCTGTTGTCAATCTCCACAAGGTCTGAACCGCAGCGCGGACACCTAAAGTAGTTCTCGAACGCTTCATCGAAGGAGTACCGAGATCCGTCTAAGGGACACACGTAGAACACATTCTCTTTCTCGAACTCCAGCCTCTGCATGAGCTTCTTCAACACCTCTCTCTTCCTCCTGAGCACTGCTTGAGCGATCATCATCTCGTTCGTGTACCACTTGTAGCTATGCCAATAGCTTTCCCTTCTGGTTACACGCCTGTAAGTGACAAACCCTAGCTTCACAAGGTCATACAGCGCCTTCCTAACGTCGTTTATTCTAAGACCTAGCTTCTCAGCTATTTCCTCATCGCTAAGAGCCTCCTTCGATTCTAGTAACAGTACTATTATCCTCTCCCCAACCTCTCCAACAAGATTTCTAATCAGTAGCCCCACGTTCCCTAGGGGCGAGCTCACCTCGTCACCACCTTCTTACCGCGCTCACTAGGCACAATATACATTTTCGCATCGGGGAAACATAAGTTAAGTTCGCGCCCTCCCCATAATCTGTCTAAGAATATAGCAAGCGCCGATACTTCGGAATGAGGCTGGTTACCTATAGCAACGTTCAGCGTAGCCTCATCGTAAACCCATCTAGGAACCTTTTCCGCGCCGACAACAACAAGCACCTTCTCGTAGCTACGCACCTTACTAACAACGTCGTCTACCGGGAGTCCATACATTGTTAGATGCACTACGGCTCCTCCCTCCATTTTCCACTTCTTAACCAACTTTCTCGGGTTCACCCCCATCTCGATCTTAAAATAGCTTCCACCCCACGTCTCCACAACCTTAGTGATTGATCTCGCGACATGCTCGTCCACAACGTCAGCGACGTATATACCCTTAGCTCCAAAGGCCCTAGCTACGAGAGCAACGTGAGTTGTTATTCTCTTATCGCGCTCAGGTCGATGACCTAGCCTAAGCACGTAGACATCCGGTGGCGTGAGCTGTTCAATACTGATGCAGCTCTGCATATTGCATCCTTTAAGCTATCGAAGTTAATGCGCTTTAAAGCCGATACAGGCACTATGTCAACAACGTTCAGCTCTGTTGACCTTAGGTACCCAGAGACCTTCGTGATCATGCTGCCGATGCGATCCGGGTTAGGCACAAGATCTATCTTGTTGAGAACTACTACTACGGGAACACCTACAGCTCCAATGCTTCTCAGTATCCTTATTGAGGAGTCTAGCTTTTCTAGAACTAGTTCATCAGGCTCGCTGACGTCTAGGGTTAGCATCACTGCGTCAGAGAACGTTATCTCCTCTAGGACGGCTCTGAAGGCTTCTATTATCTCTAGGGGAATCTTTCTTATGAAGCCGACAGTGTCTACAAATGCGACTCTAGCGCCGCAGATCTTAACCGCATATGTCTTGGGATTCATCGTAGTAAAGAGCTCCGTACCCGTTGGCTTACGTAGGTTAGTTAGCGCATTAAATAGAGTTGTCTTACCGGAGTTCGTGTAGCCCGCTATGGCGATATGAGGAATACCGTACTCTCGCCTCTTTGAGCGCTCGATCTCGCGTCTTTTACGCAGGATCTCAAGCTCCCTACTTATCCTAGCTATTCTCTTACGAACATGCCTATAGTATGCTGAAACTACGTACTCGCCTGCACCAAGAAACCCGGGGAGCTCGCGTAGCTTAGCCCTCCTTAGCCAATCCCTTATTAGTGGGAGCTGGTGCTTGAGTCTAGCTAGCTCTATCTGAAGCTTAGCCTCTTTGGATCCAGCATGAAGATCGAATATCTCTAGTATCAGCAGCACTTTATCTATGATCTCTGTTCTTAGCTCCTTCATCAAGCACGTGACGTGCCTAGGCTTGAGCTCGTCAAACACGAACACCTTCTTAACGTCAAGTTTCTTAACGATGTCCTTAACCTCGCTAAGCTTCCCTCTGCCTAGGTAACAAGGATTCTTCACGTGCTTGACAATGAGGGTCTTCGCAACTCTGTAACCAGCTTCGTTAAGTAGAGCTGTAGCCTCATCAACATCTATGGGGTCTCTACATATTAGTAGAACCCTGTCGCTGCCCATACCTTGTTACCGCTTAGCCTAGTCCTCTCTGATGTTAACTATCTCGCCTAGGGTAACACCAACACCCTTTACACCCTTGGAATCGCTAAATATCTCTTCGTCTATTGCTGGAACCAGCAGCTTCACACCTAAAACCTCCTCTAATCTACGAGCTAAGTCTATGGTCGGTCTAAGTCTACCACTCTCAATTCTCTTAATTGTCGTTTCGCTCTCCTTAACCTTCATTGCTAAAACTCTCGTTGACCAGCCAAGTCTCTCTCTAGCTCGTCTTACCCTCTCTGCAAAGTCCTCCACTAGCTCGTACCGCTCGTAGCTACGCGATGCCCTAGACCTTCTTGCAACCGTGACTGCTCTGCTTACGGAGCTTCTACGCTGTCGCAGTACAGGCTTTACGATGTCGCTTCTGCGAGCCGCCGGTCCCCTACTTTGCTCGATACTTACTTTAGCTCCCTTACGTATCATTATCTTAGAGTAGCAATCATTGCATACGCGAAGTAGCGCACCTTCTACGAATACTGTCTTGACCTGCCGCTTATCTACAGCCCTACCGCACATTTCGCAGTAAACAACATCTTCCGGCAACTCTGCACCCCTAAGCAATTCGGAATAACTATTTTAGCCTTTCAACATCGTTGAGCTTTGAGAGTGGTGCCAGAGAGCATGAGTTCCGAGAGTAGTAGCGACTTTGTTGACTATACAAGGTACCTAGAGGTAAGAGTTCGCGAGCTCGAGCTGGAGGTAGCGCACTTAAGAGGACTGATAGCAAAGTACAAGGAGGAGCTAGACTACTACAAAAGCCAAGTAGATAAATTACTCGCCCCGCCACTTATAGAGGCGACTATTCTAGACCTGTTACCAGATGGAAGAGCTATCGTAAAGAGCTCGACTGGTCCGATACTGATAGTTCATGTGCTGGATAGTGTGGATAGAAAGCAGCTCCAGCCCGGAACAAGAGTAGCTCTAAACCAGCGCGGCGCCGCAATAGTTGATGTTCTACCGCAGCGCGAGGATCCATTTGTACGAGCACTCGAGGTCATAGAGAGACCTAGGGTTAGATACATAGACGTCGGAGGTCTGCAGAACCAGATAGCGGAACTAAGGGAAGTCATAGAGCTACCCCTGAGAAAGCCGGGCGTCTTTAAGGCAATGGGTATCGAGCCTCCCAAGGGTGTTCTACTATATGGCCCTCCAGGCTGCGGGAAGACCCTATTAGCTAAGGCTGTAGCTGCAGAAAGCCGCGCTACCTTCATAAGGGTTGTAGCATCTGAGCTAGCTCAGAAGTTCATTGGTGAAGGGGCTAGGATAGTTCGAGAAGTCTTTAAGTTAGCGAGGAGAAAAGCCCCCTCCATTGTGCTCATCGACGAAATAGATGCTATAGGAGCAAAGCGCCTCGACGTAGGAACTAGCGGCGAACGCGAAATACACAGAACATTAACGCAGCTACTTGCCGAGCTAGACGGGTTCGACCCTCTAGACAACGTCAAGGTCATAGCTACAACGAACAGAATAGACATACTCGATCCCGCCCTGCTGAGGCCCGGAAGGTTCGACAAGGTTATTGAAATCCCGCTCCCGGACCTGCGCGGAAGGTACGAGATATTCAAGATTCACACGAGAAAGATGCCGCTAAGCGCCGATGTCGATTTACTTGAGCTAGCTAGGAAGACCGAGGGGGCAACTGGCGCTGACATAAAGGCTATATGTACAGAAGCTGGTCTACATGCTATAAGAAATGAAAGGATAGTGGTGACAATGGAGGATTTCAACGCTGCTATAAGAAAGGTGCTTCATGGACGATATAGACCCTACGCGTCTCAAGACACCTACTCCATGCCTCGACCATGGAAGGAAGAACGTAGGAGCTCGCTATGGATGTAGCGCAGCACCTATGTAGGGTATACAGAGTTGAGGTGCCGTCCCGCAGCAACTTCCGATATAATCACCCTTTCTTCGTTAATCGAGTACCAGTTTGGTATAGATATAAGCAAGGAGCTGTCGCGACTTAATGATATCTACATATGCTTTGGTACAACCAATCGGATGAGGAGAGTGTTGATTAAAGGAGAGCTTCTAGCATCAATAAGGGCTGGAGACTACCATCTAATCCCATATAAGCATCTCGCTAAGATTCTGCACGCACGCATTCCATACCCTAGGTTTAGGCTGGTTCTAGTTGGCGAAATGGTTAGGGATATAGTTGGTCAGAACACCATATTTGCTCGCCACGTAGCGGCATGCGATTATTCGTGCTCTGCAGGCGACGAGGTACTTGTTGTTGACGAAAACGATAACCTTCTTGGCGTAGCAGTGCTGAAGCTCAGTTGCGAGACTATCATATCCGCTCTTAGAGGCCCTGCAGCAGTACCGAGGTTCTGGTGCGTAGAGTGAGCCGGTATCGATTAGTGTTAACGCATAGCCCTCCCGAGAAAGCTCGTAAGAGGGTACTTGTTACTGGATTTCCAGGATTTGGAGCTGTGGGGTTCCTAACGACGAAGTTCATGATCGACAAGCTCAAGATGAGGAGAATAGGGTTCGTGAAGACCCCCGTAGTTCCCGACATAACGTCGTTAGAGGACTACGGCCTCAGCTTACCCCACGAGGTATTTATCAATAAGGAGGGCGACATAGCTGTTCTTCTGAATAGGGTCAACCCTATCAAGAGCAAGATGAATAGTTTCGTTAGCTCCTTCCTAGATCTTGTTAGAACGCTTGATGTAGACGAGGTAGTGCTAGTAGGAGGTTTAGACTCTAGGTTTAGGGAAGGAAACGAGGAGTTTCGTTGGCTCAGAACCTCGTCAAGCCGGAGAGAGTTAGAAGCTCCTCTGTTCGTGAAGGGCCCATTCATTATTGGGCCCCTTGCATCGCTTCTAGTGGTATGTGAGCTTGAGAATGTTCCAGCTATAGCCATATTCCCTTATACAGAGCCCGAAAGCTTAGATCACCGAGCCGCAGCTACAGCCATAAAAGTCATAGGATCCATAGTGGGGATTTCTATAGATGTTAGCGAACTGCTAAAGTATGCTGAAGCTATGGAGAGGATAGAGGAGAGCTTGAAGCAAGCATACAAGGCTGCTTCGGAAAGAGAGAGCAAGATGTACATGTAGGTCCTCGACCCTCACTCATAAACACTCCCACAGACGAGCTCGATAATCTCCTTGTGCATACTGGAGCCCCTACACAGATTCTTAAGTAGCTCCAGAGCTATGTCCTTACTCCAAGCGATATCGCTGCAAAAAACGATCTTAATGCTCTTTACATCGTTACAGAACTTCTCTAAGAATTCTTGGATCTCGAGAGCTGTAGTAACCGTAGCTCTGCCACTAAACTCATTACATGTCTCAAATTGCGAAAATGGAAACGCATCGCTAAGCTCTATAGGTACTGCACCTATTACTGGTGCATAACCAACAATCATTGTCTCACTACTCGTTAGCTTCCTTACTAGAGGCGAGGCGCGAAGAGGTTTCCACTTATGCAAGAGCGGCACTAACACTAGCGACTTTCTATCAATTGCCTTCATTCGCATCCTCGAAACTTTAGCTCGAGCTCTTAGAGCGCGTGGATTGTATATAGAATCATCGCCTAGCACCATAAGGGATCTCGTTTCTCCTCTAGCGCTAGGGGTTCTAGATATGACGATATTATAGAATCTTAGTAACACCTCGAACGCTCGTCTAGCTGCTGGATGTCTCTTAGACACTTCTTCTAAGTACTCCCAGAACCTACCCTCCTTTATCGCTTGCTTAACCCTACTTATCTCTTGCTTTATTATGTAGAGGTTGTGGAGCGCTAACAGCCTTACTCTTTCTGGTTTCTCTAGTTCGAGTAACTCCCTAGGGCTATACTTCGAGCATACTGGACAAGAACATGGGAAGTACTCAAGCTCCTCAATTCTATATGTTCCTCTAGACGTCATATAGCGTCCATCTCTAGCGTAGAGAATGTAGCTAGCTGAGTCCATGGTATCTACTCCTAGAGCAACTGCAAACGGTATTATCAATGGATGCCCAGCACCAAAAAGATGAAGCGGTACTGAAGCCGGAAGCACTCTCCTCACGAGTCCTATCATCTCTAGAACTCTATCGAACCTAAACCTCTCAAGCAACGTTGTAGGGCTACCTAGCGCAGCAATACTGTACAAACCTAAGAAACCCTCGTCAACAATCCTTTTTGCAGAGAGGTATAGCATGTCTAGTTGAACCCCTCCTTGAATAGGGGCTACCCATAGCGTACTGCTACAGTTCCTAACTATATCAGCGCCCTCTCTCAATCTACGAAGCGTTTCGATAACACTATATACAACTCTTTCTCTAGAATCCTCGTACCTCGTAGGGATATCTAGGGGAACTCCTATATCGCTTCCGCAGCTACACTGAAACATCATTATCTCTCTATTACCTACATCAACGTCGCCGTATTGCATGAGCTGATAGGCTCCAGAATCCGTCATTACCACACCGTCAAAGCCTAGCACCTTATGTATATCTACATCACTACCATACCCTTTTAGAGCTAGGTACGCATTTGTTATCACTCCTCGAAAGCCTATGTCTCTTATTTCCCTTACACTTACTACTTGCTTCCTCAGCAATGGGTCCACTACTGGAAAAAGATAGGGTGTTTCTATGCTACCACTCCTAGTTTGAAGCCGCCCTACCCTACCAGCTAAATCCTCAACCTTGATCTCAAACATGCTCGCTTAACCATGCTTCTTGCTCTCCATATACTCCTTAAACACTTCGTATATGCGGTGCGCTAACCCACCCTCTCCTTCAACACCCGCCTCCGTAACCTTGATCTTGTCGTAAATCACAACAGCATTGATCTCAGGCACGACCCTAATAGCGTAGGGGTTTATGTTCAGTCTCTCCTTCAGTATGTTCGCAAATTCCTCAGCGTCAAACACTGACATCGTTGCAGTGAGTATCTCCGAAATCCTAGAACCGTGGATAACAACACGGTTTATCTTCGACCCTTCAACCTCAACATCCTCTAGAACCACATGCAGAGCATTAGGCTCAAACGCAATGAGCCTCCCGGTGTACGTCTTACCGTCAACCAGCTTAACCATAACTCTCTTGTTCAGCAGCTTACCTAGCTCGCTCGCAACCGATCGAGCCGCGTAGGCCACATGCGACACCTCAAGATCTGCGCTAGCACCACGTGCTAATATCAGTTATGCATATTTTACGCACTTCCAAATCTCTTAGGCGTTGGGGAAGAGCGATGAAGGTTCGTTGCACGCTTAGCGAAGTTGAGAAGTCGTACATTCCCAGCATATATCTATGGACCCTAAAATGCGACGAGGAGACAGAGATTAGGATGGATATACACCGCCTGGTAGCACCATTTAAGAAAGGAGATAAAGTTGAAGTGGAGATCTCCAAGGAGATGCCGCACTTCGTTAAGGGTCAGGATTTTGCAGCACGTGGGTACGTGATAACCAAGCGTATAGAGGATAACAAGTATAGGGTGCTGATAAGCCTGTGGGGCTTTCTCGTAGTGATAGAATCATCCTCGAGATCCGTTTTCGATGAGTTCGAGCCTATGGACGAGATATACATGGTTATTAGGAAGGTATAGCGACTCTTTTTACGCTCCTAGAGCTTTAGGGAGACTCACGCTACCGAGAAAATCTGTATCGATAGTAGCTGTCTCAAGAGATCGCGATGCTATAGCACTTCAGGTTAACGAACGAAATCTTGTTTATGTATCGGCACTGAAGTTGATAAAGAGAAGTAGCGACGAGTGCCGCGATGCTGATTACGACTTAGCATCCATATGCGAAACTCTCCACTCTAGAATGAAGAGTAGCATAAGTTTATGGACCTGCCTCAGCAAGAACATAGCTTCTACATACATGCTATTTCTTAATAAGGATCTAGATACTTGTGTATACGAGCGAGACGTTGCAATAAACGTAATCGACGCTCTATCTAAGGGCTGCATAGAAGCTAGAGTCGTTCCCTCAGCACATCTCGTCTCATCAATTATTCGCTGCTTAACACAACCAATAATCAGCTTCACTAACCACAAAGGTTCTCCCGTAGCAACAGTGCATACAGTAGGAATAGAGCCTATACCATCTAGACTACCACTAGATGAGCTGGAGCACATAAACAGCGTAATGTCTAAAGGAAGCATAAGGATAGGCAAACTTGTAGGATGCAACGAGATAGAAGCGCGGCTTACCCCGGATCACGTATTTAAACACATACTGATTGTTGGCTCTACGGGCAGCGGCAAGTCTACCACTGCAGCTGTTCTAGCTACAGAGGCTGCTAGAGTAGGGTTCCGAGTTGTAGTCATCGATTGGCATGGCGAGTACAGACATATACTAGCCAGCGTCAAGGATGTTGATATAAAATACACAAACCCCCTCTTAGCTACAATACCGAAGCACATGAACTTCAGCGAGATTGTGCTAAAGGAACCACTAGCGTTTATAGAAATCCTCGAGGCTGGTCTAGAGCTAACCCCAGCCCAGGTTCACATCCTTGAAGATGCTTTGAACATTCTACGCCAGAAAGGCATGAGGGGCTACATAATAGATCTCGTAGCCGATATTGTTCACTCATCGCCTTCTTCGGCTAGGTGGTACACCGAGTCCCGCGAAGCACTATTGAGAAAACTCAAGCCTCTTACATCGCAGTACCTATCTGTGAACTGGTCGAAATGCAACTACGTGGATCCAAGGCCGCATTCCATAACAATATTCGACGTATCATCAATACCAAACATTCGCGTTAGGAAAATACTATCGTCTCTACTCATAAAGTCCCTTGCTATAGATGCACAGTACTCTAAGGAGCGAGCGCCTCTAATGGTTGTTGTTGACGAAGCTCACAACATCTTTGAAAGCCGGAACCCAGTATGCATGCTAGTTGCAGAGGTAAGAAAATGGCTCTTCGGATTCGTGCTAATATCTCAAGCACCATCAATGATATCTCCTATAGTTCTAAAGAATACTAATACAAAGATAATACACGCTCTTAAGACCTCACAAGATATCTCTGCGCTGCTATCCAACATAGTTGTGGACAAGGATCTTGCAAAAACGATTCATACGCTTAAGCCTGGAGAAGCATATTTGTCGATTCCGGAAATCGAAAAACCACTAAGAGTCAAGGTCGATCTAGGTCTTATAGGTGTTAAAATGTAAGATTTTACTCCTCCTTCTTACCCTTCTTCTCCTCTGTCTTCCTCCTACTAGCTGCGATCACGTCATCTATTCGCAGTATGAGTGTCGCAGCCTCGGTTCCAGCCTTGAGCGCAGATATCTTTACCAGCAGCGGCTCTACAACTCCCATCTCCTTAGCGTTCTTTAGCTCACCACTAAAGATGTCTATGCCTACCCACTTTCCGCCCTCCTTCATGTGCTCCGCTCTCAGCTTTAGTATATAGTCGACAGGATCGAATCCTGCATTAGATACTAGAGTCGCTACAAGGTTCTCAAGAGCCTTTGCAAACGCTTCTACCGCGAGACCCTCCTTTCCGCCTACCTTGTTGGCGTACTCCCTTACGTGCTTAGCTAGCTCCATCTCGAAGGCCCCAGCGCCATAGACTATCTTCGGCAGCTTGAATATGTCTGCTACAGCGCTCAGAGCGTCTCTAACTGCGCGCTCAGCTTCATCGACAAGCCTCTCGAATCCAGCCCTTAGCACTATCGATACAGCTCTGGGGTTCTTGCATCCCTCAACGAATACCATCTTGTCCTCTCCAACCTTCCTCTCCTCCACCTTCTCAGCGTAGCCGAGATCCTTCTCTGTTAGATCTTGCACGTTGCTAACTATTCTTCCTCCTGTTGCTTTCTCTAGTTTCTCCATGTCGCTTCTCTTGACTCTTCTGACTGCTAGTATGCCCTTCTTTGCTAGGTAGT
>JAADCV010000008.1 GCA_013154235.1 Thermoproteota archaeon | reverse complement strand
CATCCACACCTTCTTAGGCACTAGCTCCCTCTCCTCACCACTAGGAGTCCTAACCTTAACCGGCTGAGTACACGCAGCCATACCACACACCCGCATCTCATCTCCGGAGCCAAGGATTATTAACATCGGAGTTAGGGATGACGTGAACGTTGAGCATTGTCTTCAAACTAGTTGTATTATGTCTAAGATTGTTTTATCTAGTTAACTAAGGTTAGGGTTTACTCGAACTGCGTACTGTATGCTGCAGCTAGCTTGTTTGGCTAGGGATCTAGTAGCAGCTTTGAACCAACGTATAGCTGTAGGTAATGTGCTGGGTACCTAGTTGATAATATTCTGCGTATGATAGGTCCGCTGCAGTGAAGAGGCGCTATGAATCTAACTCCTTCTTGAATGAGCTGCTGTACTATTGCTATAACGTAGCTCTTGCTGTATCCTATCAAGTGGAATCCTCCTATAACCATTGTTACGTTCGAGCTCGTGAAGGTCTTTGCAGCTTCTACGAATCTTGTTATTCCAGGGTGGCTGCACCCAGTTATCAGTACTGGTCCGAAGGAGCATACTTCTACAAGTAGAGCCTCTTCGGGAGGCGGACCATATAGCGGGCCCACGATAGCTACTCCATGCGCTATTGCCATACTGTGATTAACTATAACTATCTTGTGATCGAACTTTCGTACCCAGTTTACAACTCTTTGAGATGTTCCTCGAGGTATGTATATGGTCGCGTTAATGGAGAGGATCCTTAGTGCTGGCACTCCTCCTATGTGATCAAAATGCTCGTGACTTAGAACAACGATGCTAACGTTCCTAAGGTTCACGTGGAGCTCGGCCGCATTGCGCATTAGTGCTGTTGGAGAAGGACCTGTATCGAAGAGTATTACCTTGCTTGGGGTAGCTACCACTATGCTTAGCCCCCAAGGACATAAAAGACCTGGTTTTGCGGGGTTGCAGTCGTTATCTACTAGCACCACTATCTTAACATAGTTGACGCAGCCTATGTGCGCTCTATCGTGGGTGCTATACCTAAGTATATGGGGCAGGATTGCGCTACTTGTGATAGCTAAGAATAATAATGTAATCGCTAAGAGCTTCGGTAAGGTCGTGTCTGCCGCCACCTCGCTTAACTATATCTAGAGCCCTAGATATGTTCTTAACGATTGTGGAGGCGATAGCGTCTACGCCAAACGTCCTCGCTAGCTCTGGATCTAGCTGCGCCGTAGGCCCAATTAGGATCTTTGGCTTTGCGTGTGCAACAGTGCTGAGTACAGTGCTTAGTGTAGCGTTAGGTATAGATGCTCCGGTTACGACGAGAGATTGTGCTTTCACTGCTACAAAGGGTAGCGAGGTGTCTGGAAGGCTCCTAATTCTCATAAGGGGGGATCTCTCGAGAGCTATAGTCTGAAGACCGTTTTCATTAAGGAAGCGAATTAGTGGACCCATGTTACCAATAACCAGAATAGGGGTCTTTCCGCGTAGCAGGTCGAGAAGTTTTGCCCAGCTCTCGCGGCGGCCAAGGTAAACTTCGTAACGTCTATAGGCATCCTTCTCATTCCATAGAACGTATTGGAATGCAGCGTTTGCGATAGCTAAGCCAGCTACGCGCCATAGGTGATGCTCAGAGAGCAGCAGTCTATCCAGGCTTATCTCGTGTAGCTCTGGTACCGGTGGCTCGAAGAGAGTATCTAGGTAGTCAACGTAGCATAAGCCTGCAGCCTCTCCTTCGCGGCCCTCTAGGATAGCTATGGCGTATCTAAGGCCTATAGCCATATCTGCAAGCTTTAGCCTTCTGCTAGCCACGATCTCCGTAGAGGCTTTCGCTATGTCTCGTAGTAGCTCCAGTTTGCTCACCAAGAAGCTACGTTTATTAGCGCTGGGCTTTAGATCTATGCACTAGGTGCCTACAATGGTTTCAAAGGATCAAGCTGTGGGCTCCGGAATGGTCGCAGGCTCACTCATCGTCCTCGGGATAATAATCTATTTGCTATTCTTCACGCCGGAGCCCATTGCAATAATGACGCTTAAGGTTATCGTTACTATAGCTGTAGGTGTTGTTGCGGGGCTTGTGGCATGGATAGGCTACACGCTAGCTACAACGCCCCCTCCTAAGCCTATCGAGGAGATAGAGAAGGAGCTTGAAGAGGAGCTGAAGAAGCTCGAGGAGGAGCTAAAGAAAGAGGAGTCAAATGTTCAGCAAAGACCTTAGGGTTTAATCATTTTATCCTATTATCAATGTCCCTACCTCTCCGCGGAAGAGTACTTCGCCACGGCTATTCTCAATGTATGCGTACACTAGATACTTACCACTAGGTAGCGATATGTAGAGCTGTGGTGTTATCAGCTGAATGGATCTCTTCGGGTCAATGTATATGCACGGCACCTCTATGGTTCGTTTAGCAATGACGTTGCCATTTTTGCTCTCTATGAGCACGGTGATCTTGCTGATTACTGCTGGAGCGGATCCGTAGTTAGATAGCTGTAGTTCTATTCTTTGTAGAATATGAGGGTTGCTCGGGTTCAGGAAGTACTGTGTCATTGATGCGGCAATCCTTGGAGAACCCAAAGTTATGTTGGCGCTGTATAGAACCCTTCCCAGGAATGACGATACTACGATCGATACCGTGCTATTGCTTAGAGGGGTACATGGCCCAGCGATAGGTATGGTCACGCTCGTATTGCCGTTGCTAGGCGATAACGCATACAGACGAGAGGTTCCGTTGAAACTTACCCTCAGTAGCACGGTACCGTTGGATCTGTACCTTAGTATCAGCGCAGGTATCGAGCCTCTGGATGCTACTGAAAGCGACAATACATTGAAGCGCGGATTCACGTATGTGGGTACATACGTCTTTGTCACGGTCTTAGTTATGGTTACGGTGCTGGTAGTCCTCTTTATAAATGTCTTTGTAACGATGTTAACGAATGTCATTGTGCGGGTAACTGTTCTCGAAAATAATTTTCCTGAAACCTCCATACCTGCGAAGAAGCTAGCGATGACAGCTATGGATAGAGCCACTACCAGCAGCTTATCTCTATCAATACGTAGACTAAGCCTCTTTCGCTCCGTGCGCTTGGTTCCCGTCTTGAGTTCGCGTCTTGGGAAAAGGCTTGGGCACACATTGCTTCCCGTGCTACTGTACTAGGGCTTGAGGTACTTTAAGAGCGTTTGTTGCTTCGATACGCTTCTCTTTAGATCGGGCTTGTCCGTTGCAATGCCATTAACTCCGTAGCTAATCATCTTCATTGCTATGCTAGGATCGTTGACTGTCCAAGCGTATACCCTTAGTCCGTGAGCGTGGCACTCTCTAACGAGCCTTGGTGTAACAACGTCGTGTCTGGGCAGGAAGGCGTTTACTCTGTGTTTCACTATATCTCGAATTCCAATGTTCCTCCTAGCAGATATGAGTCCCGTCAGTATGCTGCTATCTTCGCTTCTAGCAATCCTAAGGGCTTCCTCGTGAAACGAGATCACTATAGCCTCATTAATCAGCCCTCTCTTCTTAAGCTCGCTAACTACTTTGGATGTAACCTCAATATCCTTAATCTCTATGAAGAGAGGTAGCTTGCCTCCAATCTCGTCTAGAACTTCTTCAAGAGTAGGTATGGGCTCAGTACCATACACAAGATACCTCTTTAGCTCGCTAACCGTAAGCTCTCTTACCTTAGCATCAGCGCTGGCAACTCTCTTCAGATCCTCATCGTGGATGACTACTGCCGAGCCGTCCTTAGTAATTCTAACGTCGAACTCTATAGCATCTGCCCCCATCTCTATAGCCCTCTTGAACGACCTTAGCGTGTTTTCAGGCTCGTAAGCTGAGGCACCTCTGTGGGCTATGAAGATGAACCTATTCATCCACTCGGGTAAGCTCGTCATCTAGCGCAGCCCAATTACATCACTGCGTGGATAGGTATTATGCTATAGCGCTCGCTAGATCCCGGTAGCTACGTACTTAGCGAATCTCCTGCAGCTGTAAGCGTTCCTTAGCGCGATCTCTAGCTTCTGCTCGTTATCTATGAGGAAAGTATATGCTAGATTAACTATCTTGATGAGTCCTTTGCTGACTTCTATAGATGCAGAGATCCGAAGCTCCTCTATTGCTCCGCGCTGCTCAAGAACCTTAGATAGCGCATTAAGCACTTTGTCAAATCTACCAGTAATGGCTCTAGAGAAGGATTTGTGGCCTAGCGGTCTATACTTAGCCTTGGCCTCTAGGTTAGGATCGGGATTTAGGTAGTCTTGGAAACGCTCAATTAGAATATCTATATCTTCTGGAAGCGCATACACCTTACCAATGTCTGTATGTATGTATAGAACGTGGCCGGACTTGCATAGTCTTCTCAAGGCTTCCTCAAGCTCCTTTATAGGCCATCCGCAGAGCTCGGCTAGCCAGTCTATAGTCATGGGGTTCCCCTCTAGATAGTGAAGAATGGTTGCTCTCGTAGTTCTTCTCCAGAGTCGTTCTATCGTCTCTCTATCTATAGGTACATCCACGCCTATTCTCCGCGCCATCTCCAGCGCATCAACTAAGCTATCGACATCTATAGTATCTACAGTCACGAGGTACACAACGAACTTCTGGCCTTGCGGTAGTGTTGAAGCGCGAAGTATCCTTCCGTGCCGCTGAATAAACTTTAGAGGAGAAGCGAGAATGCTCCAAAGCACTAAGAGATCAGCCTCGGGGAGATCTACACCTTCCTCTCCAGCTGATGTCGATACAATGATTTCTGCAGACTGCGAAGCCTCTTCGAGAACCCTCTTAAGCTCGTCAGCCCTCATTCTACCCCTTATCAAAGCTACTTTATAGCCTAGCTCGCTGAGTCTATCCCTTAGGTAGAGCGCTACAGCAACCCTGTCAACAAACACGATAGCCTTCCTAAATCCCTCGTGATCCCTAAGCGACCTTAACAGAGGATCTAGTTTGTGTGCAGGTCTAACTCGTGCGTCCTCGATAAGAGGCCTTAGAGGTTCTAACACTTTAGATAGCAGCGTTGCTCTCTGAAGACTATCTCTTAGGGCTATAGCTCCATCTCTAACAAGCCACCGTATAGCATTCTGAACAAGACCTTTAATCCTACCGCTGTATCTATCCCTAATCTCCTCTAAGGCTCGAAGTAGAGCCCACTCCTGTTCATTAAGCTCCGCTTCGTAGACCTCTGCTACCCAGGGAGGGATAAAGGGTTTGACTCTAGGATCTTCCCAGCTCCATACTCTTATCTCGCCTATGAGTGACTCTATCTCGTGAGCACGTGATCTTGGTATAAATGCAGAGAGCCCAAGTCTATACTCTGCGGAGCTCAAGATCTTCATAGCCTCGACGTAAGAGTCCTTTCCCGTCGTGTGGTGGCACTCATCCACAACCACTGCGTCAAACGATCCTCTCTCAACTTCATCTCTATCGGCAACAACGATCTCTGGAGTTGCAACAACTACCTGTGCTTCCCTCCAGCATCTTACACGCTCACTTCGGCTCTTCGCTCCATGGACTGGCCGCGCATCTAGATTACCGACCCTAGAGATGTAGCGAGCCACTTGCTCAACTAGAAACCTTGTGGGTTCCAGAACCAGCACTCTCTTAACCTTTCTATCCTCAAGAAGCCTCTTCATCCAAAGAACCGCAATGAGAGTCTTGCCGGTGCCCGTAGGTAGAACTACTACAGCTCTCTTCCTAGAGATAGCCCATTTAAACGCGTCTACCTGGTAGTCTCGGGGCTTTAGAGCTACGTCCGGAATAGAGGTTGACAAAAACGGTTTCACCTTAGGTAAGCGACAACCTCCCTCATAATATGCGCATAGAGAGTTATCGAGTCCCTAAACTTGGTCTCTGGAGGTCCAGTGTATATCAGGTGCATCCGCATCTTCAGCCCCTTATCGCGAACCTCCCTAACCATGAATTGAGCTAGTGCGCGTGCTAAAGGCTCGATGTCTGGGTACCCCTTGCCCAGCGGAACTCTCTTCTTCAGTATTCTCCTACCTAGAGCCATGCCTATGACTTGCGAGAACCGTAGCGAAAGGAAGCCTCTGCTAAGCGACAAGGCCTTGTGTAGAACGTTTCTCCAGAATTCCTCGCTAGCAGATTGGTTAGCTTTCTCGAAGTTTCCGTGCTCTGAGGCTCCGGTCTCCAACATGAATACATTTTCTAGCTGAACAGAGATCTGAACTCTATCACTGTTTACGCACTCCATTATAGCTCTTATGTCGTCGAAGGTTCCTAGCTGTCTCCGTGTGTAGGTGGTCTCGAGAGTTATCACTATGTCGGGAACCTCGCTAAGCATCCTCTTTATAGCCTCGCAGCAGTAGTCCAGATCCCTCTGATCCATCCAAGCCCTCCATCCTAGATGGAGGTTAAACACCTCTGCACCAGCGAGCTTAGCATTCTTCAAGGCGTTAATCAGGGCACGAAGGCTCCTCTCCTGCACTTCGCGAACTGTGGAAACTACGTTGTAGTAAGGTGCGTGAGCAGTTATTGTAGTAAACGCTTGTTTTGCAAGCTCGGCGTACTGCTTAAAGTAATCGGGTCCTCTTGCCCTTCGGGCAAAGTCGTAGGGTGGTATCTCAGTCAGTTTCATCCCTAGGATAGCTGATTTCACTAGAGTCGAAAGCGCGTTATAGGTTCCCCAGTCGAATAGAATCACCTAGCTCACCCCTCGAAGTGTTGAGTAGCAGTAGTACTATAATAGTCGTTATAGCTAGCTATTTCCAAAGAGGGCGACTCGCTAAGGTAAGTGGGTGCCTGACAAGTGCTGAAGGGAACCGCGTTCGAAGAGGATAAAATGCAGGCGTAGAAGATGCTAAGTACATTGCCAGGCTCGCGCTCCTTAGCTTGTGCCTATCCATCGCTAGCAATGCGGTATTGCCGAGTGCGAACTGCCCACGCGAATGATTTGTGTAGCGCTGCAGTTGGTAAAGTAGCAAGCCGTGCCTAGCCGTAAGGCTCTAGATGAGGGAGGCACGGCTTAGCAACTGTAGGTACAGCTCGTATATTTCGGAGCGCTCCGGATCAGCACCTAACGCTGTAAGATCGTTGTATAGCCTTCTCGCGTAAGCCTCTATGTTTACGCACGGCTCTGCGCAAACTACTCTATCCTTTAGTCTACGCGATATTATTATTGCTATTAGCGCGGCTGCAGCCATGTCGCACTCATTCATGGTTCCCTTAACGAATCTATCGTTGATCACTTCGGCTATATCATTGAGCACTGGATCCCTAGAGACATCCTCGTCGTTTATCAGAGCCTTGACTATGAGATCCATGTACACGTCGGAGTTAGGTCTTGCGGGGGGCAGCATTTCCGGCTGATTCATGCAGAGCCTCCTGTCCTTCCTCAGAGGCTCCTCTGGCTTAGCTCCCTGCATTGCGTACTCGTAGCTCTCCTTTAGGAAGTTTATCGTTTGGAATACCCACATTAGCGCGTTGTGATCTATGAAGCATCTAGAGGCGACGGTGTGTATGTCTAGCCCAAATTTCTGAGGTAGGAGCTCGAGAAGGTTTCGCACTACGTTAAGCTCGTTCTTATCCATCGATGATAGGAAGAGTATCAGTCTTCTCTGCACATAGAGTATGTCGGAGTACCCAAGGGTTCTATTCTTGAACGCAGAACATGCCCACATCGCAACCCCTATCGCAATACCAGCTCTGGGCCGTGCAATCATGTCTATCTTGCTAACCAGCTCTCTATCAAGTACGCGCGAGATCTTTAGGCAGTTCTGCAGCTTGAGAATAGTGTTCATGAAGTTCTCGTAGTTGAGCATCGCTTAGCACCTTTCTGTTCTTCCAGTAGAATGTCTACCTATACTAAGATAAAAATGTTGAGAGGAAGAAGTTCAAAAGAGAGAAGGGTCAGCCTTAGACCTTCTCTACTACTATGAGGGTGGTCGTGCTCTTTATGTGTGGAAGGCGGCGTATCTTGTTAACGATAGCGCTGCGGAGCTCGTCGAAGGTCTGAGCCTCTACTATTGCTACAAGGTCGTAAACTCCGTAGACTATATGCACCTCCCTAACTTCCGGCATGCTGGAGAGCTGTCTAACGACCTCGTCCTCCATGCCCACATCCGTATTGATTAGAACTATAGCTTTGGGCATCTAGATGCACCCTCAAATACTACTCCGTTCACCAAGTAGTAAAAAGCGTTTATTGTCGGAGCTCAGCGAGGCAGGGTCTCCTCATCACTCAGTATCCAGAAACTTCATCACCGCTCCGGCACACTAATACCTCTAGAGGCTAGCATAGCCTTTACCTCTGCGCATATAGCTAGCATCATATCTATAGATTCCTTAAGCTCCTCTATCCCCCGCTCGACAGGCAAGGAATCCGCGGTTTTCATGCGCTCCTCAACCTCCTTAATGCTGTTCAGCAGTCTTTCGGAGAGCTCGGGGCCTATATAGCGCTCCCTAAGGAGGAGCATCACGATCTTTCTGAGCTTCTTCAAACCTCGTCTCATCGCGATAAAGGTGTCGTTGACGAACATGTTGCTCATTGTTAGTGGGGTCAGGGGGAGCCCAACCATTGCTGAAGGTACTGACACCTTGTAGAAGTACTCCATGTACGTCCTCCTATCGCGACGTATATTCAGCGCTATGTCTAGCCTCGCTCTCGATGCACCTAGAACAACCTCTAGCATTGTAAGCTCCTTAAAGATCTTGCTAGGGCTAGGCTTGCGCCAGAACAAGAGTTTCAACTCCCGTGGGGTGTTCTCCTCGTGAGCCTACTTAACTTTTTAATACTGTTGAGGATAGCCTACGGGGGAACATCGTGAGCTACGAGCAGTACCACGCTCTTAGGGTCTGTAGGGAGCGATGCGCAGAAAGCGGATACTTTGGCGAAGCGTTTCAAGCTTGTGTCGAGGAATGTGTTAAGGATATTGTTAAGGGAGGTAGAAAGTGATTACACAGAGATTCTGTATAGGAGGACTAGACAAAGGTAACTGTATAGAGACAAAGCTTCTAGGGAAGGGGAGGAAGCGCATCGCTATCATCTATAGCGATCCCTGTGTTGAGGCAGCGGTAACCAAGGTGTGCCGCGAGTATAGGAACTTCTCTAGGTTTAGCGTGGTATTTATCTCGTTGCTTAGCGTGGTGCGAGAACATGACTGGCTTCGCATTGCTCTATACAGTGGTTTCAGTGTTAAGCAGCGATTTGCGGCAGAGATACTTGAAAAGATGATGGGTGTTGTGAAGGACTTCGGAACAGTCGTTCTCATCGACTGCCTCGGAGACTCTATGCCGCTTACGATAGCAGCTAGCCAAAACGCCGTGCCTCTAAGCATCGGTGGCGCGATGTGTAGCTGCAAGGACTGCATCCCGGAGCTACTCAATGCTGTTGCCAAGAATGGAGCTAGCGCAGCTTGGATTCTAGCTCCATGCGGAAAGGAGTTCAGCGCTAGCGACGTCGAGAAAGTGGTTAACATCATTAAGGGCATTGCATTTGGTGCACCGGTTGAAGGCGAGGGGTCTGTGATGCAGGGAGAATGCGTAGTTGTAGATAGCCCAGCAGCGGGGCTCTTCGTTCCAGAAAAGTGCGTTGGGAGCGAAGTTGTTGAGGGAGAGCGAATAGGTACTGTGGAAGGCGCTGACGTGAGGTCTCCTAGCGATGGAGTTATAGCCTACATTTCGAGAGGTAGGGAAGTGCTCCCCGGTGAATCTCTATGTATCGTATTGAGGAAAACGAGTTTATAGACCTCCTCCCCGAGGTGATGAGGGTAGCGAGATGGATAACCCATTCATTGGCCGCGATGTGATATCGATTCTCGACTTCTCGCGCAAGGATCTAGAGCAGCTCTTTCGTGTATCCAGGGAGATGGAGAGGTTTAGGAAAAGCCGTATTGATGTGCTTAGAGATAAGATCATAGCTCTAGCGTTCTTCGAGCCCTCAACGCGAACGAGACTGAGCTTTGAGACAGCAGCTAAGAGACTAGGAGCGAACGTTATTGGCTTTAGCGCAGCTGAAGCAACTAGCGTAGCTAAGGGGGAGAACCTAGCTGATACCATAAGGATGCTTGATAGCTACGCGGACTTGATAGTGATAAGGCATAGGTTTGAGGGTGCTGCAAAGTTTGCTGCTGAGGTAGCTAGCAACCCCGTCATAAATGCGGGAGACGGTAAGCAGCATCATCCGACGCAAGCTATGCTCGACCTATACACGATCCTCAAGCTCTTTGGTAGAATAGATGGATTGACGTACGCTGTCGTCGGAGATCTGAGGTACGGAAGAGCAGCTACCTCCTTCATATATGGGCTAACGCTCTTCGAGCCCAGAAAGATATTCTTAGTCTCGCCGCCACTACTTCGCGCGCGTACAGAGGTTCTCGAGCATCTTAGGCGACGGGGAGTTCCTTTTGAAGAGGTTGATAGTGTTGAGAGTATCATAGAGGAGATAGACGTTATGTACGTTACTAGAATACAGAGAGAGCGGTTCCCGGACCCCATGGAGTATGAGAAGGTTAGGGGAGCTTACAGGATAACGCTGGAGCTCTTAGAGAAGGGTAAGGATAGCTTGAAGGTGCTGCACCCTCTCCCTAAGGTTGACGAGATAGATCACAGAGTAGATAGCTCTAAGTACGCTGCCTACTTCGAGCAGGCAGCTAACGGAGTGCCAGTGCGCATGGCACTTCTTGCACTAATTCTCGGAGCAGATCTAGAGAGCATGGGGGTGAGGTTATGAGCTCGGAGCCTGAAGCTACGCTAACAGTATCCAAGATAAGGTTCGGCACTGTGATAGACCATATACCTTCGGGTAGAGCGCTTAACGTGCTCAAGGTGCTCGGTATTAGAGGTAGGGAGGGGTATAGAATAGCAGTGCTGATGAATGTGGAGAGCAAGAAGCTCGGGAGAAAGGATATCGTTAAGATAGAGGGCAAGATACTGATGCCAGAGGAGGTTAGCGTTATAGCGCTCATAGCGCCGACAGCAACCATAAACATAGTTAAGGACTTTAGAGTTGTTGAAAAGCGAAGAGTGGAGGTACCGGATAGGATCGAGGGGCTTCTCCGATGCCCTAACCCAACATGTATAACCAATAAGGAGCGCGAGCCTATACGTACGAAGTTTAGGCTAGTATCGAGGAACCCGTTAGTCCTTCAATGCGAGTACTGCGGAACCATGGTTAGCGAGAAGGACATAATAGAGCTGTTAGGGAATGGAATTGATAAGCGCTAGAGTAGCAGAGGTACGCAGAGTATCTAGCACGCTCTGGAGAATAGACTTAGAGCTTCTTGAAGGAGTTGACGAGCCAAAGCCCTTCACATTCGCAATGCTATGGATACCTCGCGTTGATGAGATACCTCTCTCCATAGCAAAGTTCTCGAGGGGCCTCGTATCCTTCATCTTTAGGGTTAGAGGAGAGGGAACTAAGCGCCTAGCTAGCTTAAGGCGCGGAGACTTCGTAGCCCTCAAAATGCCTTTAGGGAAGGGCTACGCGCCTAAACCTAGAGAAAGAATTCTTGCGGTAGCAGGTGGAGTAGGGATAGCTCCTATCCCCAGGCTACTAGACTTCTGTAAAGACACTGGATGCGATGTCACTATCGTCTGGGGTGTTAGGACACGCAGCGAGTACTGCGACCCCTCCTTACTAGGCTTAGATAGCGATCGCGTTGAGGTTGCTAGCGATGATGGCTCCATAGGCTTCAGAGGTACGGCCATAGATCTAGCGTTGGAAGTATTGAGGAACCAGCGTTTTGATACAGCGATAGCTATAGGGCCTAAACCGATGCTACGTGCCTTCTGCGAGAAAGTTAGGGCTTTTGCCATAAGTAGAGCGCTAGTCTCTGTAGAAACTACAGTGAAGTGCGGCTTAGGCATATGCGGTTCGTGCTACATCAAGCAGCTACCCAAGCTCCTCTGCGTTGATGGGCCAGTATTTGATTGTCACGAGGTGGAGCACTTCCTTGAGATACCAGGGGCCTAGAAGCCTGTGGCTGAGGTACTTCGACCCTAAGCACGGCGTTGTCGAGGTTACGCTAGTTGTAGAGGATGGTGTTGTTAAGAGGAGCATAAGGGGTTTTGAGAGAGTTCTAGGTGTTGATAGCCATCTCGATCTCTCTAACCTAGGCATAGCTATTCCTGGAGCTATAGACATTCACGAGCATCTAAGAGGATTGGAGCTAGAGCATAAAGAAGACGAAGTTAGCGGAAGTCTTGCAGCTGCGAAGGGAGGGTTTACGCTAGTTATAGATATGCCTAACACGAGGCCAGAAGTAAGGAGCATCGATGTGGCGCAGAAGAAGCTTGAGAGCCTTAGACTCGCAGTCGTAGACTATGGCTTGCTTGTGGGCTTACCTCAGAAAGCGTCCGAGCTAAGGGAGATGCTTTATCTGCCGGGGGTTGTGGGACTGAAGCTGTACCCGGAGGACTTGCCTCGCTTCGAAAAGAGCTTTGCAGCTGAAGTGAGTAGAGCGAAAGCTTTGCTGGTTGTGCACGCTGAGCACCCCATGCTTATTAAAGAGGCTTGTGGTCCAGGCGAGCGATGGCTATGCAGACCCGTGGAGGCTGAGATAGCGTTTCTTACAGAGCTGAGGGGTAAGATCGTTGAGGGAGTGAGACTCCACGTTACGCACGTAACTAATGTTGCTACGCTCGCCTACGCGAAAAGAATTGGAGCTACAGTCGATACGTGTCCTCACTACATCCTTCTCAGCAGTGATGATGAGAGGTCTCTAGGGTGCTTAGCTAAGGTCAACCCGCCTCTCAGACCTCCCGGTGTAGGTGAAGAGCTTCTGAGCTGGCTACCGCTGGTAGATGCGCTGTCTACAGATCATGCGCCTCACACGGCAGAAGAGAAGTCCGCTGACTTTAGCGAGTGCCCTTCAGGAATAGCGTCTAACGAGATTGCGCTCTCTCTAACTCTCGATCTCGTGTCTAGAGGTCTGCTAGTGGTAGACGACGTGGTGAGGCTATGGAGTTTGGGTCCCGCCCGTATTCTCGGGCTAACGCAGTGGGGATGCATAGAGGAGGGGTGCGTAGCTAGCTACACGATTCTGGATATGAAGCGCGTGGTGAAAGTAGATCCATCGATGTTCGTCTCTAAGGCTAAGGTATCTCCGTATACGGGCTGGAAGCTTCAGGGGGCGGTCGCAGCTACCGTAGTGCGCGGTAGAGCTGTTTACCTCGAGGGAGAGTTTCTCGAGAGGTGCTGTGGGGAACCTGTAGGTGCATAGATATGGTAGTGCTAGCTACAGAGTTCTGTGGACTGCATCTGAGGAACCCTCTAATGAATGCTAGCGGTGTGCTAGGATTCGCGCCCGAACACGTTGATATAATGGCTAGCTGGGGTATTGCTGCGATAGTCACTAAGACCATGACCTTGGAGCCCAGAGAAGGGTACCCGCCGCCGATAGTCGTAGAGCTGAGGAACGGGGGATTACTAAACGCTGTAGGCCTAGCCAATCCTGGGGTAGATAGCATTAAGGAGCTGTGCGAGAGAGCTAGAGCCCTAGGTCTTCCATTGATAGTTAGCGTTGGCGGTAGAACAGCACGTGAGTTTGCAGAGACTGCTGCTCGTGCTGAGGACCTTGGAGCTAATGCTCTTGAGCTTAATCTCAGCTGCCCCCATGCAAAGGGGTATGGTGCTGAGATAGGTAGGAATCCAAGGCTAGTATCGGAGGTCTGCAAAGCTGTTTGCTCTACAGTAAAGATACCTGTCGTAGCTAAGCTCGGAATAAGCGATAAGATGCTGGAGTCAGCTGGGAGAGCTCTCGAGGCTGGATGCAGAGGGCTCACACTCATAAACACGGTTCCAGCTATGGCTATAGATGTCTATAGCGCTAAGCCCGTTCTAAGCAATGTCTCTGGAGGGCTTTCAGGCCCTCCTATACACCCCATAGCGGTTAAGGCTGTGTACGATACCTATGCAGAGTATGGCGCCGAAATAGCTGGATGCGGTGGAGTTGCAGCGTGGATTGATGCAGCGGAGCTTATTCTTGCTGGAGCTAGGGTTGTTCAGATAGGAACAGCGCTTGCGCGTGGTAGAGGGCGGGACGTGGTTTCGCGCATAATTGAGGGGCTCGCTTCATGGCTAGAGACGCTGGGGTTCCGCAGTCTGGACGAGGTCATTGGACTCGCTCACAGGAGGTGATTGCTTGCGTGTAGTTGTTGCAGGGTGTAGTGAGTTAGCTATGGCAGCGCTTGATGCGCTTAGCAAGGTTGCTGCGCACAGCGAGATTCTTATCGTGGACGAAGAGCCTAAGAGAGCATCTATGTGCGTAGACTTCGGTTTTGGAGCGGTGAAGTGCGTTAGCTCCAAAAACCTTCAGCTTCAAGGCATAGATATTGTTATAGATACCGGGGTGCTCAGCTTAGAGACCCTCAAGACCATGGATCCATCCCTAGGGTTTGTATCACTCACCCGTGCGCTCAGCAATAAGGGGGTTGGCTTTGTGAACCCGTGGAGCCTCATTAAAGCGTTGCTGCGCAGAGCAAGAGCTGTGCTGAACGCTCAACATGCTTCATGTGCAATAAGGAGGGGATCGTGTGCGATCATACCATTTGCTTTCAACGATCTTACTGAGATAAGGTGCGTGGAGAACGGAGCAGCGGCAAGAATCTACAGCGAAAAGCTGTTGCTGCGCGATGTTGACTGCGAGGTTTTAGCGGGTCTACTCAAGCTTGTGAACATGGGGGTTCTCTCGCTTGGTGAAGCAAGAAGTATAGTGCATAGGTACTGCAGAACTCTAGGCAGCTCATGCTGCATTGAGGTAGAAGTGGAGGGTTTTGCCGAATCTACGGGGGTTGCCTACAGTATTAAAGGGGATGCTGCGCTAGTTACGTCAGCGTTGATAGAGGTGGCTCTTGAGGCGCTTGCGGATGGGTTGAGGGGCTCGCTAGAGGAAATTCTTAGCTACGAGCGGATCTACATAAAGGCACTATCGAGACTTATCTCGCGCGGAACGGATCTACGGGTAGAGGCACGTAAGTGATGAATACTCCCCAGCCTGACGCGCGGATGAAGAGAGTTCCTTTAGCTGAGCGTGGCAACGATGGGAACCATTAGGGAAGCGATCAATATGATACTGTGGAGAGGCATCTGTTCGGAGTGCCGCGTAGTGCTCGAGGATCGGCTTGCGGGAATGGGCTTCGTAGAGATCTCTGCTTGCTCGATAAGGCGGGTAGACGCCTCATACATTTACCTCAAGAATGGTAAGGTCCTTCCGATTCATAGGGTTAGAAAGATAGAGTGCAGAGGTAAGACGATTATCGATCGGTAACTTCTAGGCACTCGCTGGAGTACATAAGCCTATACTTCCTAAGCGCCGACAGCACCTTACTGACGAACGCATCTACGCGCCCGGGCTCAATACCCCTAGCTCTGCAAGTTTCCTTGACTATACGCTCGACGATGAAGTAGCGCTTGTACTTCTCGTTAAGCTCTTTCCACGGTATGCCGCGCAGCGCGCTAGCGATCTCGCTATCGTAAGGTAAAAGGCCCTTTAGCATCATCAGTGCTATTATCGGGTAGCCAATGTATTTGCGAAAGCGCGTCCCGTTATCATCGCTGTACGCTATCCCTTTGTCCACGTCGATGCATACGCGGTAAGTTCGGTCCCCCATCGACGATCTAACAACAGCACTCTTCTCGCCCCTAAGCTCTATTCTTTCGTCTGCTATTGATCCGAGAGCTTCTAGTACCTTTATCCTAGGAGGGGTACGCAGCACCTCCAAACCTATCCTACCGAGATACCTAGCTAGGTCTAGGAGGCGTTAAGAGGCCCTTAGCTCTAGCGAAACTATCTATGCATGCTGATAGCTAGGCTCGTACAAAGTGTTAAAATACTGTGGTAGGGATAATGCCCAACGGTAGCGGTACATGGAGAGGCTTGGAGCGCAATCAGCTTCAACTCTTAAGCTGTCAGCAGCCGACATCACAGAGGATCTGCCGAAGAACTACCGAGGCATAGTCATAGCTCCGATAGTGATAGACGATAGTCACGAGAAGGCGCTGTTCCTAGCTTCAAAGATGATATCTCTGATGTTTAACGGTAGCTACAAGAGAGTTATCGTCAAGGATAGAGAGAGCCTTGAGAAGCTGATGAGGTTAGCTAGCGAGTATCTCAAGCAGATAGTGCTTCATCTAGCTGCGGAGCTGAAGGTATTCGAGCTTGACTACGTCGCAGTCATAGTAGTGAATAACAGAAGAATAGAGGGAATAGGGGTTGTTGCTAGGGATATTGTAGAGGAGGCAGAAGACGAAGGTGGACTGAGGGGCACTGTACTGATACTAACAGCTGAGAAGCTCAGTGCCAACGATATAGATAGGGTTCTGGACGAGGCGCAGGACATAGCAGAGAATCACGCTCTTCGGCTAGGTATGGGCATACCGAGCTTTGTCGATACAGATGATGTTCGGGTGCTGATGCTATCCTTCGAGGAGCAAGACGTTATAAAGATTAGGATTAAGGAGGACTACGCTAAGCCGTACACAATAAAGATACCGATAACCAAGCCCTACTGGAGCGTAGACGACTTACCTCCAAGGTTAAGAGAAGACGTTGAGATACTCGTTGTTGAACCGATACGGTCAAGCGCTAGGTATGCACCCAGAGGAATGATTATTGTCGGCCCGCCGGGAGTCGGTAAGAGCGTTACTGCAGAAGCTCTTGCTAACGCTATGAATAAGGGTGTTGTGAGAATAGCGCCTAGCACCTACAGGTCGATGTGGTACGGAATGACTGAGAAGACGCTGCACAAGATATTCTCGGCAATCAGAAACAGAAAGGATGTGATAGTGCTTGTAGATGATGCTGACTTCTTGGTGCAGAGAATGCAAGCTATTCACGAGGCTTACATAGCGGAGGTCAATGTATGGCTAAATATCTTGCAGGAGCCTAGCCGCCCATTCATAGTTATGACAACTAATGTTCCGCAGATATTAGATCCAGCCCTACTAAGGCCAGGTAGGCTCGATCTCGTCGTTGTAATGGGGTATCCCGACCTAGAGATGAGGAAGAAGATAGCGCTTAGATCCGCTAAGAGGTATGGTATACCCATGGATGCTGAGCTAGCTTACGAGATAGCAAAACATACGAGATGGTTTAACGCAGCCGAAATAGACTCTCTGGTCAGGATGGCGGCTAGCAAGGGTAAGGGCAGGATAACAATCGAAAGTATTGAGTGGGCTAAACGCAGGTTCTCAATAAATGAGAGCGAGCGTAAGTATATACAGGATAACCTTAGATACTATGCAACTAAGGTACCTGGGCTAGTGATATCCTACGTGCCTAAGGATAGCGAGGTATAGAGATGAGGAATTGAGTATCTTAGGCTGTTACCTCAGCCTCGCCCTCGATTCGAACTGAGATAGGTGCGCTGATCCCAATATCTACTGGTTCTGCAGTATCTCTATCAAGGATAACGACTATAGTCGTTGAGTCTCCCGTATCAACAGCATAGGCCTTCCCGTACCTTATCAATGCCTTAACCGTCTCCGTATCGATAATGTTCTTAGGCCTTTGCCTCTTTCTCTCTCTTCTAGACAAGAGTACGGGGATAGTAGCTGTAGCGAAGAGCGCTGCTGATACCGCTGTCGAAAAGATTGGGTCTATCATCTCGCTCCACCATCAATCTATGTAGCTATGGGAATTACATTTAAGAAGGGGCGCGTAGTGACGTAGCATGTACCTGGTTTTACTGGAGTCATACTGGTTATACCCTCAATTCTTGCAGCTTGGATGCCGCGCTAGGGCTCCACGTGGGCTAATTAGCTTACTAGAAACTAGGGTTCCTGCCACTGGATCGTGTGGAGCTGCACCTGCGTTAGCGAGCTAGGTGAGTGGCTTAGGACTTCATCCGTAGAACAGATCAGTTTCGGTTAACCCTCGGTCTCTCTTATTGGGGGTGAGTATATTGGGTTCTACACCTAGAGGGCTTAGAGGGCTGTGACGAAATACATCTTCGTAACTGGAGGCGTGCTAAGCAGCGTAGGCAAAGGGGTTACGACAGCGTCCATAGCCATGCTGATAAAGAGCATGGGGTATAACGTTACCGCAATAAAGATAGACCCTTACATAAACGTTGATGCCGGAACAATGAATCCTTACGCCCACGGAGAGGTGTTTGTTACTGAGGATGGTGGTGAGACAGATCTCGATCTAGGGCACTACGAGAGATTTCTTAACACCAACCTGAGTAAGAGGAACAACATAACCACTGGACAGATATACTACTCCGTGATAATGAAGGAGAGGAAGGGCGAGTACCTAGGAGCCACGGTGCAGATAATACCTCACGTCACAGACGAGATAAAGAGCTGTATTAGAAATGTTGCTAAGGAGTACTCTGCGGATGTTGTACTGGTAGAGATAGGGGGTACAGTAGGAGACATAGAGGGGCTCCCCTTCCTTGAAGCGATAAGACAAATGCGGCTAGAAGAGGGCGTGGAAAACACCTTGTTTATTCATGTAGCGCTGGTGCCTACGCTTAGAACAACTGGCGAGCAGAAGACGAAGCCAGTGCAGCACAGCGTGCAAGAGCTTAGGAGAATAGGTATACAGCCCGATGTGATCATAGCGAGGTGCGAGAGACCCCTAGAGCCAGAGGCTAGGAGAAAGATAGCGCTCTATAGCAACGTTCCACCGGAGGCTGTGCTCTCCAACCACGATGTTGAGACTATATACGAAGTTCCGCTACTACTCCACAGCCAAGGCATTCTAAACGTGATTTGCGATAGACTAAGAATTGAGTACCGAGAACCGGATCTAGCTAGATGGGTCGAGTTTGTTAAGAAGCTTAAGGCCGCGTCTAAGCCTCTGAACGTTGCAATGATAGGGAAGTACACTAAGCTCAAGGATAGCTACATAAGTATTGTTGAAGCGCTTAAGCACGCCTCAGCGTACCTAGGCGTTAAGCCTGTATTCAAATGGATTGAGTCTACAGACATCGAGCAAGGTGATGTAAGCGCACAGAGCGCACTAGAAGGAATAGATTGTGCTCTTATACTACCGGGGTTTGGCAGGCGTGGAACGGAGGGTAAGGTGAGAGCCATAAAGTACCTTAGAGAGAACGGCATACCAACCCTAGGGATATGTTTTGGGTTCCAGATGATGATAATAGAGTTCGCGCGAAACGTACTAGGGCTGCGAAACGCTAACAGCAAGGAGCTCGATCCCGAGACACCGCATCCAGTAGTAGATCTAATGCCCTCGCAGCACAATGTCGAGTTCGTCGGAGGTACTATGAGGCTAGGCGCAAAACCGATAAAGCTGATCAGAGGTACGAGAGTCTATGAAGCGTACGAGCGCGATGTTGTGTTTGAGAGACACCGGCATAGATACGCATTCAATACGAAGTACGTGGATGTATTCGAGGCATCGGGGTTCATAATAAGCGGCTTTAGCTATGATGGTGTCATAGAGTTCATGGAGTTACGCGATCACCCATTCTTCGTAGGCACGCAAGCGCATCCCGAGTTCAAGAGCAGACCCCTAGCTCCATCACCGCTGTACATGCATTTCGTAAAGATTTCTAGAGATAGGTCAGCCCGCTGAAAGAATCATCATTAATCAGCTTCCAGCGCGCTCATCACTAGCTTAAGCTTTTGTTCTGGCTCAAAGATTAGTTTTTCGGTGATGATCCCTTCATGCACTGACGCGTGATGACATGGACCGCATCTGAGGCTAGCTCTTCTCCACCCTTATCGGGTTCCTGAACCAGACGTCTATCTGCGTGAACGGTATCTCGATTCCGGCATCGCTGATAGCCTTCTTTATTCTCCACAGCAGATCACGCTTGACTTCGTACCACATCTGTGTCGGTACCCATACCCTAACCAGTATATCTACGCCGCTAGACCCAAGGTTTGATACGAAGATCTCTGGCGGTGGATCTTTCAGTACAAGGGGATGAGCTTCTACAACCTTTCGTATTATCTCGTATGCTTTTTCAGCGTCCTCCTTGTATGCTATAGACACTACGAAGTCTATTCTCATCACGGGGCTTCTGGAGTAGTTGAGAACCTTTGACGATAGCACCTTTATGTTAGGGTACCTAACGTACACACCATCAAGTCTCTGAAGAGTTATAGAGAATAGAGATACATCTACAACCCAGCCCCTGACGCCATCGATCTCAACAAGGTCTCCCGGACTCAGTATCTTCTCGGTTATTATCAGCATGCCCGCTGCTAGGTTCGTTATTACTGGCTGAAGGGCGAAGCCCAGTATTACGCCAGCGACGCTACCAGCTACAGCTAGACCCATCAGGTTTATTCCGGAGATGCCCGCAGCTATCAGAATAACTATCAGTAGCAGCGTGTAGAACACACCTCTAGTGATGATGTTAGCGAGGTGATGAGGCATGCCCCTTGCTAGCTGCTTGAACAGCAGCTTTCTAACGAAGTAAGATAGTGTTACGCCTAGCACGAGAGCTATGGTAGCCTCTATGTACCTCTCGTAAGTCTCGAAGAACTTTACTAGAGCTGCTAGAACGACATCCATAGCTTAGTACCCCTGAAGCATATCTGTTCGGTTATAGACCCTCGGAGGCCTGAGACTCTCCGGATCATCTATGGGCAGCGCTCTTGGGTCAACTGGCTTCTCGTAGTAAACGATTGCCGAGGTATCTGTAACGATATTCATCGTTATTGACTGGGTCGCTACGTACCACTTGCTACCCTCGCGGTAGTATAGTCTTAGGGGACTCGCATCTAGGAGAACCTTGCTAACCCTAGCTACTCTCCCCATGCAGTTCTTTATAGTTAGAGGCATGTACGCGTATCCGAACTCTACATCGTTAACTGATTTAGTTAAGCGTGCAACGCAGAACCGTGCAACGGTCCCGCCGTAGGTCGTCCCGTAAAGGACATACTTAGCATCCTTGTGCAGCGCTAGGACGTCTATTATCTTAAAGCTGTTGCCCGAGTAAGCGTATATAGCTACATCAACCGGTATCTCCAAGCTAACTCTAATGCTGGCTCCAGGAGCTACAACAATCTCGTGTTCTAGTACACAGAGTATGAACTGCGTTATGAATCTAGGGTAAAAGATGGGGTACATGGGAACTGCCCTCAGCTCTATTCCTCTGCTCAGAACGTAGCGTCTCTCTTCCCCTGCGCTAGAATCAACTCGTCTATACGTTAGAAAGCCGTTCTCCGCTCTGACGCTAATCTCGTAGCTACCTATTCTCAGATCGCTAGGAACTTCGATCCTTCCGAGCATCGTTTACCCACATTCCTACAGCTTTCGAAATGGGCAGATTTATAAAGGGATAACGACTAGCTCTATGTTAGGGGTATAGGCATTGAGCTCAAGCCCGGAGGTTCGTGCGGGGCATGGAGGTAAGAGGGGGCGAGGAATCTGGATAGAGGATGGTGTTATGTATGTTGCTGGCGAGGAGTTCATTGAGAAGGTTGCTAGTGCTCTGGCGTCTATTACCCGTCTACGCATACTAGGGTTGACAATGAAGGAGAACATGGGTATAGAGGATCTAGCCGAGAAGCTTAAGCAGAGCAAGGCTAACATAAGCACTCATGTCAAGAGGCTCGAGGAGGCTAACTTAGTTAAGCCGAGCTACGTTCCAGGGCAGAGAGGAATAAAGAAGATCGCTAAGCCCGTTGTGAGGGAAGTAAGAATACTACTCTACTCTCTAGCTGAAGAAGTTGAGCAAAGAATTCGCGAGTCTCCTCTTCCTCCGGAGGAGGAGATGTAGGTGGATAGCTGTATAGGAAGTATATAACTAAGCCTGTGTCTCGAGGTTCAAGGGTAGGGATTGGAGGTACTGGTTGCTAGGGATCTTGCTGTCGAGTGCAACGGCAAGAGTATAGTCACTTACGCTAGGCTATCCCTTTCTAAGGGAGATATAGCTATACTCATAGGTCCTAACGGGAGCGGTAAGTCGAGTCTACTCAATGCCTTAGCTGGCCATCCTAGGTACAAAGTGGTTAGGGGAAGGGTGCTGCTCTACGGAAGAGACATAACGGGCTTGCCCCCCTACGAGAGGTTCAGGCTAGGTCTTGGAATAGCTGTTCAGAACCCTCCTAGGTTAAAGGGTGTTAAGCTTAGGACTATTCTAGAAGCGATAGTTAGGAGGAGAGGAGGCGAGGTCTCAGAGGTTCAGAGAATAGCTAAGGCTCTATCAATAGAACACCTCCTAGATAGAGACTTTGGGGTTGGCTTTAGCGGAGGGGAGATGAAGAGGGCTGAAATAGCTATGTTGCTGGCTCAGCGTCCTCGCGTAGCGCTTGTCGATGAGCCGGACTCCGGCGTTGATGTAGATAGCGTAATGATAATCGCATCAGCTCTCGACGAGCTTATGAAGAGTGCTACCGATGCTTTGCTAATCGTTACGCATAGCGGTATGATAGCTAAGCATATTCGGGCTACGAAGGTGTACGTAATGATGAACGGTAGAGTAGTTCTCGAGAGCCCCAAATTCGAGGTTCTTAGCGAGGTTCTTAGCAAGGGCTTCAAGTGGATAATGGAGGGTGGTGGGAGTGGACGTTAAGGAGAGAGCTAAAAGAGCCTTATCCAAACCCGCACCCTTTGGGCCCGATATAGATGTGCTGCACTACATAGGTGAGGAGGTTCGTCAAGAGACTCCTTCGAGCTCTGTAGAAGAGCTAGCATCGAGAGTTGGCGTAGAGCTTCGCTCGCCGAAAGCTTCAGCTCTATACTATCAGAGGGACGAGAGAATAGAGATACTTAAGACTCTTACATCGTGCGTTGACATAAAGCCCATTGAAAGCGTTGATAAAGATGAGCTCGAGTATCTATGGCGTCTAGTGCCTCCAGACACCGATAAGTATGTTGCTAGCGTTGCCCTCTATGGAAAGGGGGGCTACTTCATAAGGGTTAGGAAAGGGTGTCGTGTTGAGCTACCTATTCAGACATGCTTCTTCATGTCTGGAGGAGCTCAGCTCGTTCATAACGTAGTTGTTGTTGAGGATGGTGCTGAGGCTATTATAGTTACCGGCTGCACGATTATGCCGGAATCCATAGGTTTCCATTCTTCTGTAACCGAGATATACCTAGGTAGAGGATCGAAGCTCATAGATGTGACAATACACTCGTGGAATAGAGTTACACATGTCAGACCGAGGACAGCAGCGGTTCTAAGCGAGGGCGCCACATACGTGTCGTACTACGTCAACATGTCCAGAACCAGAACAATACAGACATTACCTAGAATAGAGCTTAGGGGCGATGGATCGCAGTGCTACTCGGCCTCCATAATCCTAGGTGCTGAGGACAGCGAATACGATATTGGATCCCTTGCAAGGCTTCTGGGACGTGAAACTAGAGCAGAGCTGGTTAGCAAGGTGATTGCTCGCGATAGATCGAGGGTTGTATCTAGGCTAAAGATAGAGGCTAGCGGCAGCAGATCCAAGGGATTCACTGAGTGCAGCGCGCTGATACTAAGTCCATCGGCGCGCGTAGAAACAATACCGGAGCTAGATAGCGCTAGCGATGATAGCGAGCTTCATCACGAAGCTTCTATAGGTAGGATACGTGACGAGGAGATAGAGTACCTAATGCTGAAAGGCTTTGACTATAGAGAGGCGGTATCAATACTGATAAGAGGATTCGTAGAGGTGAACCTAGATTTCCTACCCGAGAGCGTTAGGAAGTCTATGGAGTCCGTGCTCAAGGTGCTAGCGGAGAGAAGTATCGTATAGCTTTCTTAATTGATCGGGCTGGACTAGTAGCACCAGTACCCCTACCGATCTCCTAAGCCTGTGCTCATTACCGATGTCTATGCAAGCAGCTCCGCCAGCCTTGAGCTTGATAGCGCCTCCGCCTATAGCATCACTGACTATCCTCTCTAGCGAAGGGGCATGACCAACGAACACCGAATCTCCAGAGAGCTCAACATCTGCAAGCGTCTCTATCGATGCCAGCTCCGGTCTAAGGCTCTCTAGCACCTTGAGACTGCCCCCGAGTTCCTTAGCGATTATTTCAGCGCTTTCGCGAGCTCTGACAAGCGGCGATGTATAGACCTTTGAGCCTCTAGCTACCGGAAGCACCCTTGATACAATCTCAATGTCCTTGCGTCCCTGCTCCGTAAGCTTCCTCTCCTCATCACTTTGCCCAGGTTTCTTTTCCTCAGCTTTTCCATGTCTAACGAAGCACACGATCATCGTCTCGACCTCGGTGTGGGGAGGCCTTACATCACTAGCTCAGACTGGGACTAATCTCCTCATCGGCTGCGGTAGGGAGGTAGCGATTAGCGGTCATGGAAAGCCCGCCCTATCCTCATCGCTCGGTTACGGCCGCAAACATCATCCCAGCATGATACTAGTTAGGGGCCATAATAGCGTTATTAGGTGGTGGGGTGGAGCTGGTGGCGATAGGTATAGTGATGCTGCTAGTAGCTATAGGGTTCGTTCTGTCTCTCGTAGGCATGCTACTGATAATGATATCGGTGCTTAGAGGAGCCGCTAGCAGCGGAAACGTTGAGGTCGGTGGCGGCGTTTTGATAGGCCCTATTCCCGTGGTCTTCGGATCTAGCTCTAGAGCTATACTCGTAGCATCGATACTCCTAGCTGTGATTATGGCGATAGCGATAATAGTTATGATAGCTATACCTTACATAGCCCGGTGATGAGATATGGACAGATCGATGTTTATTGCGGGTCTAGTGCTGGTATTCATTGGAATGGCTGTAATGGTGCTTGGACCTCTGCTAAGCATAGGGTTGGCCTCTGGGACTAGCTCCTCGAGCAGTAGCGTAAGAGTGGTAGGTGGTGGATGCGTAGTTATAGCCTTCATTCCCATATGCTTTGGGTATGGGATGAGCTGGGTTGCAATAATGATTATAGCTGCGATATGCGTGGCGCTAGCAGTAGCGCTTTTCCTAATATCGAGAATGATGGTGCGGGGGGTGGGATTTGAACCCACGCAGGCCTACGCCAGCGGGTCTCTCACCCGTGCCGGAAGGTCTTAAGCCCGCCCCCTTAGACCAGGCTCGGGCACCCCCGCACCTTCCGCTACGCTAGCTATGTAGGGTAACGGGGTTTAATCCTTGTCGCGCCATGGCGATGATGATGCACGAGCGTGGTGATGAGTGATGAAAGTCAAGGGTTCTGAGCCTATAGCTATAGCTACAACGCGCGTAGGAAGAGAGAAGGCTCTTGCAAAAGAGCTTGAGAATGCGTTACTTCTAGAGGTAGAGGAATTGAAAGTTGTCCCGATGGAGAGAATGGGCTTAGTGATCGTCTTCGGTAGATGCGCTAGCGGTATCGAGGTTCACAAGATTGCTAGAGCTAGAGGCGTTGCGCAAGCATTCTGGATAATACCCGTAGATGTTTGTACCGTTGCTAGATATGAAGACGTGAGAAGAGCATCGCTAGAGCTAGTTCTTGTAAAGGCTAGGGGGCTTCCTATCAAGCTCCTGTGCAAGTGTAGGAAGAGAGGTATGAACATAGATTCGTGCAGTAGGCTATGCCGATTTGTTGGGGAGCTTCTAGAGTCGCTTGGGGTGGTAGAGATTGACTTTAAGGGTTTCGAGTACGTTCTTAGAATCGAGATAGTGAAGGAGTGTGCGTATCTAAGCCTGTACAGAAGGAACGAGGAGCAGACATTTAGGCTATCGACTCTTTCTTGCGATCTCTAAGCATAGGTTCCAGATATCGTCGTTAAGCCTAGACACGACCTTCATGCACTTGCCTCTTTTACCCGGTGATATCTCAGTTGATGGTACTAGTGCTACTCCAACACCTATCGCGTACCTCTTGTTAGGTTCGAGCACGCATAGCGGGGCATTAGCAGGGAAGTCTGAGGCTTCCTTAACCCCCGGTATCATAACGTCAGCTCCGCGAAGTATCGGGTTTACAGCACCCTCATCAACGCGTATCCATGGTATCGGGGGCCTGCCTTTGGAGTTCATGAATGTGTTGACTGCGAAGAGTGTTGGAAGTATGTGGTTTGGGATCTTAACGTGCTCAAATAGGGCGGGGGTAGAGTCAAATACGTATATTCGGAACCGTGGCTGCTCAACGATATACACGGTATCGCTATTCCTTAGCTCTGCAATGAATTCCTTATCATACAACTCTGTCGACGATATGCTTGCGATAAGCTCCCTTACAGCTTTCTTAGTTAGGTACTGCTTCCTCAAGGCTTACACTGCGCTACATACTTCTGTAAGGGTATATAGCCTCGTGTTGCAGCATCGTAACTAGGGTAGCTTAGCTATGAGCATAAGGGCTTTCATAGCGGTAGAGATAGAGGATCCTAGCGTTTTGTCTAAGTTGATTAAGGTTAGAGATGCCTTAGTTGAGACTGGCGCGGATCTCAAGCCCGTAGAGGATGAGAATATTCACCTAACAATAAGGTTCCTAGGCCACATCTCGTCAGTGACTGTAGAGGCTATAAAGAGGATTCTCAGCAGGGCACCAGAGATAACCGGAGGAAGCTTCGAAATGGTTGTTAAAGGCGTTGGTGCATTCCCGAACGTTAACAGGCCTAGGGTTATATGGGCTGGTGTCGTCGAGGGGTGCGATCCTCTAGCTAGGCTTAGGAAGTACATCGATGATAGTATCCAGCGCGAGAGGCTATATGATGTTCATCGAGATCAACACGGCTTCTCCCCCCACATAACTCTAGCTAGAGTTAGGAGCGGTAGGAACTTAGCTAGGTTATCGCAGCTGCTGCTACAGTACTCTGACTACGAGTTTGGTCGTACGCCAGTTACTGAGGTTAAGCTGAAGCAGAGCATACTAACGCCTAGAGGACCCATATACAAGGATATATTTAGCGTTCGGCTGTGACCATGGACCCCTACTCCAGAGTTCTTCAAGAGGTTCTATCGAAGGTCAAACCTAAGAGTAGTGAGTACTACTACCTATCGTTTATTGCGCGTATCGCATGTAGTTATACCTCAGAATGCCTTGACGAGCTGGGAGTGAGAGACTACGAGGTAACGGTTCAGGGATCCTACGCTAAGGACACATTCATAAGCGGCGATGCTGATATAGACGTGTTCTTTCTGTTGAAGCCATACAGATATACCACTAGATTCATAGAAATGTTTCTAGTTCCAGGACTCAAGAGATGCCTAGAGTCTAGAGGTATAAGGACGGTTCTCGACTACGCAGCTCACCCATACGTAACTGCGTTCGTAGGAGGAGTGGAGGTAAACATCGTTCCAGCGTTTAGAGTTAGCAGCCCCAGAAACCTTGTAAGCCCCGTAGATAGAACTCCCTTCCATACCGAGTATGTGAGGAGCAAGCTTAGCGAGGGCATGCGTGACGAGGTTCGGCTCCTCAAGGCATTCATGAAGAGCGTAGGCGTCTATGGAGCTGAGGTTCGAGTGCAGGGATTCTCGGGCTATCTAACAGAGCTTCTAGTAATTAAGTATGGCTCCTTTCTCAATGTTCTTAGGGAGTCCGCTAAGTGGAAGCCTTATAAAACGTGCATCGATATCGAGGGGTACTACAAGAGTCCTAGGGATTGCTTGAAGAGGTTTCCTAGATCAGTAATGGTTGTTGTGGATCCCGTGGATCCGCAGAGGAATGCTGCAGCTGCTGTGGGTCTAAGGTCCTTTTCGCTGTTTCGCATATGCGCAAGAATGTTTCTACTAAAGCCTAGCACCAAGTTCTTTGAACCCTATCGTCCTAAGGCTGAGGTTCAGGATGTTGAGAGGTCCGTACTTGCTGCATGTAGCTCTATGAATAGAAAGCTTGTGCTAGTGCTTAGCAATACCGCGCATCGATCTGAGGATGTTGTATGGGGGCAGCTTCGAAGACTTGAAAGGAGCTTAGTTAACCAGCTGAAGAGCCGTGAACTAAGGGTGCTGTATATCGATAGCTACTTAGAGCATAGCAAGGGTATAGCCATGACGCTAGTAGATCTACAGGCTTGTGCTGCTCCCTGCCATGTACACGAAGGGCCTCCAGCTCACATAGTCGAGAACGCGGTAAGGTTCATTGCAAAGAATAGAGATAGCTTAGTAGGTCCGTGGATCGATGTAGATAACAGACTTCTCTGCATAAGGATACGAGATATTGCCTCAGAAGTGATGGAGTGCGTAAAGAAAGTGGAGCTAGAGTTTGTGAAACCAGAGAAAGTTATTGACCTTTGTAGTAGCCTCAGCGAGCTGAGGAACCTAGCACTTAATAGCGATACCGTTTCCTGGCTCTACGAGTCTATCAATAGGGAGCGGTTTAGGAGACTGCTATCCTAATCGTACCTAGACTTTATCTCTATATTCTGAAGGTCTATCTTTGTCGATAGAGGCTTTCCGCATCTAGGACAGAACCCACCTAGCCTAACGCTTAGCTCAGAGGGCGTAGGTATACCATAGTAGTCCTGGCCAGCTCTCTCAAAGCGGTATATAACACTCTTACAGCGAGAACAAATGTATACGATGGGCATTCACAACCCCTACTGTGTTCTAGGTAGGTAAATACCCAAAGATGTTGCTCAGGGTAATACCCATGGACTTGCTAGATTGATAGAGTGAAAAGATCGATTGGATTAGGTGGGTAATACACTCCTTGATCTATGTAATAAGCCTTGGTAGTACCCTGGGCCTAGCTTAAGAAGTTTTTACCTTGGTGGGGCCGCCGGGATTTGAACCCGGGACCACCAGCGCTCCGGAGATCGGGGTTCTTCCCCAGGCTGGCATCCTAGCCAGGCTAGACG
>JAADCV010000050.1 GCA_013154235.1 Thermoproteota archaeon | reverse complement strand
GGTATATGCACGCGCTAGCGCTAAGTCGGATAGCCATACCTATATCGTCCCACGCAACGACAAGCAGTGCGATGCTCAAGAGCGAGACGGTGATCACTGTGTATAGGGCTAGTAGTAAGGGCGACACTAGCGCAAAGGAAATGCAAGGCAGTAGGATAATCAGCACGAAGATGAGGCCCATAAATGCGCTCATTCTCACGACGCTCTCTACGAACATGGTCTCACCCCGCACCAAAGCGTCTAGCCATGCGTTGTCGAGGCTCGAAGCGACCGTACAGCAATCCCTGCGCTAGCGATGCTATGTGCAGAACCGGAATTTGGATATGGGCGGCGCATGCGAACCACCCGAAACAAGGAATTGAGGTTTGGGGAGCTGCGTAGGAGAAAAGGAGGTTTCTCCTTGCGAGAACCTATACATCCCCTACACGCGGCGTTTTCGCATAAGCTGAGCTGCGCGCTCTTATCGCAGTGAGGCTGTAGCGATAGCTTAGGTGAAGGCCTTGTGCTTCGAGGTGGTAGAGCGTGCTGTTGCTAGCTGCCGGAGATGCTCGTACGTATCTAAGCCATACGTAGAGTTCGGCGTCTATAGGATGTACATGGGTAGAGGCATTAGGGTTCTGGTTGTTAGCGAGAGCCCTCCTCCGGGCAACAAGAGTGATTTCCTCTACAACCTTGGTCATAGGGATAGGCTTAGGGCTACTCTAGCCAAGTTCTTTGGCTATAGTGAGGAGGGGCTTCTGGAGGCTATGGTTGATAGAGGCGTTTTCTGGGATATGGCTGCTAGGTGTAGGCCTAGGTCTAAGAGGGGCGTCTCGTCTATGGCTAGGAACTGCGATAGTGTTGCTAAGCTTGTTCTAGAGACTCTTAGGCCTAGGAGGATCGTTGCTCTAGGAGCTGTTGCTAGGGAGCAGGTTAGGAGGGTTTTGCGTAGCGCTAGCCTAGGTAGCGTCGAGGTGTTCGAGGACTACCACCCGCTCTACGTAGTTCGCTTTAAGCGTAGCGAGGCTAAGCAGTACTTCGAGAGACTTAGGGAGCTCCTAGAGCTCTAGAGCGGGTCTAGGCAATGGCCACGCGCAGAGTGGCTATCGCTATACTGGGCGAGGATCCTAGAGTTGCTAGCGTAGCTGCTGAAGCTCTAGAGCTCATGGGCCTCGAGCTAGCTGGGGTTAAGGTGCATAGCGTTCCAGTGCCATGCCTAGACGAGGCTCGGGAGCAGCTTAGGGCTGAGTGCGTAGCAGCATTCGTTAGATCCGTTGTTGAGGAGAGTCTCGTTGCGCTAGGGATAGTTGGGGCAGACGCGTACGTTCCTGGGCTAAACTTCGTGTTCGGGCTAGCGCTACCAAGCCTTCGAGTAGCTACGGTGTACACCCCTAGGCTAAGGATAGGAGCTAGCTACAACCTGTTCCGCGAGAGGCTCGTTAAGGAGGTTATGCACGAGCTTGGCCACGTCTACGGGCTTAGCCACTGCCCCAACAGGCTCTGCGTCATGAGCTTCAGCAACTCCCTCCTAGAGGTGGATATGAAGAGGCCAGCGTTCTGCAGGAGGTGCGCCTCGCTACTTAGGAGAGCTGGCTTAGAGCCCCGAGCTCTACTCGAGTAGATCAGGTGCACTCAGCTATACTCTGCTAACCGTGGAGTAGATAGGGAGTGGTAGGCTTAGGCTCGGGGTGCTAGAGCAATGGTGCTGAGGAGAAGGAGAAAGAGGGAGAGGGTAAGCGTCGAGAAGCAGAGGACCGCTAGCACTGTAACCCCCATACCTTTCTTCGATAGGTCTAGGGGGATGTACGAGTAGCAACTTTTTACCTAGCTACTCAACACAGAGACTCGTCAGACCCGCCAGACACCCCCGGCTCGGGGGAGGGTGAGGGCGGGACCCCCGCCTCAGCGCGCATTCGCTACAGCTTCTGCAGCTAGATCCGCAGCTAGGGCAACGCTTCTGAACGCTAGAGCTCCGTAAGGAACCTCGCGAACCCTATCGCGAACTCTCGCAATGGCGCACGCCTCCCTAAACACTGCTAGGTGAGCTCTCGGAAGCGTAGCGACTATGGTGCAGACCCTCTCCCTCATTCTCTCGAGCGCTCTAGCGAGGATCATTACCATGGTGCGGCGCGACTCGTCGTCTAGAGCTCTCGGGGGAAGGTCGTAGTTAGCGAAGGGGTAGTAGACGTCGAGCTCTATCGGCACGAGCACCATGGGCTCCGAGAGCACTAGCACGCTAACTCTCTCGAGAACCCCCCTCCTAGAGAGCCTACTCATAGCTATCCTATGCGTTGGCGAGAGGCTGTAGGGCTTTATCGATGAGCACGGAAGGAGCAGCACGACTCGAGAAACGTGCTTAGGGAGCTCCTCAACAACGAACCTGTGCCACAGAACCACGTGGGGATGAGTGAACAGCTCTCGAGCTGACCCCCTCAAAACGATCCTTCCAGGCTCTATCTCTAGAACGCGGCTAGCCTCCTTAGACCCCAGGGCTCTGTAGAGAAAGTCTATGTACGCCTCAACGACGCTACCCAACTAACCACCTACCCCACGCGCTAAAGCCCGAGAAGCGATTTAAGGAGTTCAGCAGGGGGTTCCTCGGGCTGTGAGGACCCGGAATTATGCTGAGGAGTGATGATCCAGCCGAGCTCGCTGAGCCCAAACCTCGCTTCTCACGAGAGCTAGGTTGATCACTGGAAGCCAAGCCTCTAGATGTGGAGAGCCTTGGGCTGCGTACCCATAGCTAGGGCTGCTAACGTAGAGCTATGGGCGTGCGGGAAGTGGCTAGCTAGCTTCTTCTCAAGCCCGTTCTACCCCCACATAACTGCTAGAGCTGTAGATGTATCTACGTCGCTCGAGTTTGGTGGTGAGGCGCTCTCTCCTGTCGAGGGCGTTGTTGAGCGTCTATATAGGGTTGAGGCTGGTCCAGGCCCCTTCTCTAGAACTGACTACGTGATTATGGTTAGGTGCGGTTCGCTGTGGGTAAAGATAATGCATGTCGAGCCCTCGGTTAGGATCGGGGAGAAGCTGGGCGTGGGAGACTTCATAGGGAGGTTCGTGCGCACGAACTTCCTAGCTCCGAGAAACCTCCCCCATATGCACCTAGAGGTTTGCAGAGCTAGGAGCGGGAGGCCAGGCGCATCCCTATCTCTAGAGCCTACGGAGGAGCTGCTCAGCTTAGCTAGGTCTCGACCCCTAGACGCGGTATCTAGGAACTTCGCTAGGTGCAGGCCTGTGCACGTCTCTAGAGACTATAGCGTGCTAGACTGCGAATCCTCAACATGCGTAGAGGGATTGTGTAGAGGGGCTAGGGTCGCGATAAACGCTGATCTGCATGAGCCGCACATGTATGTAGGGCTCATCCACCTCGAGGGGAGGCCTCGACCTAACTCGCTCGCTAAGGTGTTTGGCGCTCCGGTAGGCATTGTTAGAAGGGTTCTCAGAGGGTTTTCGATAGCGCCTAACTCGCCTCTTCCCTATCGCCGCTGGATCGCGGAGGTAACGTCTCTAAGCTCGCTAGCGTCTCAGCCTAGAGCGTCGAGAACGGTCTTCGCTGTGGATGCCTTTGTCAATGGTTCTAGAACCTCTCTAGAGGTTCTCGTAGGGAGCTTCGCCTCGATGAAGGTGTCTAGAGCAGTTGAGGCTAGCCGTGTCGAGCTGTGCCTAGTGCCGCGTAGTACCGCTAGCCCATAGTCAACTGCTTATCGAGGTAGCTATTCCGCAATATATACCTATCGCCAGAATCACAATGCGTTGGTGTTGAGGGGGTCAGTAGAAGAGGCTGGGACTCGCTACATATCTAGGGAGCTTGCTAACCATAGCCAGATCGCTAAACGTAGAGATAGTGGCTCCAGCCAGCGGGTGGATAGCTAGCTTCGCCTCCAGCCCCAGGATAGTGCACATCATTACGAGAGCTGTAGACATATCCACGGGATACGAGTTTGGCGACGAGGCTCTGTCCCCCGTAGAGGGCAAGATCGAGACTATCAAGCAGATAGACGCTGGGAGAGGCCCGTACTCGAGCACAGACTACATAATCGTCATTAGGTGCGGAAAACTCTTTGTAAGGATAACGCACGTAGCACCATCGGTACTGCCCGGAGACTATGTGTATGTAGGTGACCCCATAGGGCGGTACCTCAAGACGAACAGCGTCCTACCATACAGCCCCCCGCACATGCATATAGAGGTAGCCTCAGCAAAGGTATCGAGGTGCCCCAACAACATAAAGAAGATCTTTCCAGCGCCCCACCTAATCGAGTTCCTTAAAGGCTCTAGCACTAGAGCCTACGAGCCTAGGAAGCTCCGAGCCCGAGTTGTACACGCGTCGAACGACTACACGATTCTCCAACCCGTAGAGGGTGGCGCTGGACTATCAGTGCTAGCATCCGGAAAGGAGGCAGTGCTAGACGCGGAGCTACGATCAAAAACAATATACGTAGGGCTAATCCCCGTGGATAGGAAGAGGCTTAGGCCCGTGGGAGCGATAGTGTTCCTAGGGGCGAAGCTAGGCCAGATAAAAAGGGAGTTTAGGGTTCTAGCCATAGGGGTAAGCGCTATAGGTCCATACATATACAAGTACACAGACCTCGAGGATGAAGATCCCTGGAACCTAGCTGAAGAGCCCCCGAAGATGATTCTTCGAACAGCTATAGAGATCAGGATAAATGGGGAGAAGGTTGATGCGCTTAGGGTGTTTCCAGGTACCCTAGGCTGCATCCTAGCTCCTCGAAGAATAGATGATAGCTACGTAGATATAGAGATTAGGAACATACACCCCGTTCTCCTAGAGAGCGACTCTGAAGACGATGACGCCTACCTATGCCTCTAGAAGCCTAGCGAGCTCCTCAACCTCCCTAGCAGCGATATAGGGGCTAGCCACCGAGACCTTCTCTAGGTAACCGAGGTTCAGCAGCACCGCGCGGAGCTTAGCACCATCGACAGCGCTAGGGTCTAGCCCCGCGCTCTTCGCAACGCCTCTCGCAATCTCTATAGCCTCGCCTAGCTTTCTCGATGGTGTAGGTATAGCAATGTAGCTCCTCTCAACAACGCTTCTAACGAGGCTAGTTAGCGGCGAATCCCTTAGCTCTCTGGCAAGCGCATCCACTACGTATAGGTACCTAGCCACAGCGCTACCAATATCCACAGCACTCAGTTTGCACCAGCCCCTAAGCACGCATGCATCTGGAACGATAAGTATCAGCAAGCCACGCATAGCCGCATCACCCCATTCAAGCTCCTATAGAGCTCACGAGAACTGGCTCAGGAGCTGCTATAGTCACCCTCACCACGACGTACTCTGGAGGTAGCGACAGCCTATCCCTATAGGTAGCTAGTCCCGTAACCCTCCTCACCCCCCGCTTAAACCTACGCACCCTATACGCAACCCTTCGACCAGCAGAGACCTCTACGAGATCAACACCTCGAACCCACGCGCTGAGCAGGTTCTTAGAGATCCTCTCGATAGCCCTAGCAAGATCATCGCTAGGCTCCCTAACCCTCGGAAGCTCTATCCAGCAATCCACAAATGGGTTTCTTAGGACAGCGCAGCTATACTCCTCGCATACCGATAGAGGGATCCATGCCTCGGCATCGACATCCAGAATCCTTGCAGCAATAGCAACTGGAGCACCAAGCACTGTAGCAACACCACGAAGCTCTAGCGAGGGTGTGTAGAGCGGACCAGGATCCACGCGAGTAAGCTCGACAGCCACGGGGATCCTCAACCCCGAAAGCATCCTAAGAACAATACCCTTAACCTCGCGCTCTCCAGCAAGACGATCGATAACCATACTCATGCACTCACCATCATCGCAGACCAGCGCCACCGAATGGGCAAGACCGCGCTCGACAACCTCAACACGCAAAGGCATCACCCTCGGCTAGCCCTAGACACAATCCTCTCAAGCCTCTCCTCAGACTCGACAAGCACAGCACCAAGATGAAGAAGAGCGGTAGCAGCGCTTAGCCCAACAGCAGCAAGCAGCTCGCTAGGCGTATGGCCAGCAAAGGCAGCGTGTATCCAAGCTAAGCACGCTAGACCCTCAACAACATACATAGCAGCGATTACGAAGCGAACCCGGCTCGCCATACAGAATCACCTAGAGGATCCATTACCGAGCTCGATGATCATTCTTCTAATCCTCAGAGCGATATTCATAACCCACCAGCATACAGCAAGCAGCCCCACGGCAACAGCTACGCACAGAACCTCGAACCTAGGCACAGCAACATAGAGAGCGAGCAGCGCCACAGAAGCACTGCCAAGAACCCTAGCTAGAACCCGGTGAAACGCTTCAGCAGCCCTCTCCCCCTTTAAACGGGATACGCGAGCCGAGCACATGGTATCACTGCAACGAAGCACCCCGAGGAGGCATCCCTCGGGGAAAGGCCAAGGTGCTCTCCCCACCCCGAGGGGGTCTCATCGCCGCCGGGGTACACCCCGGCGCACTCGCCCCCGCGGGCCCCGCCCGCGGGGTGGGGGGCCTCTGCCGCGGATCTACTACCCGCAAAGGGGTATATATACATTTCGGTTTAACAAATCTACACATCTATGCAGAGTACGTTTGCAACAAACGTCTCACTAACTCACTAACTCGCGAACGCAGCTTCGCTTCTCCACCATAGGGAGTTGAAAGTTGCTAGAGCTCTAACTCTCTTCGATGCAGCGGGGTTAGGATCTCGGAACCCCGCTCTGTGACCCGTATATGTGGCTCTATCCTAACGCCTCCTTTCCTAGGTATGTAGGTAGCAGGCTCGTAGGCGAACACCATGTTCCTCTCTAGGGGGTAGTCGATGAAGCTTGCTATGACGGGCTTGTAGAAGCCTCCTATCGGATGTCCAGAGAGGTGGGGGTAGTTCGGTAGGTTGCGCTTGGATAGCTCTCTCCTAGGCACTTCGTCTAGAATTCTCGCTAGCGAACCTGCTTTAGCGCGCTCTAGACCTTTCACCAGCGCTTCCCTAACGGTCTCGATCACGCCCTCCCAGAATCTATCCCTTCCGCAGACGACCGTGTGGGCCACGCAGCCATCGTAACCCATCCACAGAGGGCCGACATCGATAACCACGGGCTCTCCATACCCGATCCTCTTAGTTGAGGTCTTAGCGTGTGGCGCAGCTGCTCGGTATCCAGAGGCAACTATTGTTGAAAACCACCTATCGGTTACCCCAGCCTCGTCGAGGGTCTTGTCTATTACTGCAGCTACCTCGCATTCACGAACTCCGGGAGCTATTCTATCGATAGCTATCTCGATAGCTCTAGAGCAGACCTCGGATAACCACCTAACGATCTGAAGCTCCTCGTCTAGAGGCTTATCAAAGACCCTAGCTAGAAGCGGCGTAGCATCAACAATTCTAGCAGACCTAGACCTAAGAGCCTCTAGAAGCCCAGCGTATAGAAACGAGAGCTTGCCTCTACCCCACCAACAATTAACGCCAATCCTAGCATCCTCACCCACCTTAGATAAGATAACTCTCAGCAGCCCCTCAACAGTAAAATTCTCAACAAGAACCACATCACCAAAAGCCTCCTCAACAGCAACAGGATAGAAAGCAGAATCCACAACCACTAGCAAACCCTCTCTAGTAACTACGACAATGTTGAAATGACTAGAAGCCGAGAGCTTACACCCAATGGGATCACCCTCAAAGAGCAGCAGAGCTGACAAGCCCTCCACCTCCATAACCTTCACAAGCTCGTTAAGCTTAGCCCTAGCAACATCCCTAACCACGCTCAGCAAAACCATACACCATAGAATCCAGTTACACGGAGCCCTCTAGTGCATATAACCCCTTCAACAAAGCTACAAGCATAGGTGCTACAGCAAGTGACTGTAGACGCTGAAAACCTAAAGAAGGAATTCCTTAAGCTTCTCGATTCTGATGAGGAGTTTCGTTTGGCTGTTGCTGGTAAGGTTGGTTTGCTTGAGATTCTTGTTGAGTTGAGGAGGCTTAGGGAGGATTTCAATAGGTTGTATGCTAAGGGTGTTGAGCATGATAAGAGGTTTGAGGTTATTGAGCTTGAGCTCAAGAAGCTTAGGGAGGATCTTAATAAGCATGTAGAGGAATCAACCAAGAG
>JAADCV010000070.1 GCA_013154235.1 Thermoproteota archaeon | reverse complement strand
AGAACTCTCTCGTTCTCCTCGTCGCTGAAGAAGCCGAAGGTCGTGAACCAGATCATAGCGGCGTCCACCGAGCTGCTCCTAAGGCTAGGCAGCCTCATGTCTCCTCGAAGCATGTGGATAGCGCTATCCGTGCCGAACTCCCTAGCTCTCCTCAACCCTATCTCGAGAAGCTTCGAGCTGAAGTCTAGGCACAGCACCTCTACACCCATCGAGGCTAGGTGGGTAGCTAGCCTAGCGAAGCCGCAGCCAAGGTCTAGCAGCCTAGAACCTCTGGAGAGGTTCAGGATCCTTGCAGCGAGCTCGGCCTCAGCCCTATTCCTATCCTCAGTCTGGAACGAGGAGTAGAGCTCGAAGTAGAGCTCGTCGAAGAACTCGGTCCACCACGCACCGCTGCCCAAGGCCGGTAGCACCCGTGCCTAGGCAAGCTATGCATTACGATACCTAATTATCACTAACGCAGAACCGTATCAACACGAGCAGGGAAACATCTTCGCTTAGCCAAGTTCTCTACCTCATCACCTAGCAACGTGGTTGAAGCGCCGATCGTTGCCGAAGTATCCCAGCGAATAACGTTAGGTAACACTAGTTTTACACGTATGAAGCCTTCGATTCCCGACGCATTACCTATCTAGAGTAGCCCGAGCCTACGCACTAGTACTTCGACAGGCTCGTACTCTATATCTATGCCGAATCTCCTCGGTCCGAAGAGCTCGAGCCCCCTCTCGCTTCTCCACACTGCTGGGGCGGGTGCTGCTACGACCCAAACCTCCATTCCTTCCACGACCCTGCTATTGAGAATCGGCTCGCCATCCCTAGACAGCAGCGTGAGTATGTCTGGCGGCAGCACGAGGGGCTCGCCATCTAGCCAGGCAGCTATGTGCTCGTTCTTTACCAAGCTCCTTAGGACTCTGCCTCTGTGCTCCTCGACGCCCTCGATAACCATCTCTCCGTGTAGGAACCCGCCCTCGTTCCTCCACCTCCAGCTCTTCACGATTCCGCGCATAACTACCCATCCACCCATGTGCTCAGCTACCACCCTAGGGACGAAGATTCCCTTTTCCCTAGCCTCTAGAACTGCCTTGCCTAGCTCTAGGCACTTCGTGAGCGAGCCCCTTATCAGCACGCGCCTAGCCTCTTCAACACTCATCACCGCGTCGATCACCGTGACGTGGGTACCAGCGAGGATCGAGAGGTTCCTCAGCATAGCCTCGTAATCATCGACATCGGCGTAGCTAAGAATCAGCACCTCGTTGCCCGTCGGGGTAACGGCTACGGCTGGAGCCAAGCTCTTGCCGAAGAGAATAGCCGTATCCTGGTGGATCTCGGGAGCAGCCCTACCAACCCTATCCCCATCCAGCACCGGGAGGTTCGCGAGGCCCGCTGCGTAGAGGGTAACCGCTGTGTTTCCACCCCCTAGCTCGACTGGGTGGAAGGTGGAGAGCTCTACGCCTAGCCTAGATCGGAGGAGCTCGAGAGCTCTATCAACGGTATTCGCTACCCTAGCCGCTTTCCTAAGCCTCGCGCTGGGAGCTACCGTACCAACCTCGTATACCGAGGCCGTGCATCCACCCCCAGCCTCATCCACATCGAGAACCTCTAGAGCGCGGTGCCTATCCACGAAAACCCTCTTCACGAGCTCGAGCCCACGAACAGGATCGCCACCACCGCCAGCAGCGTAGATAGATGCTCCGAGAAGCAGAGCCTCGAAATCTCTATAGCTAGATAGCTTAATCATCTAGCCCTAGAGAGCGTGTGCAGCTTATGAGGAATTGAGTCGTTCGTGAGTAAGGCTGGTGCCACCTAACGATTATCACAACCGGTAGCTAGAGCTCTAACACAATCCTATCTCGCCAAACCTAAAGTCCCTGGGCTTGAGCACCATGGAACTATGGTCCCTGTAGCGAAGCGATTTGAAACGTTACGTATTCCAAGGTAAACCATCTTCCCTTACTAAGTAGCATTGTATTGCTACACTATATCAACATAGTGTTCAACCGTGGTTGTGCATTCTTTAATCTTCGTATATGTTCAAGAAAGCTTTATTTATCCTCTATCTTTTGTAGATATACACTAGTGGTTGGGTATGGAGTCTCGACGCGATATGCATGTACCGAGAGAAAGACAAAGATTTGCAATAATATCGAAACCATTAAAGCCCATACATGCTGGACTTGATGCTGGAACAGGACCTTGTGGACACTGCTGGGGTTGCGTAATGCGCTAACATGTCATTGTAGTAGTCAAGGGTGTTATCGATGGCCTTCAAAGTTAGATACCTTAATAAACCTTTTTCCGTATCCATATTCCTTACGAAGTGTTGTAACCTCAGTTGCAAACATTGTGTATATGGATGTTCATCTGATAGACCAAAGATATTCTTGTCTCTCGAAGATTTCAAAACTATTCTAGATAAGCTTGCTAATGATGGAGTAATGCAGATCGTTTTAACCGGAGGCGAACCTTTGCTACATCCAAATTTTGCAAATATAGTTAAGTTAATACACGATTATGGATTATCGTGGCGTCTTATAACTAATGGAACTTTGATTAACGAAGATGTTGCTAGGGTAATTGCCCGTAACGAGCCCTCTTCAGTAATAATATCGATAGATGGCCCTGACAAGGCAACCCACGAGTTCATACGCGGCGCGAATACATTCGAACGAGTTATCAATGCGTTACAAATTCTCAAGAAACACAATGTAAAGCTTTCAATAAATACAGTGTTACATAGGATGATAGATGAGACTAAAATCAGTGCAATGATAGAACTCGCCATAAAATACAATGCGTCTCTAAATGTAATACCTCTTTATCCATCAGGAAATGCAATTAAGAATTGGTCTAAAATCTCTCATACTCCCTTGACCGTGAGAAAGTTAGTACAATTCTATATTGAGGAGTCAAAGAGGTATGGTGTAAAGCGCGAGGAGCCATCGATTGGTCTTGAACCCGATACATGTGGTGCAGCTCGGATGTTTATGTCTATTGATGAGTATGGATACACGTATCCGTGCGATTTATTCGTTGAAACCGATTTTAGGGGACCCTCATTGCTGGAAGCTGATGTTGATCAATGTTGGAATAGTATACCGTTCAAGCTTGTTAGAAAGATTTTGATAGATATAAGAGGATGCGTACTCCATAATCTCTGCCAAAAGTATTCTTCAGAGGGTTGCAAGCCATGTCCTGCACTAGCATACAGGTTCTTTAAGAATATCTTTATGCCTGACCCGAGATGCCTTTTGTATAGCATTGAGATGGGTGATACAAGTCTTGGACCATGAACTCACAGGTGTTCTCTCTAAACGATGTTATATAAAACCATCGAAGAATACAAAGTTGAGAATTGTTTCTGGAGATCCACCGATGTTATTCAACATACTCACAGAGGATTTGCTTATATTGTCAAGCGATTTAGGATCAGTACTTAAAGATCTTTTCAGTGGTAAACCCCTTTCTGAAGTTGTTGATAAAATGAATATCCATGGCAAGGATTTAGAAGAGCTTTTGAATGCTATCGAATACCTCAGTAAGAACAGGTGGATAGTAATTGAATGCGTGGATTCGAGCGCAGAATCTGATCAAGGTTTATGAGGGAGGCGTAATTGCTTTGGATAGCATTAACGTTATTGTACGTGAAAGGTTAGTAGCTCTATTGGGTCCTAACGGAGCGGGTAAGACGACTTTTGTTAGAATTGCTTCAGCTCTTCTCAAACCTACAGGTGGTAGGATGGAAGTGCTGGGCTACGACGTTGTTGAGAAGCCCAAAGAGGTTAAGAAGCGTATAGCGCTGCTCCCTCAAGATGCATCGCCAGATACCTCTTTGACTCCCTTAGACCTTATAGCTACGTATCTCATGGTGCGAGGTTACGATAGATCTTCGTCGATGCGAAGAGCGAAGGAAATGCTGTCGATCGTAGATCTAGGTAGATACGCTAAGACGCTTTGTGCAAAGCTATCTGGCGGGATGAGAAAGCTTGTGCTGATATCCATGGTTCTAGCGCCAGAGGACGTCGAAGCGATACTTTTAGATGAGCCGAGTACGGGATTGGATCCTCTGAATGCGATAAAGGTATGGAACCTAATTAAGGAGAGAGTTAGGGAGGGTGTCAATGTTTTGATAACTTCACACATCCTGCACAGAGTCGAAGAGCATGTACCCGAAGTCATCCTATTGAATAAAGGTAGGATCGTCGTTAAAGGCAATCCCAAGATTCTTGTCGAGAGCCTTTCTAGAGACATCGTTCGGATAGATGTATCGCTACCGTGTAGGGAAGCTGTGGAGCGTATAGGTATCAAAGACGCTGTTAGGAAACGCATGGATGTTGGTGGTAGGTGTGTTCTCTTCGTGGATAAGTCTAGGCGTGATGAGATTCTGTCGAAGCTAAGTATGTTTGTTGAGCTAAGCGTTAAGAAGCTTGATCTCGAGGGTGTGTTTCTATGGTATACACACTAAAGCGCATCATTGCTATAGCTATGATGATTTCGAAAAGAGGCTTAAGAGCTTGGTATAGCTATGTTGCTTCAGCGTTGTTAAACCTATGGCTTATGTCGATACTCATGCTCTATGGGATATACAGCATCGCAAAGCATGTTCTTGTAGGAGCAATGCTATACACACTATTCAGTTCATGCATGGTCTCGGTTGTTTACGATGCGTATTACGCTGCGATAAAGCTTAAGGAGCTATTCCTAGCTTCACCCTTGTCAAGAATAGAGTTTCTCCTAGGAATATCGCTGGGACACATGTTTGCAGCAGCAATAATGTGCTTACCTTACATCGCTGTACTAACGTACCTAAGCCCTACACCCATGATACTACCAACATACATCTTCATATCGATTAGCTCTTGGATCATAGCTACTAGCATAGGCTACCTCATACCCAGCAAAGACCCGTTCACCGTTGGCCCCAAAGCAAACCTGATAGCTTCTATGATGGTACTGCTACCACCAGTATATTATCCAGAATCGCTAGTACCTCAACCGATTAGACCTTGGCTAGTCGTTATACCAACGTATAGCATTGCAAAGATAGCTAAGGTAGCTCTAGGCATAGAAACAGGAAACTCCCTAATATTGATAGTGTGCTCAGTAACACTAATAATAGAAGCATGTATATTATTGGGGCTTGCAATGATATGCGAGCGTAGATACTCAATCTAAAACTAGTTGATAGCAAAAATCAATAGATGGTATATTGTAATAACAATGAAATACCAGTATTATGCTAAAGTGCTTGAGAAGTAGTTCTCTAAACTTTCCTAATTTTTCTATAGCTGAAGTTAAAGGAATAATTTCCAAGATGCTATTATTTTCCTGGCACTAATATTGAACCTCCTCTACTAACGCTAAGGTACTTGGCAAAGCTTTTCGGTATAGAGCAACCCTCGATGTAGAGGACACGAGATGATGGTTATTGACTGGGAAGCACAGGAATTATTCCGCAAATACAGGGTTGTTGAAGGACCAGTGAAACAGAAACTATTCAACGAGCTGGTGTTTAAGAGGGATCTCTACTTCATAGTAGGTAATACGTGGAAATACCACAAATCCTTCATGATAATAGGCTTGTTCTACCCACCAAAAGGAACCGTTCCAGTAAAGCCACCCGTACCAATATTCAAGGATAAACCAAAGCAGAAGACACTATTCGATATCATACAACAAAAGTGAAGGATGATAATGATGCCCACGATGTTCGAAAACGAAGAACAAATGAAAGAACTGCTAATAAGATAGCTGAGAGACAACGGGTTCATAATAAGAAGAGGACTACACGTTAAGAGCTTTGAGATAGATGTTGTGGCACTCGCCTCAGCAAGAATAACCAAGGAGGGAGTAAGAAGAGTCAGAGGTAGGCATGTATATGCATTTGAAACCAAGATTGCCACAACATATAAACTTACAAAAGAAGTTGTAGAGCAAGCAATCATAAGGCTGTTAGCAGTAGACTACGTCTACGTAGTTGTACCTAAAATAGCCGAGATCTGGAAAGACAGAACAACTAAGGACATAATAATGCCACCTACCAACGTCAAGAAGATAGCTTCAGGAACATAATTCTAGAGCTACTGGCGTGAAGAGGTTCCTAGTTCTCGGTGCTTGCGGAGCTATACATCCATTGGTTAGGATCCTCGATATCGTTGTGCCTACGTGGGGCATTAGGGAGGAGGGTACGAGCTACCACTACCTGCCTCCGCACGTAGTTCCCAAGCCTAGCGAGAGAATCGTTGAGATCCTGCGAAGAGAGCTCGACCCAGTAGCTCGAGGGCTCGGCGCGGGGCTGCATCTAGGTGGGGTGTGGAGCACGGACGCTGTGTATAGAGAGACGAGGGATAAGGTTAGGAGGTACAGCGAGATGAACGCGCTGTGCGTGGATATGGAGAGCACAGCCCTCATGTCCGTAGCCATGTACAGGGGTGTAGAGCTGGGCATAGCCCTTATCGTCACTGACGAGCTGCATGGCGAGAAGTGGAGGTTTTGCAGAGATCGCGAGCGTGCAGAGCTTCTAGAGAGGGAGGTTACGCGCGCACTGCTAGAGGCGCTGGCCAAGGCGTAGCGCTTCGAGCCTCCGCACCTCCCTAAGCTAAAGCTGATTACCTAGCTCTCTACAGCCGTAGCTCGGTAGGGTGTTCGTGCAGCCGCCATTCGTTGATAGGGTTGAGGAGCTAGAGAGGCTTCGCGAGCTAGCTAGCCGAGGCTTCTACCCCGTTGCCTATCTCTACGGTCCGGAGGGCTGCGGCAAGACTAGGCTGCTGAGGGAGTTTCTCAAGGAGGTGAAGAGCTGGGGTGACTGCATCGCTATATACATCGATGCCCAGTCGGTCAAGAGCGTGGACGAGGCTCTGTGGAGTAGCGATAGGGAGGTATTTCAGCTACTTACCGAGCTTGCTAGCAGCGTAGCTGGCCCTGTAGGTAGGGCGCTAGCGCTAGCCGTGACGATGATCGTCAGGAGGCTGAGGAGGGGCCTCGTCGAGGGCAGGAGGATCCTCATCGTCGTTGACGACGTTGCTAGGCCCCTAGGGATCGAGAGCGTGGAGCTCTACTCGAAGAACTTGCTCTCGCTGCTAGAGGAGCTCTACTCGCTTGGCGCAGCGGCGGTAACGATCGTGGCTACGACTAGCGAGGGTCTCTCTAGAAGGCTCGTGGCTCGCCATAGCTACGCTAGGCTATTCCAGCTATGGAACCTGGGGCCCGATGCGGCGAAGCGCCTCCTCGAGGCTCTGGGAGCTCCTAGAGATCTACTCGATGTGCTGTGGAAGCTTACTGGCGGCAACCCTCGCAGTATCGTCGAGCTGTGGAGAGGCGGATGGGATGTAGGGGCGTGGGTAGAGAGGGTCTCGAGGAGCGTGCGTATAGCTCTAGAAGATCTGCTTCCAACCTATGGACGCGAGCTCCTAGAGATCTGCAGAGACATCGATGCGATCGCTAGCTATCCGGAGCTAAGGGATAGGTTGATGGAGCTAAACCTCGTGACGCCCGTAGATAGGCCGTGCCTCGGCTACACTCCGCCTCCAGATCCAGAGCTTGGGATTGGCGAGCGCTACGCTTGGCAACTACCCGTGTATAGAGAGATTGTCAAGAGGGTGGTGACTAGCTAGTCGATCTCTCCGGAACTCGGGGGTGCTCAGGTCGCGTAGGTTACATCGCGCTGTGTCTAGGCAGGCTCTACCGCTACGAGTGCTGGGTAGGGGCTCTCCCTAGTTATCACGGCTGCTACTCCCGTTGGTAGTGTTCTGAGAGTTTCTATCCATGCGTCTCTCTCGCTCCTGCTCGTACCGAAGAGATCCGCTAGGGCCTCAGCCTGCCTCAGGCTCGGCACTCTGTGGACTATCATCGTGGACGTGTTCTGCAGTAGCTGCCTGAGTATCTCCGTGAAGTCGCTGGTGGCCAGGATCATCTCTATGCCGAACTTTCGGTACTCTAGATACGCCTCTACAACGATGTTGCGAGCATCGGTATCTAGAATGTTGTGGGCCTCGTCTATAGCTACGGCTAGGCTCTTCCTACCTCTCCTAGCCTCTCTAAGGAGCTGGTGTAGTAGTGCGTGCGCAGCTATCTTTCTCAGCC
>JAADCV010000083.1 GCA_013154235.1 Thermoproteota archaeon | reverse complement strand
TGATCGAGAGGGCGAAGCTCACGAGGTTGTCCACGTGCGTGTAGTAGGATTCTAGGTCGCCCATTGGGGTGAAGAAGCGGGACGAGGACTCTCGGGGCTCGATCCAGATCCTGGGGTCCCACTCGGCGGGTGGCCTGTAGATCCTATCGTCCGCGAGCGTTTCAAGGGTCTCAGAGTACTGTTTGGAGAGTTGCCAGTCGTGCGGCATCGTGACGATAGTGTAGAGCCTCTCCTCGAAAGTCTTCATGATCGCCGAGACAAGCACCATGTAGGCGAGCATTGTCTCCACTGCCAGAGTTTCGAGGAGGAGTATCGGCCTGGGAGGCCCCTGCCCCGACCCTGATTTTAGTAGTTCGAGGACCTGCTCTGCGTATCGGACGTAGAAGCTGAAGTCCATGTGTGCCTTCCGCCTAGCCAAGGCCACATGGGCCAGATAGAGCACAGGGACGAGGAAGGTGACGAGGATAAGTATCTTGACTAGTGTAAGCAGTATTACGTTGCTTATCAGCTGTCCCAGCCGTATCCCCTTAACGTATACGTAGGCGTAGATTGCTACCGGGCTCACAGCGAACACTAGTAGGATGAGAGCGACGAACGTGTCGTATACAGAGCGCTCTGAGACCTGTTTGGAGAATACTTTCAGAATCGTATTTAGAATAGAAGCCGTAATGTTTGAGATCTTGTAGAGTAACCCACTGAGATGGTGTCTGGCTGATACTATTAGCCGGATAAGCCTGTGGATAGGCTCCTCGTTCACTATTCCCAAGAGTGTTGCTAGTCCTATGATTGTGGCTAAGTATAGGAAGAGGCCGGCGGCTAGCTGTACCGGAGTGGTCTCCGATGCCTGGATAGGGTTTACCACGTAGAGGAAGATGCTCGCTAGGAGCACTGTGACTGTGAGGAATCGGAAGAATACGCGTCTCACCATGAGGCTACGTAGGCCGAGTTCAGCAGGGACACAGCCCTTAGGCGATTTGAAGTATAGGAGGGGTCCCCTTACACCTAGTTGGGCTACGAAGACTGCGAGGGGCGGACGAATTATGAGGCTGAGTATGACGAGGAGTAGGGAGCCGCCTAGTATGAACGAGAAGATGAGCAGTTCTAGTGCTGAGGCTAGAGCGGCGCTCGTCCCCATCGCCACTACTCCTATGAAGTGGATGACCGCTAGGAATAGGGCGGCTATTATGACCTGGTCGTAGCTGAGCGCGAACAGGTACCGGCGGGTGGGGAAGAGGACGTCGAGTAGCCTCTCAGCGTACTCAACCGATAAGGGCTTGTAGGGGGACTCCCTGGACTCCTCACACGGCGAGGGCGTCCTTCTAACGTAAACGAAGGCTCGGCGGAAGGTTATCCAGCCTCCCCACTCTCCAGAATATAACTGTGTGGCTACGCCGTAGAAACCAGCTGTTACGCTTAATGTCGTGCCCATGAGTATGAGCAGGTCTATCCTGGAGATGGGTTCTCCAACGCCGACGAGCGACTTTGCTATAGCTTTCGCCGTGTCTGCTACATTATAGAAGAATTCTGCGGCTCCAGCTAGGGGTCCCTGAAGGAGGGCCCTCCCCAGCTCGGCGCCCGCAACTACCGGGTGCGTGATGAAATAGTACATGTAAGCGGCGGCGAGGACAAGGGAGAGGAGAAATGCTATGTAGAATGACGCAATAATAACATCATATAGGCTGATGTAGAGGCGGTAGGATGGCCCCAGCCTTGATATTATTGTGCGCACGCTAGACCGAGCTATGCTCAGCTTCTCGTCCCAATCCATATACTGTTGCCCGCTCACGCGCGCCCACCTTCAATCGGCACGGTAGCCCATGTTCGCGAGGTCGAGGTGAACGTTTTCGGTGAACTTGCGGAGTGGCTTGTGGAGGTCGAGTATACGCTCCGCCAGCTCTCTCATATCGACTAGGTACTGGGGATGATTGTCGTGGAGCTTGCGCCACCTACTATACCCGAGTGTATACTCCTGGACCTTGCCGGCTAGCTCGGGCCTACGTTCTTTTAGCACATGTTCGTCATAGATCTTATTGATATCCTTAATTTCTACTATATAGTATATGAACACCCTCGTGTACTCGGAGTCGGCGAGCCTATCTATGAGTGCTTTTATCAGCCAGAGCTTAGCCGTCTCGCTCATCGCCAGGATCTTGCGCAGGTTCCTCGGGTCTGGGACGAGGTCTAGTATCGGGTTGAGGACCTCAACGGCTACCCCTCTCACCTGGAAGCCAACATCCTTCTCGGAGATGCTCTCCTCGGGGAGGAACATGTCATAGTTCCTCATTACCACGTTATCAACTTCCTGCGCTACACTCGCCACATGACTCCTCAATGTTTTGGTGATGTAGTCTACCGCCTGGCCGAAGCCCGCTTCCAACAGCTTGCCCGAGAGGGTCTCGAGGTCCTGGGCTGCCAGATGGAGGAGCCTCTGACTGTATACTACCGCGACCGGGGTCCCGGTGGGACCTTCGCCTTTGATAGATGATGTGACTATCATGGGGAGGGCTACTACCTTGTACTCGTCAAAGTTGAAGGTCGAGACTATTGATTTCCTAAAGGTCCCCGCCCCGGTCCCTGGCGCGTCCTTGTTGGCGTGGGAGGACTTCTTTGTTGCCAAACTACTGAGCGGACTCTTCTCTTGGAGCCTGCCCATGCTCCTACCAAGCATTCTTAGTAGGAGAGTCAGGGCGGAGGCCCTTTCCCACGGCATGAAGAAGATCGAGGAAGCGTAGACGTCTAAGGCCTCCATGAAGAGGCTTGCCTCAACCCTCCCTTGAACTCTCATGCTCGGGTCTAACTCGGGCGGAGACTGTCTCTCTGTGAAGAGGTCCTCGATGAAGCTAACTTGTTGGCCGTTGTCTAGGATGCGGCGGGGACTGAAGAGGCGGGGGACCCTCGGCCATAGGCCGCCGCCGTACATCCTGCTTATAGCCATGACAACCGGGGTCACGGCGAGGCTAGTGGGACCACCGAAGAGCAGGCTGAATAGGAGGTCTGGTGGCTCCTCTCCCGCGGCGGCGAGGCCTAGCCTCTCGATCCACGACTGCTTTGATACGACGAAGACACCGTGGGTTCGCCCTTGGCGATGCTTGGAGGGGTGCTTTATGGGAGCGATTATGTTTACCTTACCTATCATCATGCTTATGTAGAAGAGGTCGCGGAGGGCCCGTATCCTGGCCGCAAGGCTGTCAGCCGGAACAGTCTTCTCCTTGCCGTCTTCTTTGACTTTTACGTGTGGTGTGCCGGGAAGGGTCCCCCGGTACCACTCGTCGAGGGTCAGCAGGGCCTCATAGAATTTTGTCTCGCAGTCCGCTCCCACGGCGTCGCTGAGGGGGAACTGGGCTGCAGCACCCGACAACTGGCGGTAGTATTCGAAAATAAGGCTGTTGCATAAGAGGGAGGACCAGAACCTGGCTAAATAGAGAGTTAGCGCTTGGACTATAGGATTTAGGAAGACTATTCCCGTATTGGTCGCCGCCATCTTATAGACGCCGTAGGCTATGCCCTTCCAGTTCTCCTGGTACCATCTCATCCTAGAGAGACCGCGGATTATGTAGACGAGGACGGTCTCGAAGAGCGGCTTGGGGACTTCGCCGTGCGGCATGGGAACCTTTACGTTCACTATGATCTCTTCACTCTTTCCACTCCTATTCGAGGCCGAGCTAATCAGTCTGATGAAGTGGAGAGGTATAGTATAGTCAGCCGTGTGGAGTAACTGTGCAACGTTAGCGAAGAAGTCAATATTTGTATTATTAACTAAATATTCTGTCCATGCGTCAATATTCTTCTTTTTCCTCTGGTCTTCGAGCCTGAAATCCATCCTTAGAAGGTAGCGGACTATGAGTAGCCCCCGCTCGGGGTCCCAGAGGGGCTTAGCCTTGTAGGATAGCATTAGTTCCTGTGCAATGTCTTGGAGACGCTCGTCTTCGTTTGTAGGAGGCTCTCCCCGCCCCGGCAACCAGCTCCCGCCCCACGAGACGATTGACAAGCCTCCAACAATATGAAGCGATAAATAGTAATTCTCCTCGAGGAGACATATACGCTTGGTAATACACCAAGCCTACAAAAAGCGCTTCCCAACACAGATTATATACAGTTTTCCACACTATTTTTAAATAGTGGGCAACATTCAAAGACCCCTGCAAACCATGTCTTCAAGGCCTCCAGCGAGCCCCCAAGGGTGAGGCAAGATTAGGAAGCCAAGGATAGCCCGTTTCCACATCTACGGGGCCGGCCCGGTCCTCATAAATGGACCCGCAACCTACCTGCTAGCCGACGGCACGTTCAAGAGGCTGTCCCAGGTAAACTATCTCCCCGAGATAGCAGACATCCTATCAACTGACTATACGCACAACATAGCCGGAACCTCGAGTGAGACTGCCGACCAGGCAGCATACCTAGCCCACGAGTTACTGTCTTCATTCTACCGGGACCTCTTCCGGTCGAACCCCCACGTCGCTATGATGATAGATCGAGAGTGGAGACGTTTCCACCGTGACTACCTCTCAAGGGTGAGAGCAGTAGCCCACTGGCTCAGCATCGCCCACATGACGGCAATACCCCCCTACCGCAGGCTCGTAGGAACCCAGATGAAGAGAATTCTCATCTGGAAGCTAGCCAGTTGCATAACACAGCCCGAACAATCAGCATGGTGCAACGGTGAGCTCAGGGAGGAGATAGCCAAGCTGGCTGATGACCTGGCAGATGTGCTCGAGGCGATTAACGGTATAATCGCTACTCCATACAAGATGTTTTATGAGATATACACCGGCCAGGCCGCAATGGGGAAAGACTCCGGTGAAAAAGGAACCATCCCCCTGCAGCTCCAGCTAGCCGGCGGGCTCCCTCTCCCAGTGCCCGAACCGGGCCAGGAGGATCGCCAGAGCTCCCCCTATCCTAAGGTGGAGAGGCTGGTGAGATACCTCTACGAGATCCACGAGAACCCACAGCTGGGGCAAACATTCCTGTGCTCAATGACTAGGACTATAGTAGTCGGGCACTGGCCTCGTGAGAGAGCCATAAAGGAAGCCGTCAAAGACATAGCTAGGGAGGACGAGAAGGCTGATAAAGGTATCATTGAGAAGGAGCTGAGAGAGTTCATCGCGAAAAAGGTAGACCTAAATAGTGCTTCGTTGTGCAATCTACGCATCACTATTCCCGGGGGCGAGTGTCGGGTCAGTCTTTTGCATGCGCTCCTGTATCCTCGGGGTGAGAGGTACAAGTATATTATGAATTATTTGTTGAGTAAGTGTAGTTCTGTGTTGGGGGATAGTAAGAGTAGTAGTGATGGTGATGTGATTAGAGAGGTTGAGTCGTGGGCTCGGGGGGCTACCCTTCTGGTGTATCTTTCTGACACTCTTAATAATATTATAAATCTTTTAATATTTATAACTAAATTTAAGTTTGTGGGCTCGCTCCTAGGCCTAATAACAACAATCACAAACATGCTACCCGAAGTACTCTCCGACCTCCACAAGCTACGTTGCACCCTAGAACCCGGTGCAAACGACTGCGAGCATGAGGCTGGCCACGAGAGAAGCCTATCCTCGCTCTCCCCCTCCGTGGTCCGGCACAACCTCACCCGGATCCTAGATGACTTCCTACTAAGCATCGAAGCATTCTACGCCGCACTCAACCTACACATATTCACACACATCTACTACAAAGCCCAGACCAGCACAAATAACAACGCAAAGACGCCGAAATTCGAGTTCTACACATGGGGCGACGAGACCACAACGTTCCGAGGCCCAGAAGTCCCCTGCTGCCTGTTCCGTGTAGACCTCAAATACTCACCCACCAAGCCCGGAGCGGGCAAGTCCCCAAACACATTCTTCTACCACGAGTTCATCCCCAACTACCTATGCCTTATCCATAGTGCCATAACCGAGCAGCCACGCAAGGACTGTGGTATCCTAGCAAACCTCGCCACAGACCCGTCTAGGCTACTAATCAGAATACCAAGGTTCGCCTATGTAGAGAGCGAGAGCGCGCCTAGCGCCTCGGTACGCGATCTCCTAAACAAGTTATACCAGGACGTTAGGGCCGGTCAGAGCATCTCACACGCCGACCACCAGCAACTAAGCATACACACCCAAGAAGTACAGAACATGACCTTCACCAAGAACTTCGCCTTCCAGCTAATGCTAGACGCCGTCATGTCACAACTCTACACGGTGACAAATCAGGATGTGCGCCGCCATAAACTACTACAAACACTTAAATCTATCATAACAGATGATTATAAACGTGATGATGACCGCTTCTACATGCATTTCAACCACTATTACTACCACTGGATCGAAGAAACAATCAGGCTCCGCCTCCAGTACCTAAAAGGCGGCAACGACGACCAGAAGCATCCGGGCATCAGTAAGTTAATCCAGGAAGAACTCGAAATACTACAAAGATATGATAACATACCTCCCGTGAGACACACGATAAAAATAGCAGACATCATATTAGAGGACATCCTCGACAAGACCATAAACCTAGCGGAAAGCTATCTAAAGCTAACCCATCAATTTTCAAAACTATCAGGAGATATAGCTTCCGTTTCCTACGAGAAAAACGATCCGTTCCGCGGCAAGGAGCTCGAAGACATCAACGATTACACACTACTCACACTCGCCTCCACGAGGCAGGATCAAGAACCCAAAAGCCTGCCCTTATCATTTGTAGATTCAATACACTTCGCAATACAATCTGGCCAAGTATACTACGAATTCGCTAGGATCTGGCGGCAAATGGTTCTCAGGAAGCTGGCTAAAGAAGAACGTAGCGGCATCCCAGATATATTGTTAGATCCTCCCACATCACCCGAGGAGTTTAGCAAGCTGTTCTTCTTCGTACTAACCCATTCGTTCCCTGTGAAAATCGATGCATCAATAGAAAACGTAATAAGACAAAAAATAGAGAATAAGCTTACCAAGGCCTTAAACAACAACCTAAGAAATAAATGCGACATTAAGCTCAGGGTTAATATCAACCTGCCCAGCGCGGGTGCTATGAAACTGGGCTACCACAGGCCAGACAGGCCCGCCGCCTCCTTCCAGAGGAAACCCGAAGTCCAGGTCTACCTAGACGAGCTACAGAAGAAGATACACTTCCTCATAATGGTGAGCGTGCTCGTTGAAACAACACCAAATAACGATAGAAATAGCCTTGACTGTTACAGGAGGCATGCAAAGATAGTCAAGTGGATATCTGCACACAGACAAGAAATCTACTACATAACGATAAGGACACTCGCCGAATATTATAATGACTACGTCTCTCAATACATGCAACATGCGAGAATATACCCGCTCTGAAAGAACACTAATTCACGGCCAACAATCCTTCCTTTAACACAACTTGTGCGGGGCTTCTATCCCTGGGAACTACAGCTACTCCTCTCCGGATGTATAGTGCCCTTAACAACTTCTTTCAGGATTACGTATAAATTGGATAGGTGGGAAGTGGAAATATCAAATAATATTATATAATTCTTAATTTTATTATTTGAATATCATTAATAACAGTCTCGGCTCTATCTCAACCTCCTCATTAATACCATCTATATCATCCCCTATTGGTCTAAAGAGTTCTCCAAAGAAGGCCATGGGGTCTTTAACGAGGTTGAAGGTCACTTTTTTGATCCTATACTGGGCGGCGAGCCGACCTATATCCCTAGCGATGACATCTATGAGCTTCTCAGCCTTTCTCACCTTACAGTCAGCAGGCCAGAAGACCTCCCGCAACTCGTTGTTCTCTTCGATTATCCGTGCAAGATAACCGTCCCTGGCTATTTTCTCGGCAATTACCCGCGCCCTGCCACAGTCCGATAAGATATCTGCTACGGCGAAGTTGAGCGTAGGATAGTTCTTGCCTACATAGATAGCGTATTTCCACACTATGAACGACTTTGTCAGACTCTTGGTAAAAACGATAGCGTTCACCTTAAACCTACTCTTCAGGTTCCCCCACATGATCTGGGCTTTCCTAGCCTCATCCTCACTGCTAGCTGCAGCCACCGCGGCGGCACCACCAATAAGGAGGGCCGCCGCTAAAGCTTCGCCTGCAGAGCTCTCGTCAGGGAATAACATCCAAGGGTCGGTCTCCTCCGCAACGATCATAGTCCAAGCGGCTCCGAGGATGCCGAAGTAAGCGAGGTCTGCTATGCCCTCGGGAGAGTCTGCGCCACTCTCCACCAGTTGGG
>JAADCV010000023.1 GCA_013154235.1 Thermoproteota archaeon | reverse complement strand
TCTTCGACGTGAGCTACGCTAGGATCGTTGCCTGCAGCGGCTGCCCAATATCCACTACCGGGAGCTGCGGATACGTTAAGTGCCCCCGCTGTGGATTCGAGGGTAGCTACGAGAGGTTCGTAGAGGTCGAGTGATGAGGTTTAGCAGGTCGGATCCCAGCGGATGAAGAACCCCGTGCACCACTGATTCGAGGCCTAGCGCTAGCGCCCCTTCACGAGCTCCCTAAACTCCTCAACGATTCTAGGTCCCGTGCTAGTACCTATCCTATCTGCTCCAGCAGAGATCAGCGCTAGAGCGTCCTCAGCATGCCTAATTCCTCCCGAGGCCTTCACCTTAGCCCTGTCGCCAACAACACTCTTTATCAGCGCCACGTCATGAATCGTGGCTCTCCCTCCCAGAAACCCCGTGCACGTCTTTACGAAGTGCGCACCAGCATCCACCACGATTTGAGAGGCCTTGATCTTCTCCTCATCGTTTAGGAGCCCCGTCTCTATGATGACCTTCACTAGAGCTCCGAAGCTCTTAGCTTCTTCAACGACAGCCCTTATACCCTCCTTAACCCTAGCGTAGTCGCCAGCTTTGAATGCATGCAGATCCATAACCATGTCTAGCTCAGCTACGCCAGCCTCTAGGAGCTCGCGGGCGAGCATGGAGCTTGCTCTAGGAGACGAGAAGCCCATGGGGAAAGCAATGACTGCGCAGATCCGCACGTCGCGAAACCTCTTGAGAGCTACGAGAGCGTGGTACGGTGAGAGAGCTAGGCACGCAAAGCCATACCTACGGTACTCCTCGACAGCTCTCTCGAGGTCTTCGAGGGTTGCGCTAGGCTTGAGCATCGTGTGGTCGATCATCGATGCGAGGCTACGCTCGTCCAAGAGCTCTAGAAGGAGCCTCCAGTCCAACTAGCCTCACCACAGATATCGTTAATCGTAACCCAGGTTTTAGCTGGGGTAGGGCTTGCGCTGCCCAGCAGTTCTCGACGAGCTTGGGCTAGGCATCGTTTGGTTCGACAGCATGGGTGCTAAGAGCGCTTGCGTAACCGCGTGCTGGGGAAAGGTCGTGATAGATCCAGGGGCTGCAGAGATGCAGCCTAGCTACCCGCTTTCAGCAAGCGAGAAGAGGAGGCTTAGGAAGCTCGCTGTAGAGGCTATTACGCGCGCGTGCTCGAGAGCTGAGATCGTTGTGGTTACTCACTACCACTACGACCACCACATTCTCCCTAGTGACGAGGACCTGCGCCCCATGGATCCACGCACCCTATTCCTGAACGGCAAGAAGCTCTTTCTCAAGAACCCTAACAGCTACATAAACGAGAGCCAGTGGCACCGCGCGAGGAGGTTTCTATCGGAGCTCCTGTCCTTAGCTAGCGACTCTCTGAGCAGCTACCTTATGGAGCCCGCTAGCACGGACTTCGAGGATCCTGTGGAGGCTCTGAGCATAGCCCTCTCGAGAGACTTTGGCTCGTACCAGCGCAGGAGGGAGGAGCTGCTTAGGAAGGGTAGGCAATGGTTCGAGAAGCTGAAGAGGCTGTGGAGCACTGGCCCGTGGATTCGCAGCGGTATCGAGCTAAGTGATGGTACGAGGATCTCGTGGGGTGAGGGATCGGTAATAGAGCTAGGCAGCTGCCGCATAGAGATACTTGGACCGTGGTTCCATGGGATCGAGTACGATAGGACTGGGTGGGTAACTCCCGTAGTCATAGAGACTCCTCGTGGAGCAGTGTTCTACACGAGCGACCTCATGGGGCCAGCGATAGAGGACTACGCTTACGAGATCGCTAGGAGAAAGCCTAGGGTTGTTGTAGCTGATGGCCCACCGACATACCTGTTTCCATACATGCTTAACAGGGTTAACCTCGAGCGGGCTATAGACAACGCTATTCACATCCTCGAGAGCGGGGGGCCCGAGGTGATGATATACGATCATCACCTGCTGAGGGAGAGAAGGTGGCGGAAAAGGGTTGAGAGGCTATTTGATGCTGCGCGAAAGCTCGGTGTAGAGCTTGTTACCGCTGCTGAGTGCCTCGGATCCCCACCCCTTATAGACACGCTGTAGGCCTAGAGCGTGGAGAAGCCTAGAGCCTCTACCGAACCAGTCCGAGCCCCTAGCAACGTAGGTAATGCTCTCGTCCACCGCTATCACCCCGAAGCACTGGGGGATTCGGTGAAGCGCTGCAGCTACATACCTGCTAGGAACTGCCGCGAATACAAGGTCTGAGAACTGCGCTCTTCTCTTAAGCTGTTCAACGAGCTTCCTCTTAGGCCTTCTCTTAACCTCTATCACGCTGACCGTGGGCCTAGAGCCTGTGAAGAGGGCGATGATGTCTATCTCTACTCCTAGAGCGAACACATTCGTAGCAACTCGCAGGCCTAGAGCCCTTAGCCTAGAGGCAAGGAGCTGTGTTAGGTAGGCTTCAGATACCTTGCCTCTCCTCGTGCCCCAGCAGAAGCTGGTTCTAGCAAGTGTATAGCTCACAGCGTCCGGCTTTTACCTTATCTATACGCTGCACGCGTAACCAGGTTTCAGCGAGCACTACGATAAAGATCGTTCAAACACTTGTAACTCCCTTGTATATAAGCAAGTGGTTTCAGTTACACCTTGGTGGGTGCTTAGCGTGGGTATGAAGTACAGGGTTCTGTTCATCGATGTGGGTAACAGGAGCTGGCGCGTTAAGGAGTACGATGTTCCTAAGGAGGTTCTGGGCCCCGTAGACCTAGGGGTTAAGCTTCATCTGGAGCATTACGAGAGCTGGAAGCACGACGTATTCCATCCGAGCAACGCTGTGGTCATGGGCGGAGGCATATTCATGGGGGCTAGGATGTTTGGAGTGCATAGGCTAGCTACAGTGTTTAGGAGTCCGGAGAGCCGTGTACTCCACGTATCTACGATGGGTGGCGCAGCGTACAAGTTCTGTAGGTGCGGAGCTCACGCTGTTGTTATTGAGGGTAGGGCGCATAGACCAACGATAGTTCTGGTTAGGGGAGGTAGGGATGGCGTAGAGAGCGTGGAGTTCCACGAGGTGTACGAGGAGCAGCTGTGGGACGTATACAAGTACTACGGAGGGTACAAAGGTGCCTACGCCCTAATCAAGTGGATAGCGGATAGGTTCCGCAGCTTTATCGAGTCCTCGAGCCCTAGGATCATAGCTGTTGGTCCCGCTGCCCTAAGAACTGTTTACGGAGCTCTCGTATCCGTAGACGTGGATCCAAAGACAGGTAGCTTCATCGAGGGCAGCGAGGACTTTGCAGCTAGGGGATCCCCGGGAAGCATCCTAGCTAGAGCCCATAACGTCATCGCTGTAGCGGCTGGAGGCAGCTGGGCTCCGCAGCCTCCGGAGAAGCTTAGGGATGTTAAGGAGCTCGATGAGATCGCTAGGAAGATCCTCGGAAAGGGCTTTATGGAGGCGGTTACAGGCGCTGGAAAGAAGTATAGGTACGATCCTAGCATCGGGGCTGGAGGAACCTTCGGTGTCAACTACCCGCACTACCGTGAGCTCCTACCGACGTTCAACTTCAACAGCATGTATCTAGACAAGGAGGTTAGGAAGAAGATCGTTGAGTACGTGCTTGAGAGGTACTGGAAGCCCTTCAAGATCGAGGTTTTCGACAAGGCTAGGAACTGGAGAACGTGTGGTGAACCATGTCCATTTGCGTGTAAGAAGGTTTGGAGGGGCAAGAAGGTTGACTACGAGCCGTTCCAGGGCTTCGGGCCGCTGATAGGGATTGTCGATCTCGAGTACGGTGCTGAGCTAGTGGATATAGTTGATCAGCTGGGGTTCGACGCCATTGGCACTAGCCATGTAGTGGCGTGGCTACTGGAAGCTGTTTACCGCGGGCTCCTAGCCCCAGAGGAGGTTGGTATAGCAACGAGGCCTAACCTAGACCCGATAATGGGTACTCCAGAGCAGTGGAGCGTGAACTACCTACTCGCTAGGCAGGTGCTTGAGGGGCTTGTCGAGCACAGCACGGAGGTTCTTAGAATCGTTGCTGAGAAGGGTATTAGGGCTGCAGCGAAGGAGCTTGACAAAAGGTTCGAGGAGAGGGTTAAGAGGCTAGGGGTTAGGTTCGAGGATCTTGTGGTATACCTGCCGTTCGGTGAGGACGGGTACATGACCCCCAACCTGTACTGGGCTCCAGGATTCCTGTCCCCGATAGCGATGAGCGGCAAGTACTGGACCTACTACGCTGCTACCTTCGCCGAGCCAGAGGAGTTCGCCAAGACCGTAGCTCATAGAGCTCTCATGGAGTACCTAGACGACAACTCCGGCCTCTGCAGATTCCATAGAGGATGGTTCGAGAAGCTAGCTAGCGAGCTAGCTAAGCTAGCTGGCATGGATGTGAACCTTGTTGAGCACGCTAAGGAGATGTATAGAAAGATCGTCGAGTACGAGATCAAGGCTGGATACAGGCCGAGGTTCCTAGAGAGCTCGAAAGCCAAGGACGTGTTCGTGACGATAGCTAAGGAGATGGGCGCCACCGAGTGGATCCAGAGGTTCTCCGTCGACAAGGAGGGCGCTGTTAAGGAGTGGTGGAGCAGGTTCGCAAAGACATTTGCCCAAACCCTAGGACTACCCGAGGACTACGCAGAGATCTAGCCCTTTACCTAGGTTTCTAGCTCACAAACCACTGTTTTCTTCTACTAAACCCGGGGAGTTCCTTTGGGTGCCTAACTCCTTGGGAGGCAAGGCTAGACCTGAGCTACTTAAGGGCCTCGTATTCGAGCACCTCGGCGCCAAGCCCTATCGCCTCATCCTAGGGCCCAGTATTGGCGAGGATGCAGCTGCCATAGACTTTGGCGAGGAGAAGCTCGTTCTCCACACAGATCCCATCACTGGTGCTCGAGAGCTCGCTGGGTGGCTAGCTATCCACGTTCCGTGCAACGATGTTGCTGCTACTGGCGCTGACCCTCTATGGGTCTCCGTAGCGCTACTCATACCGAGTAGCGGTGGAGAGAAGTGTCTAGAGAGCGTCGTGAGGAGTCTTGACGAAGCCGCTAGATCCATAGGCGTTGCGATCGTGAGTGGCCACACCGAGTTCGTGGACTACATCGAGAGCCCCATACTCGTCTCTACATGCATGGGCTTAGCCAAGAGAATCGTTGCTACCTCAGGCGCTAGACCGGGAGACGTCGTGATAGTGACTAAGAGCGTGGCTCTGGAAGGCACAGCCATCTTAGCTACGGATTTCGAGGAGGAGCTTCTCAAGCGCGGAGTCTCTAGGGATCTCATTGCGTCTGCTCGCGAGTTCTACAAGAGGGTTAGTGTTGTTGAGGAGGCTCGCGTGCTAAGGGATTTCGCTACGTCCATGCACGACCCCACGGAGGGAGGGATTGTTGGTGGGCTTCTAGAGGTTGCAGCTGCATCTAGAGCAAGGATAGTCGTGTATGAGGACCGCATACCCATCTCTAGAGAGACCGAGGCTATCTGCAGTGCTATGGGGGTAGACCCGCTGAGGTTGATAAGCAGCGGATGCCTGATAGCCACGGTTCCCCGAGCTCTCGCAGACAAGGCTATCGATATGCTGAGGAGGAGGGGTATCGAGGCAGCCATTATCGGTGAGGTCGCTGAGGGGATGGGTGTAGAGATCGTTAAGAAGAGTGGCGAGAGGGTGTATATCACTGAATGGGTTGAAGACGAGCTGTATAGGCTACTGAGCTCGCGCTAGACTCGGTACTCGAGGCCTCTCTTAGCGATCTCTAGGTCAGCTAGCCTAGCAATTATCGCTGCTAGCACGAGCTCAACCGTAGCTACGAGAGGCGCTAGCCACTCTAACACGTTTAGAGGTATGAATGAGTAGCCGTAGGCAGCCCTCATCACCTCGGCGACTATGGAAGCTGGGTTGATTAGCGCGATGTAGGGGCTGGGGAGTACTGATGGTGGTAGCACCGTTCCAACGATTAGGAGCATCTGGAAGATGTTTGTCCACGTGCCGCTGATGCTGGTCTTGCAGTACATGTACGCAGCTATGGCTCCGCACAGCAGGTAGGGAGGGGCTGATAGGGCTATTGCAAGAGCGAAAAGCCATGGGTTCACGGGCGCTACTAGCCCAAGCCCTCCCGTTATAGCTACCGAGATTGCAGCTGCTGACGCTAGGAAAGTCGCCACGTTGGACACTCCAAGGTCTATGTGTATGGCTGACACTAGGTAGTGAATAACTCCCAAGCCGCACTCGCGGAAGAAGTCCGTTAGCCCCTGGTAAACGAACCACCTAGTGAACTCCGTCGCTACCCACATCCCTAGAGCTGCTGCACCCATCGCGAACACTCCTGGTAGGAACACTCGAAACGCCTTCTCTGGGCTAGGGCTGAACGCCGTTACGGGCAAGAATATGACTAGGAACCACAGCACGGTGCTTAGGCACGAAACTACGTAGCTAGATGCGTGTAGCCTAGACATCATGGTGCCTACGTAGAGCAGCTTTAGCAGCTTGCTAAGACTTTTCGCCACGCCCAACGCTAGCCACCTCTAGCAACCTTCTTGCCGCACGCTCGTGCAGATGCAGCTACGATAGCTACGTACGCAGCTAGGAGTCCACATATTATGCTCGCGATTGTAGCTATGCTGCCGCTCAGCCCCTTGAGGATGAGTATCCTCAGCGCTTCGCATAGCTCTGGAACCGGCGTGGTTAAGGCGATGGCTCGAAGTATCGCTGGAACCATGTATGCCGGTATGTAGAGCCCAGCCCCAGCTAGTATGGCTGGGACCAGCACGCTAGATAGTGTCCAGGGCCTGCTTATGTTGACGAAGAACGCTACTGGCAGAGCTATGGAGGTTGCGTAGAGCCCTAGAGCTATGCTGGACGCCAGTAGTGGTAGCGCTAGGAATGCGTAAGCTCTGAGCCCTTCTAGGCCGAGCACCGCTACAAGGGCTATGGGTAGGTAGATAGTCGAGAAGAATCCTAGGAGCACGGATCTAACTATGGCTACAGCAGTGACGTAGCTACCTAGATCAACTGAGACTAGCACGGAGTCTAGTATCCCCATTATCCTAGCTTCGCTAACCGTCGTCTGGATGACGTCTCCAACTATTGCACCCACGAGCGATATTATTGCTGATAGAGATATTCCGTACGCTACCGCCTCGCTGAGAGTGACCTTAGTACCTAGGACGCTACTCATTCGGGAAAGGACGCTAGAGACGCTACCCATGCTAGAGGGGAGGAAGATCACGCCTAACCCGAAGAATATGGGTAGAACCCACGCAACTACGTAGTCAGCTACGAACCTCTTGAACCACACAGCCTCTCTATACGCTACAGCAGCAATCGCGCTACCCAGCTTCCTCACGATGCCCACCGACGATAGCTATGTACGCATCCTCGAGCGATGGCTCGGTTAGAGAGAAGTCCAGAACCTTGACGTCCACGCTCTTCGCTAGCTCGAAAACCGTCTGCGCAATCACCTCCCTCCTATCCCTCACTAGCATCGAGACCTCTATGAAGCTACTGGACTCCGAGGTCTCAACCTTGCTAACGTCTAGAGAGCCTTTGAGCCTCTCGATGAAGTCCTTAGCGTTGGGCCCCGCGAGCTTCAGCTTCAACCTGTAGAGAAGACCTAGCCTCTCCTTGAGCTCGCGCGGCTCGCCGCTAGCAACAACCCTACCCCTATCGATTATGGTCACGGCGTTGGATATCGCCTCTATCTCGTGCATGTTGTGGCCCGTCACCAAGATGGTTCTACCCTCCTTAGCAAGGTCCACGAGAAGCTCTCGAACCATTCTAGAGCTCTCAACGTCTAGCCCGAGCGTAGGCTCGTCTAGGATCATTACCTGCGGATCGGAGATCAAGGCTTTCGCTATAGCTAGCCTAGCCCTCATTCCTAGGCTGTAGGTGTAGTAAGGTCTCTTCGACGCACCCATCTGCTCGAGCCCAACGAGCTCTAGAACCTCTCTAGCCCTCCTCCTAGCTTCGGATAGGGAGAAGCCCTTGAGGAGCGCGTAGAAGACGAGGTTCTCGTAGCCAGATAGCGACATGTAGAAGCCCTTCGAGACATCCAGCACAACACCAATGATCTCTCTAACCCTAGGAGCCTCCCTAACAACATCTAGCCCCATGATCCTAGCCTCGCCGCCATCCGGGAGCAGGAGTGTTGCGAGTATCCTGACCGTAGTCGTCTTACCAGCTCCGTTAGGGCCTAGGAGCGCGTGTATAGAGCCCTTGGGAACTACGAAGCTTATCCCCTTGAGAGCCTCGACGATCCTCTTCTTTCTAAACCCCTCGCGAGCTACGTACCTCTTGCGGAGGTTCACGACCTCGATGCCGTTCACTGCTAGCACCTCGCTTCCTCGCAAGGTGCGTAGCTACCGCCCTATTTACCCTAGACAC
>JAADCV010000013.1 GCA_013154235.1 Thermoproteota archaeon | reverse complement strand
CCGTTAGAAAGTACCTAAGCTTCTTCCACTTAGGCAAACCGAGACTATCGAGAACGTTCCTCCTCCTAATGTTGTGAATAACGTTAGCCAGCAAGGGCACTATCGATAGTATCGAGGAGTATAGAAGTATGTGTAGGAGCGGAGGAACGATGCTTCTACCAAGCAGCCCCCTGATGAAGAATAGCGGGTATGGTAGGAGACAGGCTAAGCACGCTACAGCTAGGAAGTCTGCCCCGCCCATAGCCCTAAGTAGAAAGACTGCTGCGGCAAAGGCACCAACTATGATCCCGGAGACAAGCGCTGAGAGAACAACTATGATCCTTGGGTAGATGACTAGCCCCTCCATAGTTGAGAGCACAACACCAGCAACTATCCCTGGCGCCCATGTCCATGGGCTTATATCCCTCTTCCTCCAGTCCTCAACACCTGCATAGACAAAGGTTGCCACAGCTATAGCTACGCGCGTAGCCTCGTTGATCTGCGGAGGTATCAGCAACGAGTTCCCGAGCCGCGTTCCAAGACCAAGGATTAAAACGGTATCGCTACTCTGGATCCCTTATCCCAGCGTCTGTGATTACGAATACCGCTTCGCTCTCCGGCAAGTGCGGCGCGTCTACAACCCTAGCAATTCTTCTATTTCCTCTGCTCTTCTTTAGCTGCACCCTTATCCCAGGAGCATGCCCAAGCACGTGGCCTCCGACAGCCATCGTCGGATCACCGTAGAACACGTCGGGTCTAGCCATAACCTGGTTGGTTATCACTATAGCGACGTTGTATAGCTCAGCTAGCGACATTAGCTGGTGGAGGTGCCTGTTCAGCTTCTGCTGCCTTGCGGCCAGGTTCTCTCTTCCTGGGTACTCAGCCCTGAAGTGGCTAGTTATAGAGTCTACTACGACGAGCCCTATGTTCTCCTTGGGTATGAGGCTCCTAAGCTCCTCAACCACAGCCATCTGGTGATCGCTGTTGACCGCCCTCACGTACAGTATGTTCTCCATAACCTGATCCGGGTCGAGCCCTAGGGCCTTCGCCATAGCCTCGATTCTCTCCCACCTAAATGTTCCCTCAGTATCTATGTACACCGCCTTCTTCCCAAGCCCTCCCCTCTCTGGAGGTAGCTGCACGTTGACTGCTAGCTGGTGGCATATCTGGGTCTTTCCTGTTCCGAACTCCCCGAAGAACTCCGTTATGTTCTTAGTCTCGATGCCTCCGCCAAGCAGGTTGTCTAGGTTTCGGCTACCTGTGGTTATCTTGGGTAGCGCCATTCTCTCCTTCTTCAGCTCTAGCGCTGTCTTGAAGCCAAGGCCTAGCGCGTCCCTAGCCTTCATTATTATTCGCTGGACTGTTGGGAGGGGTATCGCTAGGGTCTGGCTGAGCTCCTGCGCGTTTGCTGCTGCTAGGGCCTCTAGCGTGGTTATGCCTGCGTCGTAGAGTTTCCTCAGTATCGTGCTCGATATCCCTAGGTCTTCGAGGCTCTTAGCCTTCTTCTCGGTTTGAGCCACTATCGCTCACCCCTAGCCTAGTGCTCGTGCCGTTAGTAGGCTCTTATACGCTCCTGCGCCTAGCCGAAACTTTCAGTCTGGTCATGGATCGCAAAAGGATTTCTAGCCCAAACACGAGCCACGAGCTGAGGCGCTGATAGATGCGAATCCTTCTGATACACGCAGAGAGGTTTGCGTACGAAGCGGTTCAGAGAGCAATAGATTCAGCTGAGGACGTTCCCGAGGATCGGAGGAGGGGGTGCGCGGAGAACGCTCTCGTGGCTATGTGCACGGTAGAGAGCGTTGACGAGCAGAACCCCGAGGAGGTAGCATCCAGAGCTGCTGAGGAGATAGCTAGCGTAGCTAGGAAGGTTGGCGCCAAGCGCGTTGTCGTGTACCCATACGCTCACCTCTCCTCCGATCTAGCTGATCCCTACACAGCTAGGAAGGTTCTCGAGCTTACGGAGGCTAAGCTTAGGGAGATGGGTTTCGAGACCCTTAGAGCCCCCTTCGGCTGGTACAAGAAGTTCGAGATCTCGTGCTACGGGCACCCGCTCAGCGAGCTCTCCCGAACAGTGAGGCCGGGTAGAGCTGCCGAGCGGAGAGCTGTCGAGAAGAAGTACCTCATAATGACCCCCGACGGCGCTCTCCACGACCCTAGAGAGTTCGACTACGGTGGTGACGAGGATCTTAGGACTGTTGTTGAGAAGGAGGCTCTGAGGAAGGAGCTCGAGGGCGGCACGGGCAGGGTCCATTACTACCTTAGGAAGTTCGGCTTCGAGTGGGAGCCTATGTCTGACCACGGCCACATGAGGTACGAGCCGCACGCAGACACGATCTTCGAGGCTGTGCAGCGCTACTCGTGGCTAGTAGCCCAGAGCCTCGGCATACCAATCTTCAAGGTTAGGGGCACCAACATGTTCAGCCTGAGCTACGAGCCCGTTAGGAAGCACGCTGAGCTCTTCGGGGAGAGGATGTACGAGGTTAGGATGGGTAGCGATAGGTTCGTGCTCAGGTTCGCTGCCTGTCACCAGCAGTTCTCGATACTCAGAGACTGGGTGCTGAGCTACCGGGACCTGCCCATGGGCATGTTCGAGGTGGCTGACAGCTACCGCTACGAGCAGCGCGGAGAGATAGTGCTTGGGTTCAGGGTTAGGAAGTTCCACATGCCCGACCTGCACATACTGACCAAGAGCCTCGAGGAGGCTGCGGAAATCGTGCTCAGCAAGGTGATGCCTGCGATCCACCGAGAAGCTGCGAAGCTCGGGAGGAGATACGTAGCTATATACAACGTGACCCAGGACTTTCTAGAGAATCACAGGGAGACGCTCAGGAAGTTCGTTGAGAGGGAGGGACGCCCCGTCCTCCTAGCCGTGTACCCAGCAGGCATCTACTACTGGGTGATTAACGTCGAGTACACCATAGTTGACGAGATGGGGCGCCCGAGAGAGATAGCTACTTGGCAGATCGACGTTGGCAACGCTCGGAGGTTCGGCATAAGGTACCGCGATAGCGATGGGAGCGAGAGGTACCCGGTCATAATTCACACGGCGCTGATAGGGTCTGTAGAGCGCTACATATACATGGTCTTCGACACCGCGGCGCACGCTGAGAAGAGCGGGAGCGCACCCACGCTTCCAACGTGGCTCGCACCGATACAGGTTAGGATCATACCCGTGTCTAGGGATCACCTTAGCTACGCTGAGAGCATCGCTAGGGAGCTCCTTTCTAGGGGGATCCGCGTGGACATCGATGATAGGGAGGAGAGCCTCGGTAGGAAGATTAGGGACGCTGGCGTCGAGTGGGTTCCCTACGTAGTTGTCGTAGGCGATAGAGAGGTTAAGACTGGAACCCTAAATGTTAGAATTAGGTCTAGCGGTGTGCAGAGATCAATGACTCTAAACGAGCTAGTAGAGCTCCTCGAAAAGGATCTAGAGGGGTACCCCCGCGTGGAGCAGTCCCTCCCGATAAAGATGAGTTCGAGGCCAGCCCTACCCTATCTAAGGCAGCTATCCAAGTAGCTCCGCAGCCCCGATGATGTACTGTCGCCCCGCCCTGAAAATGATGAGATGAACCTCCGCTGAGGGATGACCTTGAGGAGGGCTCTAGCTAGAGTCCCCACGAAGGTGACTCTTTTTGGAGAGCACGCTGTCGTATACGGCTATCCCGCAATCGCTGCTGCAGTGCCTAAGCGCATAGATGTCGAGGCTCGCTTCAGAAGCGATGGTAGGAGCGTAATTCGGTTCGAGGGTGTTGAGATAAGGGTTCCCCTAACTGCTGTGGACATAGGGTCTGGGAGCCACGAGGCTAGGAGGGAGAGCATAGATAGGATAGCTAGCTACGTATCCAAAGCCATAGAGGTTTGCTCCTCTATCGTTGGAGGGATAGATAGCGGTATAGAGGTGAGCATTCGAAGCAGCTTACCTCCCAGCATAGGTCTTGGAACCTCGGCGGCTGTCTCAGCGGGGGTTCTAGCTACGTGCCTAGAGCTCAACGGGGTTAGCATTGATGCTCGAGAGCTCGCTAAGCTCGCGTGGAGGGTCGAGCTAGAGGTTCAGGGAGCTGCTAGCCCTATGGATACCGCAACCGTGTGCCTAGGAGGAGTCGTTCTGGTGGATCCCGTTAACCATAGGCATAGGGTTGTTAGAGACTCTATAGATGCTCTAGTGGGCTACGTTCCTAGGCTCGGCTCGACAGCGACTCTCGTAGCCTACGTGAAGAAGCTTAGGGGCTCGGCCCCACGCGTCGTCGAGAGCATAATGAGAGCGATAGCGGCAGTCGTAGACGAGGGCCTCGACGCTGTGGAGAAGCTGGATTACGAGCGGCTGGGAATGCTAGCTAACGCTAACCATGGACTGCTGCACGCGCTCGGCGTGGTCTCGGAGAGCAGCGATCGCGTGGTGCACGCTCTTAGGAGAGCTGGAGCCTACGGAGCCAAGATGAGTGGAGCGGGCGGGGGAGGGGCCTTCGTAGCGTTCGCGCAGCCAGGCATGCTCCATAGGCTAGCGCACGTCGCTAGAGCTCTAGGAGCTGAGGTAGTTTCGCTAAAAGCTGGGTGCAGCGGTATAGAGGTCGAGCAGCTGTAGCCGATGATGTAGTGGACCCCTGTTGCGGACCCGAGAAGGGGATGTCATAATCAGCGGCAGCTGAGGTCCTCCACAATCAATCCTCTCGAGACGCGTATCGTAGAGCTAGAGCAGCTAGCTCCTCAACGCATCTCCTAGCCTCATCAACCGATAGTGGTGGGCACCTCTCCACGCATATCGGGTGCAGGTAGGCGTTTCTATGGCACCTAAGAGCCCTTAGAACCCTCCTCAGCCTCTCGTAATCCTCGTGGCTAATGACCCCATCTCTCCTGAGTATTGCTAGCGCTCTATTCACCCTCCTGCTAGACCTCATCTTGCATAGGATCGCGCGGAGCTTGCGCTCGCTAGACACCGCTATCACTATAGCTGACGCTATCTCAGCCACGGAGAAGAGGAGCGTTAGCCTAACCTCGTCGGGGATTCCGGGAGCCTCCGAGGCTTGGAGAAACCTCTTCATCTCCTCGACTAGTGCGCGGAGCTGCTGCCTAAGCAAGGTCAGATCCCGGATCCTCTTCATCTCTCCGCCGCTCGGCTCCTCATCACCCGGCTGTAGGCTAGGAATCAAGGATTAATATCCGGTTCTACCGCTCTACCAAGGGAAGCCCGCTTTGTCTAGCAGAGAGGTTGTTAGGGTAGCTAGACCAACGAAGCTGGAGCTGATTAGGCTGCGCAGAAGGCTCGCTACAGCTAGGAGGATACATAGGATTCTTAGGGATAGGCTGACGCTGCTGGTGCAGGAGTTCTTCGTAGTTATTAGGAAGCTGTATAGGGCTCGCATAGAGCTGCATCGCGAGCTACGCGAGCTATATCCCCTCTATGTGAGGGCTCTAGCTATATCTGGTCTACGCAGCCTAGAGGCTCTAACGAGACCTGGGGCGCGAGGTGCTTGGGTAAGCGCTGCCACGAGGAGCGTTGCTGGCGTTAGAGCGCCCTTGATAGAGGTTGAAGAGGTTCAGAGCACGCCTATACCCTTCGCACCTATCGAGGTAGCGGAGCTGGCAAAGCGCGGCACTAGGGTTATTGAGCTAGCGTGCTCCATAGCCGAGCTAGAGAAGGAGCTGGAGATGCTGGGCGTCGAGCTCGAGAGGACTAGGAGGAGGGTCAACATGCTCGAGCACGTGCTTATACCTAGGCTCATGAACACCATCAAGTACCTAAGGATGAAGTTCGAGGAGAGGGAGAGGGAGGAGAAAGCTAGGTTGAAGAGGGTGAAGACCGTCCTCGCTAGGAGGAGAGGTGCTGCATAGAGTGGAGGAGCCTATCTATGGCGACCTACACGTACATACCTCTAGAAGCGACGGTCTCGATGATCCTAGAACCGTTGTGGAGTTCGCTCGCAGGAAAGGGCTTAGGGTTCTAGCGGTTACGGACCACGATACGGTTGCTGGAGGAGTTGAGGCTGCTAGGTACGGCGGTAGAGATATCATCGTTATTCCAGGGGTCGAGGTGTCGAGCCGCGATGGCCACATCCTATGTCTAGGAGTTGAGGAGGAGCCTAGGCTCAAGGGCGCTAGAGCCGAGGATGTTGTTGAGTGGTGCAGGTCTAGAGGGGGTGTAATCGTGTATGCGCATCCCTTCGGCTACCTCCTCAGGGCCTCTACCGTTCCGCGCAGCCGGATTGAGGAGGTTGCTAGGATCGTTGATGCGATTGAGGCGATAAATGGTAGGACCTTTGCTCGATTCAACGCTGAGGCTATTAGGCTAGCTAGATCCCTCGGCAAGCCGATGACAGCTGGCAGCGATGCCCATGTAGCTAAGCAGGTTGGGTCTGTTAGGTGCGTCGTGAGGCGCGAGGTGAGCTCCGTAGACGATGTTCTTCGCGCTGTTAGGGCGGGGCAGGTCGATCCTCTGGGGCCCATGCCTAGGGCTCTGGACGTGGTTGCTAGCATTGTGGGGCGAAGGATAGAGCTCGTTCTTAGGAAGCTAGGTGTTCTCTAAGCCCAACTTTCTACAGCCTCCCACCTTTAGAGCCTCTTACTCTGCAGAGCTAGGGGTGGGTAGCAAAGCTTTGGAGAAGGAGCTAGGGAGCGCTCTAGGCGAGCCCATAGGTATAGTGGGCAACGAGTCTAGGCCAGGCATCGTTGAGGTTGTCTCGAGGCACCCCCTACCCCTCGGTACCTACGTCGCGATACCGTTCTCATCGCGAGACCCATCTACCGGTAGAGAGAAGCGTCACCTACTCGTTGGCGTGGTGAGCTCAACGATGTATAGAAGGACTGTTCCGGTGAGCGGGGCTGCCGCGCTCGCTACGAGCGGGCTCTACGCGGAGTTCGAGAACGAGCTCGCACAGTACGGCGCATCCCTAGTTAGGGCTGTAGCTGACGTTGGTAGCGATGGAGCTGTATCGGTCCCCAGAACCCCTCCGCCACCCAATGCCCCGGTGTACCTAGCGCCTTCGCCAGTGCTATCCAAGCTCTTCAGCAGGGGTGGGGAGGACTGCGTTAGGATAGGGCATCTGGTTGGCCGCGATGATGTTGAGGTTAGGGTCTCTGTGGACGCTCTTGCTAAGCACCTATTCATAACGGGGACTACGGGAAGCGGCAAGAGCAACACCGTTGCAATCCTGATAGATAGGATAGCGTCGATAGGGGGAATGGTTATCGTGTACGATGTTCACGGAGAGTACTCGTCGCTATCGCCAGAGTCGCCTAGCGTAAGGGTTGAGACCATAGACCTGTACGTCAACCCGCTTGTTGTAGCGCCAAAGATGCTGTCCAAGATGATCGTTCCAGAGGCCTCAGCAACTGTTCAGAGAAGACTCGTCGAGAGAGGGCTTAGGGAGGCTCAGAAGCTCTTCTCAGAGATAATCGATAAGCACGGGATCACTCCCAGAGCTGTTGAGGAGGCTCGCAGCCGCCTAGCAAGCATTAGGGCTAGGCAGTCCTCTCTAGCTAGCGATGCTAGCGAGGATATAGGCGAGAACCTCGACGCTATGGAGGCTCTAGCCGAGCTCTTTAGAGAGGCAGTGATATCATCGATTAGAAGGATCTGCGGTAGAGGGCAGTCAAAGGCGTTTAGCGAGCGTAGCTGCGAGGCTGCTGTAGCTAAGGTTGAGGAGTTCTTCGAGTACACCCCCATAAGCTTTAGGAGGGGTAGCCCTGTTGAGCTGCTCGCTCCAAGAACTATAGTTGTCCTCAACGCGTCGTCTCTAGACGATGAGCAGAGGGACTACATGCTCAAGCTCGTTGCCGACGAGCTCCTCTGGTTCGGCAGACGCAACGCGCTTATGGGAACGCCAAAGCCCGTTGTTCTGGTTATCGAGGAGGCTCACCTATTCCTATCCTCTAACCGCGAGTCAGCTTCTCGAAGAAGCATTGAGCGGCTAGCTAGGGAGGGTAGGAAGTTCGGCGTATGCCTATTCATAGTTTCGCAGAGGCCTAGAAACATAGACTCGAACACTGTTAGCCAAGTGCAGAACTTCGTCTTCATGAAGCTCGTGCAGGAGGCTGACCAGCGGGCTGTGATGAACGCCTCCGACATGCTTACGGAGGATCTAGCGTCGTCGCTAAGCACTATGGATACCGGCGAGGCCCTCTTGGTGGGCGAGTGGATAGGTAGGTTCCCAGCCTTCGTCAAGATAGATAGGCACGGCGGTAAGAGAGCTGGAGCTACGCCACGCATATCAGAGCTGTGGCGTAGCCTAGCTAGGGAGATGGAGAGAGGAGAAGAGCTAGGCGAGATCCACGAGGCTGCTCTAGAGGACCTTAAGGGGTTGGTGTAGCTATGCTCGTTCTGCACGTTAGCGACACTCACATAGGTAGCTCTGCCCCTCGATCGCTACCGTTTAGGTACAGGGATGTTCTCGAAGCGTTCGCAGAGACCATAGACATCGCCGTTAGGGAGCACGTCGATGTTTATCTCCACGCAGGCGACTTCTTCGACAAGGCGTACGCACCGCCAGACACCTACCTAGTGGCGATCAAGCAGCTGAAGAGGCTTAGGGACTCGGGTATAAGGGTTGTGGCGATAGCTGGACAACACGATCTTCCGAGAAGGTACGGCATGTCGCCCCTCGTGCTGCTCCGAGAGCTCGGGGCTGTGGATCACCTCGCTGTAACAAGTATCGAGAGATTCATTGTTAGAGCACGCAGCGGCTCCCTCGAGGTTGTAGCTGTTCCCTACCCAAGGAGACAGGGAGTTAGATCCGCCTCTAGATCCTTTAAGGAGGGGCCCTCGATACTCCTAGCCCACCTGCTGCTCAAGGAGGTTGTTCCCCAGAATCCCGATGCATCTCTAGAGACCCTTCCTCAGGGGTTTGACTACATAGCGCTAGGCGACTACCACGGCTACCGACTCTTCAGGCTCAGAGATGGTACTCCGGTTGTTTATCCCGGGGCTACCGAGGTGTTTAGAAGAGACGAGTGGTGCGAGGGTGGCAAGAGCGTAGTTCTAGTAGACCTAAGCAAGCGCGAGCCCGAGATACAGAGGATAGCTCTAGAGAGCGTGCGTCCGTGGATCGTAGGTAGGTATTCCAGCGCTCAGGAGGCTATCGAGGACGTTAGGGCTAGAGCTACGAAGCTCGTTAGCGAGGGAAGGAAGCCTCCGCTGGTATTCATAGCTGTTGAGGGGCGTAGGGACTACATAGCTAGGGTTAGCTACGCGCTTGACGCTCTACGCAGAGAGAACCTGGTTGCTTACTACCACGTAGAGCCGATCAGAGCTGGCAGGGAACTTGTTGGCGATTCCGTAGAGATTGCATCTGTTGGTGAGAGCGAGAAGCTAGATATCCCTAAGCTAGTTGCGCAGGTTGTTGGGAGCGAGAAGCTAGCTAAGCTCCTGGTGGAGCTGATCTCTAGCCCGAGCGAGCAGAGCGCTAAGAGATTGATTGAGGAGCTGAAGAACGATCCTCAGCTTCTCGAGGAGGCTAAGAAGCTAGTGCTTCGGGGAGCTAGACCGGTAGCAGCATCGCGAACCGGGGCTAGGGTTAGGGTCTCTAGGTCGGGCAAGGGCCTCATGAGGTTCCTCGGTGGCTAGGTATGAGAACGGTTATCCTTAGAAGGGTTAGGCTTAGGAACATACTCAGCCACGAGAGCAGCGAGATATTGTTCTACCCCGGACTAACAGCTATAGTTGGGCCTAACGGGGCTGGGAAGAGCACTATAATAGACGCTATCGTCTACGCGCTTCTAGCAGGTAGGAGGGGTGCTGTTAGGGGCAGTAGGAAGAGCGATATTCTTAGGCTAGGTGCTTCGGAGGGCGAGATCGAGGTGGAGCTAGACGTTGGTGGTGTTAGGTACGTTGTTAAGAGGTTGGTGAGGGCTAGCGGAAGCGATGATGCGCAGCTTCTGTACCTAGACCAGGGGTCTAAGCCTAAGATCGTGGCCTCAGGGGTCGACGCGGTATCTAGGTACGTTTTAGAGGAGGTATTCGGAGTTCCTTCGCCAGAGGCCATAAGGTACACGATTGTGTCTAGACAGGACGAGCTAACTAAGCTACTCGATCTTAGGCCAGCTGAGAGGAAGGAGGCTATACTCAAGCTTCTAGGGCTCCAGGACTTGGAGAAGGCTAGAGAGGTTCTTCGGCCCGCGATAAGGAATCTAGAGAGCTTGAGGGGAAAGCTCGAGGAGGTCTCTAGAAACGTTGAGAGGCTTCAGCGGAAGCTTAGGGAGCTTGATGCTGAGTCCGAGAGGGTTCTGAAGGAGCTCGAGAAGGCTTCGAGAGAGGTTGAGGATGCTCGTCGTGAGAAGGAGTTTCTCGAGACTATTAGGGATATGGCTATACGGCTCTTCGAGCTTAGGGAGAAGGCGAGGATAATCAGCGAGATCGAGAGCATGGAGAGCGAGATCGAAGCGCTGCGCAGGCTTCTAGAGATAGAGAAGTGGGTTAGAGCCATAGATGTTGGCGAGGCTAGAGCTAGGCTAAGGGATCTAGCTGAAGCCAGGAGGAGGATTCAGCAGCTGAGGGCTGAGAAGGAGTCTGTCGACGCCGATATAGATGGTGTGTGCAGGGAGCTCTCTACTCTGGGATTCGAGGGGGAGTGCAGTGAGGAGAACGTTGATGATGCTGTTAGAAGGGCTCTCGACAGTGTGAGGAGGAGCATAGCTAGGGCTGAGGCTGAGCTACGCATAGTTATGGAGAGCAAGGGAGTTGTTTCTGATAGCAGCGAGTGCCCGGTGTGTCGAAGGCCTATGGACGATTCGCTGAGGCACTCCGTGCTGAAGGAGCTTGCTAAGCGCGAGACCGCACTACGCCAGGAGATCGATAAGCTTAGGAGGGTTGAGGCTAGGCTAAGCCGCATGTACACCCTCGCTAGAAGGCTTAGGACTAGGAGGCTCGAGCTCGTGTCTAAGATAGAGGAGCTGGTATCGAAGCTAGAGGATCTCTCTAGGGTAGCTCGCGAGGTTCTTGGAGAGGCTAAGCGTGCTCGGGAGACCCTAGAGCGCGAGCTGAGGGATAGAGTCTCACCCTGCCTTGCTGCTAAGAGCAGCGTTGACTTCGTGCAGTGCGTGCAGGACCTCGTGAAGAACGCTAGGGGTAGGTACATGGCTTTGGAGGAGAGGCGGAGGGAGCTCTACTCCAAGCTAGAGGGTGTTGATAGGGAGTCGATACTCCGAGATCTGAGGATAGTCGAGGGTAAGCTTAGGGATCTTGGAGTGGATCCCGATAAGCTCGAATTAAGCGAGCTAGAGAGGAGGTACCGTAGCCACGTGGAGCGTGTTCGGATGCTAGAGTCTAGGGTTTCGGCGCTCAAGCAGCGCGTAAGCGATTTGCAGAGGCAGCGGGACGAGATCTCTAAGGAGCTAGGCGAGCTGCAATCTGAGCAAGAGAAGCTACGTAGAGAGATAGAGCTTCTGCCAGTGCTCCTCTACATACATGATAGGGTTCTGGGGAGGGATGGTGTTCTAGCACGCGAGCTAACGAAGGTTGCTAGGAGGATCGTGCAGAGCTACGCTAACGCTGTCCTTCAGAACCTCGGTCTTGACCTATCGATAGAGATAGCCCCGGACTTCGACATCATCGTTAGGAGCAGCAGTGGCGAGATAAGCGTGAAGAGCGTTAGCGGCGGCGAGAAGACAGCGATAGCAACCGCACTAAGAATGGCTCTAGCCTACGCGGTTATGGGTAGGCTCCCAGGGTTCTTCATACTCGACGAGCCTACAGCTCACCTAGATGCTGAGCGCAGAGAGATCCTCTTCGACTTGATAAAGAAGATCTCGCAGACCCTACCGCAGGTTATCGTCGCTACCCACGATATTGAGGTTATAGAGAAGGCTGATAGGGTGATAGAGGTCGTTAAAATGGGTACTAGATCCATTGTGCGGTACCTAGAGCTAGGCGAGCAGGTGGCTAGAACACCCTAGCCCCTGGCTCGACGTCCCCCTCTACGGTTAGCGGGTAAGGTTTCCCATCCTTGCCAACAGCTGCTAGCATCATCCCCTGGCTCTCGTACCCCATAAGCTTCTTAGGCTTGAGATTAGCTACAACCACAATTCTCTTACCAACAAGCTCCTCGGGGGCGTACCACGGTGCTATGCCAGCAACTATCTGCCTAGTCTCTGAACCTAGGTCAACCTCTAGCCTAAGCAGCTTGCGGGAGCCAGGGATCCTCTCCGCCTTCTTAACGATGCCGATCCTCAGATCAACCTTCTTCAGATACTCGATGTCTATGGTCTCCGACAAGGATCTCACCGCCTACCTCTTCATCGAGCTCTCTTTTATTCTAGAGTGATCTCGCGGCGCCTTATAGCCCCTAAGCTCTTCACGGTATCTACAGCTCTCCTAACGCACTCGAGAACCTGGTGCCTAGTCATAGCCGCAGCACCTATAACAGCTAGCTCAGCTCCGCTCTCCGCAAATCCTTCTCGGTGCCATACGTAGAGAGCTCTGCAGCCGCAGCTGCGAGCAATCTCTAGGCATGCTCTTCTCAGCTCCTCAGCAGCGCTAGGGTCTGCAGAAACCTCTATGCCCTTAACCCTCGATCCGCAGCTGCTGAAGGGCTTGACAACGCCCAGGTAGACTGTTACTGCCCCGCAGTCGCTGCACATACTCCTCAGAAGCTTGATTACGTCAAGCGGGTTAGGGGCGCTGCTCGAGATCTCTACTAGAACACGCGGCTCCTCACTCATGCTCTCGCGATCTAGATCACGAGCCTAGATGAAAACCCTTACTCCCTAGCTCTAGCGATCCTAGCTCGCGAAGCTCTACCGCCCCTAACCCTGTTCCTGAGTATAGCTAGTCGTATCCGCGCATCTAGAAGGCTCCACACGATGTCCTCCAGCATGGTGCACTCCACGCTCCTTTTTCTGCAGCTTCTCCTAGCCTCGTCGAGGAGCTTGATCGCTATGTCGAGCCTCCTGCTAGCACCGTCCAGCATCTCGAACTTCATGGCGTAGCTCCTCGGGTGCTACCTTCATCATTCACCACTACTTAACCTATCACAGACTTCAAGTGATCGAGTGTAGCTGGGTATAAAGGTTTAACTCGCTTCCAAGCATCTTCAGCCCCGGTGGTTATCATCACTTGTCAGCGCTCGGGCTCTCATCATCTCGCTGAGCAATAGTGTTAGAACTCGCTCTTAAGATACCTACCGCATCTCTACGACTGGCAGCACTCCTCAAACACTCGCTTAGGCATTAGCTACGTATGGGAGGTGCTAAGCTGATGCGAGTAGTGAGTAGCGAGCAGCTACTTAAGGCTATGGGCTACGAGATCGTTAAGAGAGTCGAGCCTGGAATAGAGCCTCCTCGAGCGAGCTACACCTTTGCGGATGTTGTTCCGGAGCTAGGTAAGGATCCTAGCCTGCAGCGCATAGCTACGAGCAGGCTGTATCTTCATCAAGTTGAGGCCTTGAACGCTTTGGAGAGCGGGAGTAACGTTGTTCTGAAGGCTGGAACCGGCTCTGGAAAGACCGAAGCTTGGGTAATGTACTTTCTCCGAAGAGCTTCGCGCGAGGATTTTAGGGGTATTGCGGTGTATCCAACGCTTGCTCTAGCTAACGACCAGGTTAGGAGGATTACTAGCTACGCTAGAGCTGTTGGGGTGAAGGTGCTTAAGCTAGATGCTAAGACCCGTGCAGAGCTAGGTAGATCACTATATAAGGAGGTATCGGAGTCGAAGCTGATAATAACAAATCCTGCGTTCCTTCTGCACCAGGTGAAGAAGCTTGCTGAGGATCCTAAGAAGTGCGTGCTGAGAAACTTCCTATCTAGACTATCGCTACTCGTATTCGATGAGATAGACTTCTACAGTCCAAGGAGCCTCGCCCTACTCCTAGCTATGACCGAGGTGCTCTCCCTCTACAGCGATCGTAAGCTGCAGGTGGTTATACTTACTGCAACGCTCTCGAACCCTGAAGACGTGTGCTCGTTCCTCAAGAGCGTTACTGGAAGGGACTGCTCTGTTGTGGAAGGTAAGCCGTTTCGCGTGGAGAACAGAGTCTACATAGTTATAGGTAAGGAGCTTGAAAGGGTTTGGAAGAGCGCCAGGGTTTACCTGCCTGATCTCCTATCTAGGGGAGACGTCGATAGGGATATCATCGAGGCTCTTCAGGACTTTGAGAAGTTCCGTCGCGATGCCTATAGAGTGGTTACTTACTTGAGGGCTCTAGGATACGAGGTCCACTCCCCGGGCTTCAGCGTTGAGGAGATTGTGGAGAAGTACGTTGATGACGAAGGGGTTACTCTTGTGTTCACCCGAAGCATCTTCCGTGCTGAAGAGCTAGCTAAGGCTATCCAGAGTAGGCTTCCGGAGGATAAGAGGGGTCGCGTAGCTACGCACCACCATCTTGTGCCAAAGGATCTGAGGGAGGCGATAGAGGAGGGTGCTAGGAAGGGGAGCGTCAAGGTTATCGTGAGCCCTAGGACGCTCACCCAGGGTATAGACATAGGCACAGTGGTTAGGGTTGTTCACGTGGGTCTTCCAGAGGACGTTAGGGAGTTCCTTCAGCGCGAGGGTAGGAAGGGTCGTAGGAGGGAGATCCCGTTCACCGAAACGATAATCCTTCCATCGACTAGATGGGACTGGGAGCTTCTATCGAAAGGCTTTGACGCTCTGGACAAGTGGCTCTCTATGCCTATCGAAAAGACTATCATTAACCCTAGGAACAAGTACAAGAAGCTCTTCACGGCTCTAGCCAAGGTAGTGTCTCCATGGCTGGGCAGGAGGCTTGGTCTCGACGATGGCGAGAGGGAGGTTCTTAGGGATGTTGGGGTCATTAAGGGGTCTAGGATCGACGAGGCTAGAGCAAGGCACATCTGGGAGAGGATTAACTTCTACGAGTACGGACCTCCATACGGAATACGTAGGTACGTAGTCGATAGATCTGGAGCCGAGAGACCGCTCGAGCCTATCGGGCACTGCGATCTCGTCGAGAGGTTCCAGGTTGGGTGCTTCGATCTAGGGAACGATGCTATAGTGATAGATCTGAGGACGGGTAGGAGCAGTAGGCACGTAAAGGCGGTTATCGAGAAGCCTCTGAGGCACTTCAGCTACTACGAGCACGACGCTATAGCCGAGGCTATCGAGGAGTACCGCGCGGTGAAGATGAGATGGGGTGAGGATCCCTCGCTTCTACGCGACGTCTCTAGGGGTAAGATCTTTAGCTACGTTCACTGCGTTGTTTATCCACCGCACGCAGGCTTCGGAGAGCTTAGGAAGGTTCCCAACAGGGTCATATGGCTAGTATCCTCGGAGAGACCCCGTGTCTTCCGCGTTGGGTCTAAGCATGTGGTTAGCTACGATAGGAAGACGATATACGTGCCCGTCAACACCGCTGGAGAGTACCGCGACTTCACCTACGGCATAGTGATAGAGACTAGCGAGGCTGAGAACACGACGATGCTTAGGCTAGGGCTAGCGCTGCTAATGATAGTGCTGAGAAGAGTTTTCGGAATAGCTTTCGAGACCATTATGTACGGCGTGGAGAGAATAGGCGAGAAGAAGTTCATAGAGCTCCACGAGCCCGAAGCCGCTGGACTCATAGAGTCCCTGGACTGGCGCGAGGTTAGGAAAGCCGTCGAATCGTACGAGCCAGACGACCTCGACTACGTGCTTCTCCAGATGCTCGACGAGATCGGGTACAGCGACATGCTGGCTATGGGCATAGGGTGGGACGAGATCAAGCGCGTTGCCACCCGCGTCGTCGACTACATACTGCTTAGGGAGAGGCTAAGGGTGGAGCTAGGATCCAGAGAGATCTCGATACCTAGGCCCAGCAGAGCTCTTAGGATAGTAGCTCTGGACACCATAGCGATAAACCTAGATGAGGAGGCTGCAATACCTAGGGTTCTGGTAGCGGTAGCGTACTTCGATGGCGAGGAGTGTAGGTGCGTAGGAGACCTCTACATAAAGATACCCTTCTCCCCACCGCCACGCGACCTTCGAATAGCTGAGAACGAGATCGACGATATGGTTACTTACGAGGGCTTCACACCCGTTGTTAGCGATAGAGAGGCTGTGCTACGCGATCTCGATGCAGCTCAGCTGAGGAAGCTTAGGAGAATCGCTGAGGAAGCTATCGACCTTAGCAGCGAGTTCAGGAAGCTCGGTATAGAGCCCTTCTCGCTACCCGAGCTTCTCAACAGCGCTAGGATCAAGGGCGCTGAGCTGCCCAAGCTAGTATCTCTAGAGAGGGTTCATAAGAGGGTAGCTGAGGAGCTCCGCAACCTAGAGCTGGGGGAGAGCCGCGGCAGCTGGATAGAGAAGGTGCTGAAGGAGGTTAGAGCGTATCTAGAGGCTCGAGCTAGAGCGATATACATAGCATACCTAGTTGCGAAGGAGCTAGCGAGCGAGAAGGGTGTCAGGTGAGAAGACCTTCTTCACCTATCGGAACGGCATCCCTATCATCATCCCTAGAAGCGAGCGTATCACCCTTTATAAGTCCAGACAAAGAAAACGCTTTGGATGATGACGATTGGTCTTTGGAGATAGGTGATCGGGGGAGCGATTGCTGACGCTACACCTCCTCGTGAAGAACCTTACCCTCTCCTACCACCAGCACGGGATAGCTATCCATTCTCAGCGGCTCGCCGTTCCACACTACGAAGCTAGCCCACTTACCCTTCTCAATGCTTCCTAGGAACTTGTCTACTCCAAGGATCCTAGCGTTGTTCATCGTGAGCACCGATATCGCCTTGCTGAAGTCGAGCCCGAGCCTCACGAAGAACCTTAGCTGTAGGTAGATGTTCCTCTGGAGAATCACTGGGTGGTCACTCATGAGTCCCAGCAGCCCCTTCTCAACCATCCCCTCCTCGATGAAGAATCTTAGGTTCCTCCAGCTCTCGTGCTTCAGCTCCGTCTTGTATGGGAACGAGTCCATAGGTCCATAGACTACGGGGATGGACTCCCTAGCTATCTTGCGCACCGTCTCAGCGCTGTGCACGTCGCACGCATGCTCTATGGTTACCCTCAGCTCGAGCTCTTTCTTCAGAGCTATGAGGGCCGCGATATCGTCCTGCTTATGTACGTGAACCCTCAGGAGCTCCTCGCCCCTAACGACTGGTATAAGTGCTCTAACCTCAGGGTCGAACTCCTCGGGATCCTTCTTGCCCTTCTCGATGAGCTTAGCAGCGTCGAGTGCCTTGATGAGCCACTTCCTGAGTATGCTTATAGCCCCCATCCTGGTGCTGGGCCTGGTACCCTTCCAGTCCTTCACGCTTCGCGGGTTGTATCCGAGGGCTGCCTTTATGCCAGCGCTCTTTATGAACGCGTCCTCGATATCGTGCGCGTAGTTCCTTATTACAGCAGCCTTGCCACCTATAATGTTGCCGCTTCCGGGAAGGACGCAGCTGTAGAGAACTCCGTGCTCGATGGAGTCTCTAAAGGCCTTATCGTCCATGTACACGCTGTGTATAGCGTCCGCTAGGGGCAGCACGCTGTCCATAATGTCGTTGCTCTCCTCCTCAGCCATCGGCTCTCCGGATCTAACCATGCCTATGTGGCTGTGAGCGTCTATGAAGGCTGGGGTAGCTACGCCGTTTTCGATGTCTATAATCTCGGCGTCTCGGGGCTTCTCCGTGCCTACGTAGGCTATCTCCTTTCCGTCCCACGCTATGTAGACGTTCTCTAGAACCTCTCCGTACCTACCCGTGTAGAGCTTTCTAACCCGGACTGCCCTCAACGCTAGGCACCGCTTCGGTGAGCTACTTGCTGCAGAGATAAGCTGTGTGCGCACTGCTGCGAAAGGAATATTCCTCCGGTGAGGCAAGTATTACCGGAGAGCATGGCGGTGGCTCACGCGAGCGCTAAGAGCATAGCTGAGAAGCTGAGGGAGCCGGAGAGCGCCGGGCTGCTGGCCGTAGCCATACTCGTCTACGACCTAGCTGCGTACAGAGGCGAGGTGAGGATCGAGGACGTTGTTAGCCGGTGCCTATTCGATAGGTCGCTAGCACTAAAGCTGCTCAGCAAGCTCGAGAGCATGGGCGTGGTTAAGGTCTCCGGCAGCAGCGTTAGGCTAACGACCCTCGGCAAGAAAGCTATTGAGGTAGCTAGGTGGGGTAGAGAGCTGTAGGGATGAGGACCCTCGATCCCGTCTGAGCGGTGAGGACATGTAGCTCGCACCGACCTCTGCGAGGGATGCTGATAAGCGTCCCCGGTGCTGACGAGTGATGAGGTCGGCCTGGCACTAAGCCTTCCTAAGCCCTGTAAGTACTGAGGCTCCGAGGGCTATGGATAGAGCTGCGAGAGCTGTTGTTCCTATGGGGGCCGCGGAGGGGGTTAGGAGGGCTACTGCTGTTCTAACAATGCATAGAGCTGTAGTGGCGTAGGTTAGAGCTCTGGTGATTCTCGGGAGATGACCAACCTTTCTATCGATTAGAGCTAGGCCTAGGAGTGCCGCGCCTAGAACCGCTGAGGATGTTGAGCACAGCGCCGAGAGGCCGCTGCATAGTCTAAGCGCGTAGCTGTAGGCGTGAGCAACTCCGAGGCTTATCACCTTGGATACGCGTATCGAGACTGCGTAAGCTAGGGTGCTAGACGATAGCGCTGCAAAAGCGTAGTACCCCGATTGGACTATTGCTAGGAGCGCTGCTATGATTGCGAGCGTTGCTAGCAGAGGGTTTGCATTGCGCTCCCAGAACACCGCTACGGAGCACCATATAGCTAGCCCTATTGTTGCTAGAGCTGGAGGTACGCAGCTAGTAGCTATAGCTGCCTTAGCTACTAGGACTGCTGCAAGAGATAGGATCCCGCCTTCGAAGGCTCTGTACGCAGCACCTATAGTCGAGTAGTAAACCGCTATAGGGGTAGCTAGCGTTAGTACGCCGCTAGCCAAAGGTATCAGTGCTAGGACTATGCTCCTACCCCTACCCATGATGACAAGCCCGCCGCACTGATCCGTGATGATTGCCGAGTTCGCTGAGAAAACCTTTAGGAAACTAGGGTGAGTTCATCGCTCTTCCTGTATATCGTGTACAGGGCTAGGATGGATAGCGCTATAGCAACTCCAGCTACGCACTGCATAACCTCGGCGTGCATCATAGCGACGGCTATGTCGAACACGAAGAGCTTTGGTGACCCTAGCTCCGGCACACCCCCGCGAATGTATACGGGCTCCGTGATCATCTTTCCAGATGCTTCTACAAGCCTAGAGCTGCTGTACGTAGCCTTCTGCAGGTATAGGCGCACCGGAACCTTGATGCCCTCGATAACGACGTCCTTACTAACCCACTTCCCCACCTTGGATGCCCACGAGGGATCCCAGAAGAAGTTGAGCGCTACTAGCCTATTCACGAACACGCTGACGTAGCTCATGCTGGGGCCTAGCCTAACTAGGTGCCCTGGGTAGACCCCTACGAGCACGTTGCTGTAGCTAGCCACGGGCTCTAGGCTTGGGTACTCGTAGACACCGAGATACTTAACAACGTAGCTGTTCTGAAGCGAGTACGCCTGAGCGAACGATACTGCGCTCCCTATTAGAACAGCTGCTATCAGCGCTGTTAGCACAGCCTTGGCGAATCTCCCGAGCCCGGGTCTCTCGACGTAGGTGTAGGCGTAGCGTATGTAGTCTAGGAACCTAGTTATGAACTCGCTCCTCATCTTTAGGTAGCGGTGCCTAGCCCAGTTAACGACTAGCGGTAGCAGCGCTATGCCTGTTAGGAACCCGCCGACATGAGCGAAGAATGCTACTCCAGCTCCCCCTAGAGAGGCGCTTGTGTACCCCTCGATGACCTGCAGCGCGAACCAGAATATGAGGTAGGCTGCTGCCCTCAGCGTGAAGCAGAAGGGTAGGAAGAAGAACCACCAACACACGGTGAGCGACGTTCCTGGGAAGAGTATTAGGTATGCTCCAAGCACTCCGCTTATTGCTCCTGAGGCGCCTACAGCTGGTATAACCATCTCCTGGGGCCCGCCTAGGAAGGTGAATGCTGTGTGGAACAGTGCTGCAGCTATTCCAGACGCTATGTATAGTCCTAGGTACCTCCATCTACCTATCGTGTTCTCCACAGCCCTGCCGAAGACGTAGAGGAAGTACATGTTGAAGAATATGTGGAGCAGGTTAGCGTGCACGAACATGCTCGTAAAGATCCTTGCAAAGCCCTGCAGCGGGTTCTGGAGCAGGAGGGCTGGTATGAAGCCGAAGCTGTATATGTAGGAGGCGGGGGTGAACATGAATAGGGTTCTGGCAGTCATAATCACGTACACTATCACGTTGACGACGATGAGCCCTATCGTAACTATAGGAGTTTTCTGCCTACCAAGAATTATCTCCTCGTCCGTACCCATCGGCAGGCCAGCCATTACCTAACCCCGCGTCGCTCTTCCTCAACTCGGGCGTAGTAGCGATATAAAACGGTTTTCTCGATTACGCGTGTGGATAGAAGGCCTTGAGCGAGGTATCGAGGTACGTGAGGATATTTGAGGCTAGCGTCGCTACGATAGTTGGCGCCTTCGTAGCTACAGCGATAGCTCTAGCTATGGAGGGCTTCGCTAGCTTGATCCCGCTAGCCCTAGTGATATACATAGCTGTAGTGATGCTGCTGCACGTAGCGTTCTTCTACCCTAGGGCTATATCCATTGCAGTGTCTAAAGGGGGCTACGCCATAACCGTCTCCACCCCCGTGGGCGCCCTAAGCTTCGAGGTTAGCAACATCGCGCTAAGCGACATCAACATCGTTGGAACCCCTATCCTAGGGATTAGAGTTGGGAACCTAACTCTAGGAATCTTCAAGAACCTGCTGGACGGTAGGGTTGCTTGCTTCGCTAAGTACAGCACGGGGATTCTCGCAGAGGCTACGCAGAACCTCGCGGTGTTTCTAGGCACTAGGGATCTAGATGCTCTGGTAACGTGTTTAGAGGGTGGGGGAGCCCTATGCATAGCTTAGGTGCAGGCCTTTGAAGAGGATGCCCATCGTTCTATCTGTAGCTGGCTTCGACCCTGTTTCCGGCGCGGGGGCTACGAGCGATATCAAGACCATTGAGGCGCTCGGAGGCTACGGAGTTGCTGTGGTGACCTGCATAGCCATCCAGAACACTCTCGGCGTAACTAAGATCATCCCTGTTGATCCTAGCGATGTTGCGCTTCAGATAGATACCGTTACCAGCGATGTTGCGGTGGACGCTATTAAGATAGGGGCGCTGCCGAACGAGGCTATCGTGGATATCGTTGCTGAGAAGGTAGCTAAGCTTGGAGCCCCCATAGTTCTAGACCCCGTGATAGCCCCCACCAAAGGCCCAAGCTTCTTAGATAGGGTCGGTGTTGAGGCTCTCCGCGAGAGGCTAGTGCCTCTATCAACTGTTGTAACCCCTAACGTTTGGGAGGCTAGGGAGCTCACCGGGATAGATATTCGCAGCGAGAGCGATCTTGTTAGGGCTGCCAGAGCCCTCGTTGAGGAGCTTGGCGCTAAAGCGGCTCTCGTCAAGGGATTCAAGGAGGGTAGCTACGTTAAGGACGCTCTCTACGTAGACAACGGCTCTACACGCGTGTTCAGCCGAAGAGACCTTGGAATAGATGTGCATGGTCTTGGCTGCGTTCTCTCTAGCGCTATAGCAACGCTTTTAGCGACTGGCCTCCCCGTGGCTGACGCTGTTGCTAGAGGAATAGACTTCGCTATAGAGGCTGCAACAACAGCGCTCCGCATAGGTAGGGGAAGGAGGTGCCCTAACCACCTAGCTAGGCTAAGGAGGTCGAGCAGCGTACTCGAGTCGATGCGTAGAGTTAGAGAAGCTGTAGAGACTATTGAGAGGCTAGGGGAGGAGCTAAGAGATCTAGTTCCAGAGGTTGGGATGAACATTGTCGAAGCGCCACCGCATCCGCTAGCTAAAGGAGTAGAGGACTGCGTTGGTGTCGAAGGGAGGATCTCTAAGTGCAGAGGAGCTGTCAAGGCCTGTGGATGCGTATGGCTCGGAGCCTCTAGCCACGTAGCTAGAGCTGTTCTAGAGGCTCAGAGGCTAGACCCCTCGGTAAGGGCATGCATAAACATCAGACCCTTCCCCGGCATAGATAGGGCTGCTAGAGAGCTTGGGCTAACCGCGGTGTTCATAGATAGAAGGGAGGAGCCGCCGGAGGTTAGGGCGAGGGAGGGAGCGTCCATACCTTGGATCGTGAGGAGAGCTTACGAGGCTTGTGGCAGGGTTCCAGATATAGTCTACGACTCTGGCGACGTCGGCAAGGAGCCGATGGCTAGGGTCTTTGGCCGGGACGTTATCGATGCTTTGACAAAGGTTCTTAGCCTAGCTAGGGCGTACAAGAGGTATCAGCGGAGATAATCGTTTTTATAACTGCTTTAACCATTATGAGAAGTTAGAGCTATTTAAAGATAAAGTTACGTAACCTTATTGAAGGTGTGGTTCTTGGCAGAGAGGAAGCTAGAGATAGAGTACAAGCTTTTTAAGAAGAAGAGCCACCTAGCGGCGTTCATCATAGGCATAATCCTCTACGGGCTAGTGTACCTAACCTACGCCATCAACCGCCCCACGATGATCGGCGGGCTGAGCCTGCCGTTCCTCTACTCGCTCGTGCTGTGGGCTGCGATAATAGTGCTCGTGATCGTGTCAGCAGCAAGGATCTGGAGGTGATCGCATGGGCGTGCCGACGTGGACCATAGTAACGATAATAATCATAGTGTACTGCGTTCTCTGTATAGGGATTGGTTACATCGCTGGCCGCCGGTTCAGGAAAACCATCGAGGACTTCTTCGTTCTTAGCAGGACAGCTGGCTTCATAGTGGTGTTCCTCTCGATAGCATCTACGTACCACAGTGCCTTCGCGTTCCTGACGAGCGTCGCCGTCTTCGCATCAGCGGGCATCTCGTTCTGGATAGCGGCCATGGCTTGGACCACGCTTGCAGCCATATGGGGCTACTTCTACGGCAAGCGAGCCTTCCTCCTAGGCAAGGCCAAGGGATTCATAACTCCCGCAGACATGCTTGCTGACTACTATCAGAGCGAGGCGCTTCGCGTTATAACAGCGATTATACAAGCGGTGTTCATCATAGCGTACATAACTGTCCAAGCCATAGGTCTAGGGATAATACTGTCGATAGCTAGCGCTGGCCACATCCCGTATACGTGGGCATCCCTAGCGCTAATGCTCGTCGCAGCTATCTACGTTGTGATAGGTGGGCTTCGAGCAGCTTACTGGACAGACGTAATGCAGGGTATCTGGATGTACATAGGTGTTTGGGTTGCTGGAATACTAATCGCCCTAAGGTTCTTCCCGGGCGGTGTAGGCCAGATCTTCGCCGAGCTCCACAAGATCAACCCGAGCATGCTCGTCCTTCGATGGAGCCCCGACCTCCTAACGAGCTTCATGATCGTGTACAGCGTCGGCTTAATGCTTCTACCCCACATATGGATCAAGTACTACGCATCCAGAGACACCTGGACCATCAAGTGGTCTAGCGTTGGAACAGCGATCTACCTAAGCAGCTACTACATTCCGGCTGCCCTCGTTGGGCTAGCTGCAGCTGTACTCAACGTTACCGGAGCTCCCGGACTAGCTCCAGGATTCATCAAGCACCTAATATCGATCTACGGCTCTAGAGACGCTGTGATGGCGTACATGATATACAACTTCACTCCCCCGATAATCGCTGGATTCCTGCTAGCTGGAGCAGCAGCGGCAGCGATGTCAACCCTAGACTCGTTCCTAGGAACAACATCACTGATACTAACCAGAGACCTCTACCAGAGGTACCTAAGGCCGAAGGCTAGCGAGAAGGAGCTAGTTATAGTTGGTAGGCTTCTACTGCTAGCCTGGGCCTTCATAGGATGGTACTTCGCTATACTGAAGCCCGGGCTGATATTCAACATAACCGCTATAGCCTGCGCAGGCGGGCTGCAGTTCCTACCAGCTATACTCCAAGTGATTATACCTACCAAGAGGAACTGGGTCAATAGGCAGGGAGCTATAGCGGGCATAATAGTGGGCTCTATTATTACGGCTGTGCTAGCTAAGCAGATAGGTGGTAGGATACTGCCGATATCGTTCCACCCAGCTGAGGCAGGGATGATAGGGCTAGCGGTCAACTTCCTAATATCGTTCGTCATCAGCGCGTTCACGAAGCCAGTGCCCAAGGAGAAGAGGCTGGAGTACTACGAGCTTCTTAAGAACGCGTGAATAGTTTCGAATAGAATCAAAGAGTTTTTATTTCATCGAATTTGAGTGCGCCTTCAAAGGAGTTATATTACACTAGAACGTTACTAACTTTTTCATTACGCTCCACAGAAATATCCTCTAAGCCCATGTAGAGCTAGGGGCCTCTGGTAGAGCTCATAGACCTCACGGTTCGAGACGGGCAGCAATCGCTTCTCGCCACAAGGATGAGAACCGAGGATGTTGTTAGAATCGTAGAGGTTCTGGATAGAGCGGGGTTCTACGCTCTCGAGGTATGGGGAGGAGCTACATTCGATGCCCCGCTACGCTTCTTGATGGAGGACCCCTGGGAGAGGCTCAAGAAGGTTAGGGAGGTAGCTAGAAGAACCAAGCTGATGATGCTTCTCAGGGGGATGAACCTCGTTGGATATAGGCACTATCCTAGAGACGTTGTTGAGAAGTTCGTAGAGTACGCACATAGGGATGGGATAGACGTGTTCAGGATCTTCGATGCTCTGAATGACTTAGACAATCTCGAGCTACCCGTCAAGAAAGCTAAGGAGGTTGGGGCTGAGGTGCAGGTATGCATGGTGTACACAACTAGCCCCGTACACACCACGGACTACTACATTAAGCTCGCTGAGGAGATAGCGCATAGGTTTGAGCCGGAGTGGGTAACTATAAAGGATATGAGCGGGATACTCAGACCTTACGTAGCCCAGGAGCTTGTCTCGAGGCTAAAGAAGGAGCTCGGTTTGAAGGTTGATGTGCATAGCCATGCAACAGCCGGGTTCGCACCCATGACCTTGCTCAAGGCTATTGAGGCTGGAGCGGATGCTGTGGACGTAACGGTTTCATCTCTAAGCCTATTCACGTCGCACACACCCGCTGAAACTCTCGTGGAAGCTCTTCGTGGAACACCCTACGAGACCCGCATCGATACGAGGGCTCTATACGAGGCGTCTAGGCTCGTGTGGGAGATTAGGAAGAGGTATAGAGAGTACGACTACGCGCTACGAAACCCACCAGTAGACATTAGGGTTCTCGAGCACCAGATTCCCGGAGGCATGCTCAGTAACCTGCTAGCGCAGCTAAGAGAGCTTGGAGCTGAGGATAAGCTTCCCCAGGTTCTCGAGGAGGTAACTAGAGTTAGAGAGGACCTAGGGTGGCCACCGCTAGTAACCCCGCTATCGCAGATCGTGGGGACGCAAGCTGTTCTCAATGTTATGAGCGGTAGGTACCGTGCTCTGCTAAAGGAGGTTGTTGACTACATCAAGGGTAAGTATGGCAAGCCTCCAGCGCCGATAAAGAGGGAGTTGATAGAGTTAGCGGAGAAGCACCCGCCACCTAAAGCTGCTGAGGAGATAACCCTCGATAGGGCTATGAGGGAGGTGCCTAGGGAGTACGTCGAGAAGTTCGAGGATTACATAACCTACGCGCTCTTCCCGGAAAACGCGCTGAAGTTCTTCGAGTACCGGAGGAGCCAGAGGCTCATACAGGCGCTGATGAAGAGCTAGCGCTGCCTCTCCCCTATGGTTCGTTATTACCTAGGCGCTGCCTAGCTAGCGGTGGTGCTCTAGATGCATGAGTGGGCTCTAGCTGAGGCGATCGCTAGGTACGCTGAGTCCGTATGTAGCTCCCGCAGGGTTTCGAAGATAGTTGTTAAGCTAGGCACGCTCCAGGCTATCGATAGGGAGGTGCTGAGCTTCGCGCTCAACGCTATACTCGAGAGCGACGGGATTAGGGGTGCGGAGATAGTTCTAGAGGATGAGGAGGCGGTGTTCAGGTGTAGGAGGTGCGGGGCGACGTGGCGCTACAGCGACGTTGAGCTCGATGAGGCGCTTAGGGAGGCTATACACTTCCTTCCCGAAGCTGTTCACTCCTTCGTTAGGTGCCCTAGATGTGGATCCCGGGATTTCGAGGTTGTTAAGGGTAGGGGCGTAGAGGTTGCGGAGGTGGTGTGCGGAGATGGATCCGAGGGAGGCAGTCATTAGGGATAGGTTCTCGAGTGTTAGGAGGGTAGTAGCGTTCGCTAGCTCCAAGGGCGGTGTTGGAAAGACTTGCATAACGTGTGCCTCAGCTCTAGCGCTCAAGGAGCTTGGTCATCGCGTAGGGCTGCTGGATCTCGACGTGACTAACCCTACAGCCCACATCGTGCTAGGAATCGATCCAAAGTCCACCGAGATCGAGGAGGAGAAGGGTGTTAAGCCTGTTGAGGCTAGAGGCGTGGAGTTCATGAGCCCAGCGCTGTTTACTCACGGCGAGCCTTCTCCGCTACGCGGGGGCGAGATCCACGACGCTATCCTAGAGATGCTATCGGTGACTAGGTGGGGAAGCCTCGACTACCTACTCATCGATGCTCCTCCCGGTATGTCGGATGAGGTACTCGATGTGCTGAGGTACATACCTAGGCTAGAGTTCGTCGTGGTAGCAACCCCGAGCCCCCTAAGCATCGACTCTGCTAGGAGATTCACTAAGTTCCTCCTGGACGAGGGTGCTAGGGTCCTAGGCCTAGTCGAGAACATGGGTAGCGGAAGCCTCGAGAGCCTCTGCAAGTCTATGGGCGTTAGGTACCTAGGCTACATCCCCTTCGACCCCGAGCTCGATCGAGCTATTGAGGAGGGTAGGATAGAGAGCACTAGGTTCTACGCTAGCGTTCGCGAGATCTGCCGCTCCGCCTTCCACTCTTTATAGAGTCGAATAGCTCCGCTAGATCCTCAACGAGCTTCTCGCCCTCCTCGGTTAGCTCAGCTACGCTCCTTATGCTTCTACCAACTATCCTCTTCCTAACAACAACAAGACCCTTCTCCCGAAGCTTCCTTAGGGCGCTATCCAGCTCCCCCCAACCCATGCCTAGAACCTTGGCTAGCACCGAGAGGGGCTGCGGACCTAGCGCGTACACCGCTAGGAGAACAGCGAAGCGGTTTGGGGTCAGCACGTCTCTGTACCTCTCCCTAATCTCCCTGAGCCTCTCCTCCGCCTCCAAGACCTTCCTCACCGAGCAGCCTCTCCATAGCTTTGCGAAGATCGTAGAACCCGCCGAACACGTATGCTACGAGCAGGATGCCTAGCCCTAGAATCTGTGCTCTGTACACACCCCATTTGATAGCTGCCACGGCTGCAACTGGATACAGAGCTATGATCGCGCTCCCAACAATGAGTGGAGACGTGGCTTCCCTACTCCTCCTACGCACCAGAGCTCCGTGAACAAGGAGAAACACTCCAACGCCTATTATCCAGGTCGTTGGCGTGGCTGCACTTAGCCCAGCGATCACTAGCGCTGCAGATACAGCGATCGACACCCCTACTACCGCCACAACGCTAACTGCAGCCCCCCACAGCACTTCGCGCTTTGGGAGCTTGCGCCTACCAACTCTTACCACTCTCGATGTTAGAATGAAGGCTAGCACAACTCCTAGCCATGCTAGCACAGCTGTCGCTATGCTACACAACTCCCTTGGCATCGGTATGGCTAGGGGTATCAGCGCTAACCCAACCACTAGACCGCCTATCGAGAAGTACATTACCGAGCTAGCTAGGTAGTGGATAGCTGCCCTGAGGGTCTTAACGAGCCTCGCTACGTAGGCGCTGCCCTCGATGCTCACGAAGGAGCACCGAAAACGAATTGAAGGGAGCGCGTTATAAGCGTTCTAGAAGCTCCGCAGCCGCGGAGAAGTGCAAGAGCTAACCAGCCCATGGAACTAGATTCTGCAGCTGGGTTCGAGCGGTGGGCGCGTCCCTAGAAGTGTCTAACGTTAGCAAGAGGTGGGGCAGCGTAGTAGCTGTCGACAGCGTCTCGCTATCTATCGATAGACCTAGCCTAGTGGCTCTGCTAGGCCCGAACGGGGCTGGCAAGTCAACGCTTCTAAACATCGTTGCAGGGGTCGTGCCCCCTGACAGCGGGGTCGTGAAGGTTTGTAGCGTGGATCTCTGGGCTAATCCGAGGCGCGCTAAGAAGTTCCTAGGCTTCGCTCCGCAGGAAGGGGGGTTCGATCCGAGGGCTACGGTTGCGGAGAACGCGCTCTACGTAGCTAGCCTCTACGGAGGCATCGATAGGGCTAGGGTTAGAGCGGTTCTAGAAGCTATGGGTTTATGGGAGCTGCGAAGGAGGCTCGTATCCAAGCTCTCTGGAGGTGAGCGCAAGAAGCTATCGATAGCGCTCGCGCTCCTCCACGACCCTCCCGTACTCCTACTCGACGAGCCGACCTCGGGGCTCGACCCTGGGGCTCGAAGAGACTTGATGGAGATGCTGAGATCCATGGCTAGGAGAGGCAAGGTAGTGCTAGTCTCTACCCACATAGGTAGCGATGCTGAGCTCTGCGACCGGATCCTACTGATGCACCGCGGCAGGATAGTTATGGATTCTAGCCCTACCGAAGCTAAGGAGCGCGTGTTCGGCAAGGCCAAGATCGTCGAGATAGCTGTTGAGGGGGATCCCCACGCTGTTGCCTCTGCTCTGAGAGGCTCGGTTTCAGACTCTACGGTTAGAGCCAAGTGCGAAAATGTTAGCAGCTGTGTATCCATAGCTAGAGACGCTGCTGAGAGAGCTGGGGCTAGAATCGTGGAGATTAGGATTAGGGAGCCTACGATAGACGACCTCTTCGTCGAGGTTACTGGGGCTAGGCTGGGGTGATGATTGTGGGCGTTGGTAGGATGGCGCTGATACAGTTCAGGTCCACGATGAGGGAGAAGAGCGCCGTGTTCTGGATAATAGCCTGGCCCATTCTATGGCTCGTACTAACGGCCTTCGTCTTCGCGCCACCTCACCAGAGCTTCTCCGTACCCATAGCCATAGTCGAGACCCCTGGAAGCTCTAAGCTCGTCCACGAGGTTGCGGGCTATGGAAACAGCTCTAGCGTAGCCATAGTTAAGGTGCGTAGCTGCTGCTACCCATGTACATCGCTAGCTGAGGAGCTCGTGAGGATCAAGGGATTCGACGTGGTTATAGTGCCTCAGTGCTACGCTGACAACGCTAGCTCTAGAGGGCTCAGCGTCTACACCAGAATCTTCGTGAAGGCGTCGAACCCTAGCACGGAGTACGCTTACGTTGGTGCAGCCATGCAGCTCCTCCAGCGCTACATGGTTAGCGAGAGCATCTCGAGGCTTACCGCACTAGCTCCAAAGCTCGAGCCGTGCCTAGGTAGAGACGCGATGCCCAAGCTAATAGGTGCAGCTTACCCGCTGATCCCCCAGATAGAGGAGGTTAAGCCTAGCAAAAGCTGGAGCCGAGCCCAGGTGCTAGGGCTCTACGCTGTTGGAGCTATCGGCTACTCAGCGCTGATCAGCGCAATGACTAGCGGTGCTGGCATATTCGCGTTTAGGAGAGAGGGAGGCATGCTTCGAAGGATACTAGCTAGCCCAGCACGACTAACCACGATAGCTCTAGCGGACCTCGCATCCTCAGCAATGATCACAGCCGTAGCTGGTGCAGCAACAGCCGTAACAGCAGTTGCTCTAGGAGCTAAGCTCTGGCTAGATCCAGCATCGCTAGACACATGGCTAGGCATAAGCTGCATAGCTCTAGGCGTCGTAGATGGGTACCTCGTAGGGCTACTCCTAGCGCTAGCAGCACGAGACCCTAGAGGGGCTAGCGGCATAGCGGTAGTCGTATCACTCATGCTAGTCTTCACCACAGGAATATGGTTCCCACCAAAGGAATGGCTACCAACACCACTCAGAGCATTCGCATCGTGGTGCCCACTAAGCACAGCGTTCGACATAGCGAAACAGCTAATAGTATGGAGAGTACCCATAGCCACGCTAGCACCAGAAATAACGCGACTCGCAGCAACATCCCTAGCACTACTAGCAATAACATCACTAGCATACTGGAGAAGAACAGAGAGAATCGCCCACAGACTCCTCACATAAACACCAACCACTAGACGCAACTAGATCGGCACACAAGACCCCGATGCTCTTCTGTTTGTTGGTTTTTGTTTGGGGTTTTATATGTTTTTCTCCTCATTTTCTTGCTATTGTGGTTCTGGGGACTGTATAT
>JAADCV010000020.1 GCA_013154235.1 Thermoproteota archaeon | reverse complement strand
TAGCCCCTTCGCCCACAACATAGTTGCGTGGGGCTACAGCGACGTGGTGCTTATGGAGGATAGGAGGAAGCTCATAGCCATGCTCAACGACCTTGTTAAGAGGGTTATAGAGGCTAAGGGTAGGGGGATGGGGCTATCCATAGGCGCTAGCGGGGCTAGCGAGGTTCAGGGGGTGGCTAACTAATATTTGTCTGGTGCCGCAACTAGATGCGGGTACTCTAGATGCGGCACCGCTTCGTGGATAGGGCTCTTGAGCTCCGCACCCTCGAGAGGGTGTGGAGGGGCGAGGGCCCTAGGCTCGTTATAGTCTACGGCAGGAGGAGGGTTGGCAAGACTAGGCTCCTAAAGGAGTTCTCTAGGGGTAAGCAGACCCTGTTCTTCGTAGCTATAGAGGCTCCGAAGAGGGTTCTCTACACCGAGCTCTCCAAGCTCGTTGAGGAGCTCGTTGGTAGGCCCGTTGGGGTGCTCGAGGGCATCGATAGGGTTCTAGAGCTCGTTGCTAGCGAGGTCGAGAGGCCTCTCGTGATAATCGACGAGTTTCAGTATCTAGTGGATGCGGATCCCGAGGCCCCATCGAGGATACAGAGGTTCGTTGATCAGAGGCCCGAGGCTGACGTGATGATCGTTCTCTGCGGGTCAGCGGTATCCTTCTTCGAGCGTGAGCTCCTTGGGTACAGATCGCCTCTGTTCGGTAGGAGGGCTGCAGCCGTGAGGCTCAGGCCGATGAGGCTTGTGGAGGCGTGGGGCTTCTACCCTAGGTACGGGGCTCTAGACGCTGTTAGGGTCTACTCAGCGTTCGGGGGGACGCCAGCGTATGCCTCAGCTGTAGACGACTCGATTAGCGTTGTGAGCAACATAGCTAGGAGCATCCTAGACCCATCCTCGTACCTCTTCCACGAGGCTATAGACTTCCTTAGGCAGGAGCTTAGGGAGCCTAGCACCTACGTAGCGATCCTAAGCGCTGTAGCTAGGGGCTACACGAGGCCTAGCGAGGTAGCGTCGATAGCTAGCGTGTCGCAGAAGACCGTCTCTAAGTACATCGATGTTCTGGAGCACCTAGACATACTCGAGAGGCTTAGATCCATGGGTAGGAGGCGGGGAGAGGTCCAGCTAGAGATAATCGATCCATACTTCCGCTTCTGGTTCACCTTCGTAAAGCCCCACCTATCCCACCTAGAGGCTGGGCTCGTTGAGGACGTAGCGTCGATAGTTAGCGAGTCCCTAGACGAGTACACGGCTCGAGTATTCGAAACCGTTGTCCGTAGGGAGCTAGCTCCATACATAGCTAGGGAGCTAGGCATCGAGCTGGGAGAGGTTGGGAAGTGGTGGCACAAGGGGGAGGAGATAGACGTTGTGATTAGGGGGCGTAGGCAGGCTGCCTTCATAGAGGTTAAGTGGAGCGACCTAGATAGGGTTGAGCTCGCTAGAATCGCTAGAGATCTAGAGGGTAAGGCATCTAGCTCTGGGCTGCAGCGCAGCGAGAACACGTACATAGTCGTTGCTAGGAGGATAGAGGGCTGCAGCCCCCTATGCGTGGAGAAGCCCTACGCTGGGGTTAGCGCCGAGGGCTTCCTCGAGAAGCTGAGGATCGAGGCGCAGCCCCATGCATAAGCTCGTCCGAGTAGTGGGGGATAGGCACGCCCGAGCTATCGACGTAGGTTCCGCAGAACCTGCAGAAGCCGTTAGCTAGAGCTGATCCGCAGAAGGGGCACCGAGGCCCAGAGCCTTCGCTAGCGCTAGGGGGCTCGAGGCCGAGGGATAGGTACCTCTTCAAGAGGTATAGGTGGGCTCTAGAGGGTAGCCTCATTCCCAGCCTCGTAGCTAGCTCAGCATCGCTAGAGCTCGCTCTAGAGCTCCACTCCTCTATGAGGCTCTCGAACCCTGAGCCTCTTAGGATAGGCTCCTTCTCTCGCCAAGCGACCAGCGGGAGCCCCATGAGCGCTAGAGCTCTTCTCAGAGGAGCCTTCCCAACCCTCTGCCTAGCTATGAGCGCAACCCTATCCTCGACGCTGAGGAGCCTAGCCACCTCCCTAACCCTCTCATCGAATAGGGCTGGAAGCACATCAACCCCTAGCGCAGCCCCTATAGCTACGGAGGAGAACGATGCGGTGCGCTCAACCCTCTCGAGCCAATCCTCAACCTCCCTAAGGCTCTTCCTAAGGAGGAACCTGTAGCCAACGAAAATCTCGTCCCCACCATCACCTGTAGCGACGCTCCTAAGCCCTAGCTCCCTAGCCCTCCGAAGTGCTAGGCAGAGCGGGATCCCGCAGGCTATCTCGATGGGGTCTATGCTTCTAGACACCTCTATGCATAGATCTAGACACTCCTCGACATCCCGCGCGCTGGGAACCACGATAGCGTGGGTGAGGCCTAGCGCTCTAGCTACAGCGCTAGCGTAGGGGAGATCCGGTGCTCTAGGGCTAGCTACAGCTGTTAGCCCAGCCTCCAGCTGGCCGCTAGCTGACGCTGCAACGAAGCTGCTATCAACTCCTCCAGAGAGGAGCACAGCCCTGCACCCCCTCGCTGCAACGACGCTCCTAACGATCTCCGAGACGAGCGCTGGGACGTGCATCGCTAGCTCTCCGCGAAGCTCCTGAGCTTCTCCTCAACCCTAGGCCTGTACTCCTTGACGCGGGATAGGAACCACTTGAGGGCTCTCCTAACGATAGCGAACCTCTTCTCAGTCATGTACTCGTCTATCAGCCTCTCAGCCCAGTAGAGCGCGTGGTCTAGGCAAGCCATGAGCAGGTCGACGTGGTAGGGCTTTATCCTCCTAAACCACTCCTCCCTACCTAGCCTCGAGGGGCCCATGGGGACGAAGAACATGGGTACTATGAGGCTCCTGTAGGGCCTAAGCCTCTTAACGAGCTCCGTTGTCGCCACAACATCCTCCTCGCGCTCCCCCGGTAGCCCCACTATTATTGTTGCTGCTGGAACGATGTTGTTCTCGTGGAAGAGGGCGAAAGCCTGCTCCACTATCTCCGGCCACTTCTCGACGGGGAACGGCCTTGGCTTAGCAGGCATGTGCTTCCTCATTATCTCGACGCTACCTGACTCCACACCAACCTCAACCCCTAGGAGCTTCTGCTTCTCACCGTCTATCAGCATGTGCGCTACGTCCTCAACGAGCCTCCTGTTGACTAGGGCTGCTGCTAGCGTGCAGTGGCTCCATCCAACGCTTCTCCACATGCTCTTAGCTAGCTTGTTCACCTTGATCACGGCCTCGGGGTTGGGTATCACCGAGCTAGAGCCGTAGAGGAGGACGTCGGTGCAGCTCAGTATCCCGCTATCAACACCCTCCCTAACGTTAGCCTCGATCTCCCTCTCGATGAAGTCGAGGGGGTACCACCTAAGAGGCCTCTGCCCAACCGAGCAGAAGGCGCATCTCCTAGGACAACCCCTCCCTATCTCGACCAAGCCGTTGACGCTAGCGTGCATTATCGGAACCATCCTCTCCATGGGGGTGCTGTCCGGCACCCCAACCTTGATGTACTTAGGGACCCTCTTCCCCTCCAGAAGCCTCCTAACAACGTTTACGAGCACTGGCTCCTCCCTATCACCGTTGCTATCCACGATCACGTCAACGCCGTACTCCTCGACTAGGTGAGGCTTGTGGAGCCACTGCCAAACAGCTGGCCCGGTAACCACGAGCTTGAAGTCGTACCTATCCTTCAGCTTCCTAACCCTCTCGATGAACTCGCGGAACAGGACCACGTTGAGAGGCTCCTTATCTATGAACGCTGTCCACGTGCTTGTAGGAGGGTTTAGCCCGAACCAGTCGTGGTGCCTAACTATCAGCACCCTAGCGCCGTCAGCTACGTACCTAGGAACGTAGTCAGGGTCGATGACGGCAGCCCTTATGCCGGCAGCGACGAGAGCAGCCTCCGCCCTCCTAAGGCTGTATGGAGCTTGCCACACAACACCGTCCCTATGCCTAATCGGTGGGCAGAAGAGCCACTGAATGAATCTCCTAGGGAGTATCAGCGGCATCGTGGTTCCAAAGCCTAGGAACTCCTTGCCGTGGTGGTTAGTCATTAGGCTCCTATCCGTGCTCAGCACAACATCGAACCTAGGCAAAGAGCTCACCCAGATCCTCGTCCTCTAAGGCTGAAGCCTCCTCCTCAGAGCTAGCAATCCACAGGCCTAGGGTTGGAACGATGCATCCCTTGATGACTGGCCTAAGCCTATCGAGAACCCTAGACTCCCTACCCACGACAACAAGGCTTATCCTCTTGCAGCCCCGCGCTGTCGCTATCCTTATCATCTCCTCGACCTCCCTAGGGTCAGCGTCCTCCGGAACCCTGATCAATGCCTTTCCTTCCTCGAGGGCGAAGATATATGTGGACAGGGTATCCACCCAGATACGAGTTGAAAATAAGGGGTTTAAGGGGTCTGCGGTAGCAAAACCCGGGATAGAGTTGAGGAAGACCTAGAGCCCGCGGGGAGAACCCCCTGTGGGGAGGTGGGAAAAGAAGGGCTAGATCTCTATCCCTAGGTTCCTAGCTAGCTCCCTAACGCTCTCAACGATGTCGCTGACTATCGCCTCGAGCCACCTGCACCCCTTCTCCTTGCTAGCCTTCGTGGCGTCCCCTAGGAGGGCTCGTGGATAGATCTCGCTGTCTATAGCTGGCGAGTAGGCTGCTATCCTAGGTATGTACCTAGGGCTGTGGCTAGAGGCTGCCTCCATATCCACGAGGTCCTCGCGTATGCATAGCACTGCGCTAGTCTCGTCCTCTCCCGCGTGCCCAGGAGCCTCGAAGAGCTTCTTCCTAGCCTCCTGAGCTACGTCCCTCCACCAGTCCACGACAGCTATCGCCATGCCTGTGGAGAACGCTACCCTTCTAGCAACGACCCTAACTATGCTGCTGTTACCCCCGTGCCCGTTTACAACAACGCATATCCTGTACCCAGACCTAGCTATCTCCCGGAGCACAGCCTCGACGTAGCTAGCTAGGGCGAGGTCGTCGACGTCTATTGTTCCCCTGAAGCTGCTGAGCCCTTTGGAGGAGCCGAACCATATTGGTGGGTATAGATGTGCTCCAAGCTCCTCAGCTACCCTCTCCGCAACCCAGTGAGCAACCATCGTGTCTGTTCCAAGGGGTAGGTGGTCGCCGTGCCTCTCTACGGAGCCCACGGCGATTACTGCGACTGGGCTAGGGTTCGAGTCTATTGCTCTACCCGTAGCCTCCCAGACCCTTAGGAAGGGCATTGCTGGTCGCCTCGCTTAGCCTAGCTCTAGCCCTAGACAAAACCTCTTCGTGCAGATCCCTACCGCTAGAGTCTATAGCTACGATGCACGGCCCCATGTCCTCCACCTCTAGAACCCACACAGCCTCGGGAACGCCGAGGTCTAGCCAGTGAACCTCCACAACCCTCCTCACGCTCCTAGTTATCAGCGACGCCGTACCTCCGACAAGCTCTAGGTAGGCAGCCCCGAGCTCTCTACACACTCTCCTCGCGCTAGACCCCATACCGCCCTTGCCAACGATTAGCGCAGCTCCCAGATCCCTAACAACCCTATCAACGTACCTATCCATCCTAGCGCTCGTGGTTGGGCCTATCGACACTATCCTCCACTCCCCACCCACAGACCTAGCTATGGGCCCAGCGTGGAAGACAGCGCCGTTAGCTAGGTATCTAGCGAAGGGAGGCTTCTCACCCCTATCCAAAAGCTCGACAGCCCTCCTATGAGCGAGGTCCCTCATCGTAACGACGATGCCGCTCAGCCAAACCGTGTCCCCAGCGCTAAGGCTCCTAACCACAGACCTATCGCTTAGGGGAACCCTTAGCCTCACGTCCACAGCGCGCACCTCGCTAAACTCCTTCCCAAGGGTAGATAGGCTCTACCCGCGAGAACACACCCGTTCTGATCCCCTAGGTAACGTTAGCACGATACCTCCACAACCAGAGCACTGCATAGTGTTGCTAGGGGGGCTGCTAGGTGGATCGGGTTCTCGTTGTGCAGCACTTCCACTGGGATCTGTGCTGGTGGCATAGCGAGGAGGAGTCGAGGAGGAACCTCGTTCTAGCTCTCCGCTACCTAGCTAAGGCTATGGAGCGTGGCGACGTGCCGTACTTCCTCCTAGATGGGCAGGTGTATCCTCTCGAGGTTGCTAGGGAGGTGGATCCAGAGACCTTCGAGGCTCTAGCTAGGCTTGCTAGAGAGGGGAGGCTCGAGGTTGGGCCTCTCTACACCCAGGTGGATCTCTATAGGTGTAGCCTCGAGTCTATAGTGCGCAGCGTTCTCGTAGGGCTCGAGCTCTGTCGCGAGATGCGCGTTCCGTGCTCCGACGTGCTGTACGTGCCGGATAGCTTTGGGCTACCTCTATCCGTTCCAGAGATAGCTGCTGGGCTAGGTCTTCGCGCAGTCGTCTTCTCTAGAGGCATGTCTGTAGAGGATCTCGAGAGGGTTGGGAGCGAGTTCCTATGGAGATCTCCGTCGGGTAGCGAGGTTCTAGCGATCTACGTACCTAGCGGCTACCTAAACGCTGGGGTTCTAGGCGTTGAGTGGTCAACTGTATGCAGGTTGCGTAGATACGTAGCTCTCCCCATGCGCCTATGGAGCTACGCCTCCGAGATCTACCTCCGTGAGCCCTCGATAGATGTGTCTAGAGCTGCTGAGCGCGTTAGGAGGATCGTGGAGATCTCGAGGAGGTTCAGCAGGTGCGGCATCCACCTAGTTATGAATGGGGTGGATAGGAAGAGCGTGCAGGTGGAGGTGGCGAGGAGGCTTAGGGAGATCTCTGAGCTAGCTGGCGTCGAGCTAGAGCTAGCTAGGCTAAGCGATGCTGTCGCAGCTATCGAGGCTCGTAGGGATGGGCTCAGCGTATTCGAGGGCGAGGCTCTCAGGCCTAGCCTCCTACCGCTCCTACCAGCATCCTCATCATCTAGGCCCGAGCTCAAGAAGCTGCTGTTCCTTGTCGAGAGGCTCCTAGCTAGGTACCTAGAGCCTATGACTGCGCTAAGCGCAGCGCTCAGAGCTCTCCCACCCTCGCTTAGAGTGGAGGAGCTCGATGGGATGTGGAGGGAGCTGCTGAAGCTGCTTAGCCACGATGCTGCGTGCGGAACTGTTAGCGACGAGGTCTACATCGAGCTCCTCGGAAGGTCTATGGCTCTGCTCAAGCGCGTGGGCTCAGCTCTCGCGCACCTACTCATGTACGTAGCGTCGAGAGCTGGGCCAAGGCCTGGGCTAATAGTCTTCAATCCGCTGCCGTGGAGAGCTACCGTGCCTATCGAGGTGGTTGCGTACCCACCCACCAACGAGACCGTCTCTAGGAGCTGCGTAGAGGGCTCTGAGATGGAGCTCCTCGAGGAGGACCCAGCTTTCCCACGGTACGTTACGGTCGCTGAGCTTGGGCCCACCTCGATAACCTACCTACCTCTCGAGAGGTGCGATCGCGAGCTACCTAGCGTGGAGAGCGTCGAGAGGGGCGTGGCTAGAGCTAGCTTAGGAGGGCTCGAGGTTGAGGTCGATGCGCGTAGGGGTGTTGTTAGGGCTAGGCTAGGGGGTGTCGCCGTGGATATAGATGTAGTTGCTGATGAGGAGAAGGGGGATCTGTACAACCACGACCCTGGATCCTCATCGCTTTCGCTGCTGAGGGGCTCTATCGAGAGGTGCTGGGTGTATAGGGGTAGGGTGGCTGCGTGGGTTTCAGCAGAGTTCGAGAGCTCGATAGCTAGCGGGGTTCTCAAGCTTGTTCTCTACGAGAGGGTTCCGAGAATCGATGTCTTTCTAGACCTTGTGGTGAGGAGGGAGGGGTACAGGATCTCGGTGCTGCTCAGGACCGAGAAGCTGGGTAGGGTAGTTGCCTACACTCCGGGCATAGCTGTGGAGAGGAGCGAGGAGGTTGTTGCGGGTGAGGAGGAGCGCTTCGAGGAGTTCCCGTTCCAGGAGTGGGTAGCTCTCGCGGGCGGCAGCAAGGCTCTGGTCGTGGGGGCTAGGGGTCTCTACGAGTATCGCTCTAGGGCTATGCCCAGAGCCTCGGAGCTGTTCGTAACCCTCGTTAGGAGCGTGCCGCAGCTATCTAAGAGCAGCCTAGCCTCTAGGAGGAGCCCAGCTGGGCCATCGGTTAGGACTAGGCTTGCTGAGGAGCTTGGTCATCATAGGTTCGAGCTCTGCCTAGCTCTAGCGCAGGGGGATCTCAGCGAGGCTCTTAGGATCGTTAAGAGCTTCGTGGATCCGCCGATCGCGGCTGTGGTTGATGGATCTAGCGAGAGCTCGAAACCCGTATCCGCATCGGTTCTAGAGGTCGAGTCGAGCGGCTTCGTTGAGCTGCACAGCGCTAGGCTTAGGGGTAGAGACCTCGTGCTTAGGCTAGGAGCCCCGCTTTCGAGCGCTAGAGCAGCTGTTAGGATTCGCATGGGCTCGCCAGAGATCTGGCTAGCGACCCTCTCCGAAGATCGTCTGAGGAAGGTTGGTGTTAGAGAGGCTAGCCTAGAGCTTGGGAGGGGCAAGATCGCTACGCTAATCGCTAGGGGGTGGCTAGGCGATGCCAGCTAGGTGCCTACGCCCCCTCTGCTCAGCAACGGTGTTCTCGTGCTGCGCAGCTGCTAGCCTTCTAGATACCTACGTCGAGCTCGTTCCCCATAGGTACTGCTACACTCCTAGGGAGTTCGTCGAGCTCGATCTGGAGAGGGAGGCTGAGGTAACCCTCTATCCATACAGCGAGCTCGGTAGCGCTAGGCTAAGGTACTTCGTG
>JAADCV010000004.1 GCA_013154235.1 Thermoproteota archaeon | reverse complement strand
CCCGGGCTAGCCATACACCAGCTAGAGGCCCTAGGCCTAGTCGAGGAGGTGTATAGGGAGGACCTTCGAAAGACCGTTATAGAGCTCACCAAGTTCGGGAGAGAGCTCCTAGAGGCTGGAGCTAGGGAGTGCAGCGCTGTAGCTAGCAGGGTTCTCACCGAGGCTGACCAGGGGCTTGGCTTCAGCGAGGAGTGGATAGACCTAGCTAGGAGCCAGGGGCTCGTGGGGACTGGAGGCCCCACCAAGCTAGGTAGGTGCCTAGCTAGGGTCAGCAGGCTAGCTACGAGAAACATCGTGCTCACATCCCTCGAGGCCCAGGTGCTGAAGAGGCTCCCGGAGCGCAGGTCGATGGATAGGGCTATGATTGTGAGGAGCTTCCCGAAGATGGAGGAGGAGGTCGAGGTAGCTCTAGACAAGCTCGAGAGCAAGGGCCTTATCGAGACCCTTCCGGACGGAAGGATCGTGATCACCGAGCCAGGGCTGCTGGTGAAGAGCGCGATCCTAGCAGCTCCAAGCGGCGTAGCAACACCCGTAACCCCATGGATCGTGAGGCTGCTGGAGGCTGTGGAGAAGCTTCGCACCACCGAGGACGTGGCGGCCCTAGCTAAGGAGGCTAGGCTCAGCCTCGACGAGCTCAAGGACGCGCTGGTGATAGCTAGGCAGTGCAGGTACCTAGGGAGAAACGCGCTGACCTCCGAGGGCAAGGCCCTGCTGAGAGCCATAGAGCTCCTCAGGAGCGTAGCTAGGATGGAGCAGGAGTAGGGCTCCTAACCCCCTCCCAAGCTCTTTTTCTCTAGATGACGAGTCGTCGGCGCAGCTGAGCGGTGATGACCTATCGCCGCTTGCTGAGCGCTAGCCCCATAGAATATAAACTCTGTTGCGGAGCATAGTAGAGGGTGCGGGGAACGGGACTGAGGATCGCAGCGCTCGGAGCCTCCATCGCCGTAATAATCGCCGTTCTAGCTCTCGAGCTCGCGTCCGCTAGCCTCGGCCAGACCATACCTAGGCCCCCGCACTACAGCAGCACCGCGAGCCACAGCTACGCCCTCACCCCGAGCCGCAGCCACGGAGGGACCGCGGCGAGCACATCGACACGCGCTGGAGCAGCGGTGGGGGGACGCGGATCCACATCGAGGAGGGTGGGCGCCTCGAAGAGCGCCACCACTAGCGCGCAGCCCGGAGCTAGAGCCCGAGCGCCGGGAAAGCCTAGCCCGCCTAGGCCGAGCGGACCCAATCCGGATAGGGATAGGGCGCTTAGGGAGATGAGGCTCGCCTACAGCTCCCTTCGGGAGGCAGCTAAGCTCGTCAGCGGGGTTAGGGGAGAGAGTGGTAGGTACCTAGCTAAGCTCCTCGACACAGCCCTAGGGCTCTACAGGCAGTCGATAGACCTGTTCAAGAGGAGCCTCTTCAGCCTCTCCGCAGCCTACGCCCACGCGGCTAGAGACATAGCTAGCGAGGTCGTTCAGCTGTGCCGCGGTCACCCCTCGCCACCTCAGCCACCACCTCCGCCTCCACCTCCCTAGGCTAGTGGGGAAGCGAGCTGAGTCAGTTAGAGATCCTAACCATAAACCTTAAGTATCTCCAAAGAAAGTAGTTAGAGTTGGTGAGCCCGTATGAAGATAGAGGAATACGTGAAGAAGTGGGTCGAGGGAGAGGCTAGCGAGGTGCTCGAGTACCTAGCCGCAGCGATCATAGCCGAGGAGCAGGGACTGATAAACGTGGCGCAGGCGCTGAAGACCATAGCCATGGAGGAGGCTATGCACGGCGCTAAGGCGCTGGTGTACTACGGCAAGATAAAGGACTTGAAGGAGTTCATAAAGCACAGGATCGAGGAGGAGAAGGAGGCCGCTAGGGTCAGGCACGAGGAGGCGTCTCACCACGACGAGCCGTGGAAGACGCTATTCGAGTACACCGCTAGGGACGAGGAGAGGCACCAGAGGATCCTGGAGGGCATCCTCAGGAGGCTCGAGGAGCTCTCCAAGTAGATCCCCCGCACCCCCTCCACAGGATTTTTCTCTCTGCGCATCACCGAAGCGGCTCCGGATGCACTGCTCGGTTCGCTGGTTGCTGCACTAGGCGTTCGACGTATCTATAGCTGCGCTGCGTGTTCTACGCGGTGGGACCCTGCTCAAGGTGTTCAGCGGTAGGATATACCTCGGGTTCTCGCCTACGAGGGTAGCTGAGGCTATAGCTGTGGTCGGTGAGTCTGTCGCGCTCGTAGGGGACTCCAAGCGTTTTGAGGCTCTTTGTAAGGAGCTTGGCTGCGAGTGGGTCGAGCTTCGTGGAGTTGCCATGCCTGGGTTCTTCGATGCTCATGCTCATCTAGACGGGATTGGTTTCTCTGACTATGCCGTGGATCTAAGGGGATGTAGAAGCATCGCGGAGATGAAGGATAGGATTCGGAGGGCCCTACCTAGGTTCGGGGGTAGGTGGGTCTACGCGAGGGGGTGGGATCAGGAGCTGTTCGCTGAGGGTAGGTGGCCTACTAGAGCTGATCTCGATGAGGTGTGCGGCGATAGGCTATGCGTAGCGATTAGGGTCTGCGGGCACGCGGGGGTGGTGAGCTCGAGGGTTATAGAGGAGCTGAGGCTCGTCGAGAGGTTCGGGTCTAGCCCTAACCTCGTTCGCGACGAGTCTGGGAATCCAACAGGTGTTGTTCTAGAGGAGGTTCTGGAGTTCGTTAGGAGCGAGCTTGGTAGGGATATCGAGGAGGTTCGGAGGTGGGTTGAGGCTGGTGCGCGCAGGTGCCTAGAGAGCGGGGTTACGGGCGTTGCGTGGATGTCAGCCTCGGTCCCCGCCATAGCTAGCTACGCGTATGCGCTCAAGCGCCTAGCTAACCCGCCCCCGCCTAGGGTATCCATATACGCAGACCCTAGCTACCTAGAGACCCTCGAGCCCCTAGGCCCCCTATCTATAGGGTCTAGAGCTAGGGTCGTTGGAGTCAAGCTGTTCGTCGACGGCTCTCTAGGGGCTAGAACAGCCCTCCTATCATCTCCATACAGCGACGATCCTAGCACCTCGGGTAGGCTCGTCGCGGATCCTAGGGAGCTGGAGAGGCTCTGCAGGGCTGCTAGGGCTAGAGGGCTAGACGTTGCCGTGCACGCTATAGGGGACCGCGCTATGGACATCGCCATGAGCCTAGTCGAGTCCTACGGAGCTAGGATCGAGCACGCCTCGGTGGTTAGAGACGACCAGCTATCAGCTCTATCGAGGCTCCTCCCAAGGATATCGATCCAGCCCCACTTCGTGGTAACGGACTGGTGGGTGGATAGGAGGCTAGGGGATAGGGTTCGCTGGGTCTACAGGTTTAGGGAGCTAGCGGAGGTAGCTAGGCTCGGTGTATCAACCGATTCACCGGTGGAGCCACTGAGCCCGTGGGAGACGATCTTCGCTGCTGTGGAGGCGTCGCCCCCCGGGAAGAGGCTGGGGATGGAGGAGGCGCTGAAGCTCTACACAGAGGGCAGCGCCAGCATCTCTAGGGCTGAGCGCTGCGGCAGGCTGGAGCCGGGGTACCTAGCCGACATCATCGTGCTCGATAGGGATCCGCTGGAGGTGGAGGGGGAGGAGATCAAGAGGATCAGGGTGCTGGAGACCTACGTCGGTGGCGAGCTCGCGTACCCGAGGTGAACCACCGTGCCTAGAACCGCCTCCCTAGGCGTCGTCGGCCTGGGGAGGATGGGGAGGCTCTACGCCGAGATCGTCTCTAGGAGCGTGGAGGGGGCTAGGCTCGTAGCCGTGTTCAGCAGGACTAGGTCTAGGTGCGAGGAGGTTGCTAGGGAGCTCGGTGCTAGGTGCGTTAGCAGCGCGGAGGAGATGATGAGGGATCCGGAGGTGGAGGGGGTGATAGTCGCTACCCCGAGCTACACGCACGCAGAGATGATAGAGCTCGCTGCGGACTACGGGAAGCACGTGCTCGTCGAGAAGCCCATCGACGTGGATATCGATAGGGCTAAGAGAGCGGTGTCTAGGGCTGAGCGAAGCGGGATCAAGCTGCTGGTGGGGTACATGAGGAGGTTCCACAGCAGCTACAGAAGGGCTAAGGAGCTCGTTGACGAGGGGAGGATAGGGATCCCCTACGCCTACATAGGGGTTTCGAAGGATCCCGAGCCGCCTCCACCTGGGTGGCTTAGGGATCCTAGGCTCAGCGGTGGGCTGCTGCTAGACCTCGCTAGCCACGACTTTGATCTAGCTAGGTGGTTCCTGGGCAGGGAGCCTATCGAGGTCTACGCTAGGGGAGGGGACTTTCACGGGGCTGGGTTCGGCGATGCTGATAGCGCTATCGCTACGATAGCTTTCGAGGGCGGGGCCTTCGCTACGGTGATCGCGTCTAGGAGGAGCCCCTACGGCTACGACGTGAGGTGCGAGATCCATGGTACTGAGGGAGCTGTTTTCGTTGGGTCTAGGCATAGCTACGAGGTTTCTATCGGTGGCTGGGGAAGGGTGGAGTACGTGGGGATCGAGTGGTTCCAGAAGAGGTTTCTCGAGGCGTACACCGAGGAGGTTAGGCACTTCGCGAGGCTCGTTACGGGGGTAGAGGAAAAGCCCTTGGTTAGCGGGCGGGATGCGCTGAAGGCTCTGTGCGTCGCTGCTGCAGCGAGGGAATCTATGGAGAGGGGAGCTGCTGTTAGGGTGGCTTGCTGAGCTAGCTTGGAACAGCCTTTGCTCCACGAGCTATCTCGCGCTCGATCTTCCTCCACTCCCTGAGGTTGAAGATGCATCCCGGGTCGGGGGCTAGCGGATCCCTAAAGTATCCATAGGCTCTAGCTCTGCACCCTCCGCACACGAAGCGGTATGGGCACCTGCCGCAGAAGCCCTTGAGGTTGTTCTTATCCCTAAGCGCGTTCATGAGCGGGTCGCTGCTCCATATCTCCCAGAAGCTCTTCTCTCGTAGGCTACCCCTCGGAATGGGCATGAAGACGCAGGGTGCTACGGTTCCATCTGGCTGGATCGCTGCGTATATCCTCCCAGCTCCGCACCCACCCACGAACTCCGCTAGAGCTGTCGTCGCTGGGTCTCCCCTAGCCACGAAGTGCGTTGGCGCTGCAGCCTTGCCCCCGCTCATCTGGATCACGACTCTTCCGAACTGGGGTGCTGTGGTCACTATCTCCATCTTCCTCCTCTGCATCTCGCGGTAGAGCCTCCTCATCACCTTCTCGCGGGTTACCGGGTCTAGATCGGTGTGCACGATGTCTACAGCTCTCCCCGTGGGGACGAAGTTGAAGAACACGACCCTCTTCACGCCTATGGACTCCGCTAGGTCGAGGAGGTCGTCTATCTCGTCGACGTTCATCCTCGTTAGGGTTATGGCCATGGCGTGGCTGAGCCCTAGCTTAACGGCGTTCTCCAGCGCCTTCACCGCCCTGTTCCACGCTCCCTCAACACCCCTAAACTCGTCGTGCTTCCTCGGGTTCGCGCTATCCAGCGAGATCTCTACGTAGCGGAGCCCAGCCTCCTTAGCCTTCCTAAGCTCGTCTATGTCGGCAAACCTCCATCCGTTGGTCGCGACAGCTGTGTACATACCCTTCTTAGCCGCCGCCTTGATTATGTATAGGTAGTCGGGGTGTATAGTGGGCTCCCCACCGCTTAGGGCTACCGCTGGAACCCCAGCTGCGTCGAGCTCCTCGATAACCTTGAGCTTCTCCCTAAACGATAGCTCGTTGGGCAGGGGCTTGTCAGCCCTCTGGTAGCAGTGCTTGCACCTAAAGTTGCACATGTTCGTGAAGTTCCACACTATCATGAATGGTGCTGGGAGCTTCTGGGGAACCGTTATCCCGTACATCGCTATGCCCTTCATAACCGTGGCGACCCCCTTCCTGAGGGCGGGGTCCCTAAACGCCTCCTTCACCTCGTCGTCGCGCCCACCCATGATAGCGACGCCCACCTTAACCAGCACCCTGATTAGGTCCGCCGCGAACCTAGCTGTTACAGGGCACGACACCTTCTCTCCAGCGTAGAGCGCTAGGGCGTGGCTAACTATAGGGGCCTTAACCACCTCGTCGCCGTACCTGCACGCAACCTCCTCAGTACCTATCCTCAGTATGGTTCTAGCGATCGGGTTCCCCAGAACCATCTTGAAGGCTGCGAAGAGCGCGGATATACCTCCCCTGCGAGCCATGGATCACACCCTCGACCTGATCACGTCTAGAACCCTCGAAGCAACGGCTCGGAGTATGCGGGGGATGAGCTGGAGGAGCCTACCGGCCTTGAGCTCCCTAACCATGAAGCTCCACCTAGCGTAGAACCGCGTGTAGGCCTCCTGCAGCAGCCTAGCGATCGTCCTTAGATCGAGGTAGAACCCCCTCATAACTGGCCTAACGGTTGTGTAGTGCTCCCAGTTCCAGTCCTCGATAAGGTTGTGCTGCAGCGCGTAGTGGAACAGCGGCGTGCCGGGGTAGGGCGTGGCTACGGTGAACTGGGCGTACGCTGGGTCTAGCTCTATGGAGAACTCTATGGTTTTCCTAACGTCCTCCACGGTCTCCCACGGGAACCCTATCACGAAGCTAGCTACGGCGAAGGCATTGAGCTCCTTAGCCCACTGAAACACCTTCCTAGCCTGCTCAAGCGTGATCCTCTTCCCTATCATGTCGAGCGTTCTCTGGGTTCCAGACTCGACCCCGAAGTAGAGGCCTACGCAGCCGCTGTCTATGAGGAACTTCATGAACTCGCGATCCATGTGGTCTACCCTAGCGCCGCACGTGAAGACAACGTCGAGCTTCCTCTCCCTAAACTCCTTCACTAGGTCGTAGACGAACCTCCTGTACCCCGTAAGCTCATCGTCAGTGAATATCACGTACTTAGCCCCGTACCTCTCGACCAGCTGCTCAACCTCGTCAGCAACGTTCTTAGCGCTCCTAATCCTTATCCTCCTCCCCCAGAAGTAGGATGTCGAGCAGAATATGCAGCCGTAGGGACAGCCCCTGCTAGCCATGACGTGGGCAGCCCTAATGTTCTTCCCGAGAACCCTGTACCTATCCATCGGGAGGAGGTGCCTAGCTGGGAAGGGAAGCTCATCTAGGTTCTGAATAAACTCCCTCCTAGGCGTCTCTATGGTCCTGCCCTCGCGATCCCGAAACGCTATGCCCTTAACCTTTTTGAGGGCCTCCTCGCTGAGGCCGAACTTCTCGATGGTCTCCACGAGCTCTAGCGTTGTGTACTCCCCCTCGAACCTAACGACTACGTCGAAGCCGTTGTCGAGAGCCTCGTCAACCATGTAGGTTGCGTGGGGGCCGCCAGCGATGAGTACTAGGTCTGGGAACTCCCTCCTCAGCTCCTTAGCTATAGCGTATCCCTTGGGGGCTAGGGGCGTCTGAAGCGATATCCCGACTATATCCGGCTTGAACTCCCTCACGATCTGGAGGAACCTATCCCTCGTCATCCTAAGCGTTGGGGAGTCCACTATAGCTACCTTGTGCCCAGCCCTCTCGAGAACAGCAGCTATGTACGCTAGTCCTAGCGGTGGCGCCGTCATTCCCGCAACCCTGTAGATCTCGAGATCGTGGACCTCTGGCGGTAGGGCTAGCAGCACCCTCACTTTCGAGCACCTATGTATAGAATAGTGGATCGCTGCTGATAGGGGGTCTGTGAATAGCTGGCCTCGATAAGCTCAAGACGACTGTGCAGAACCGGATAGGCTGCAGCGGAACCGGTTGGGTATGGAAGCCCGTGGAGAGATTTATCTAGGGTAGGGCGAGGGGGCTCGGGGCTGTGAGGAGTGTGGTGGGCTCTGAAAAAGTGATGAGTTGAATCCTCTCCGAGCCCCTCTACCTAAGTATCAAAACGCTCGTGTTTGCTGCTAGGGCTACAGCTATAGAGGTGCTCTCGTAGACTAGCGCTGCAACGCCGTAGTACCCCCTGGTGCTCATGATGACTAGGTCGTAGTGGGTCTCGCTAAGCTCCTTAACGATCTCGCTAGCTGGCGTCTCGCCCGGGTTCATAACCCTTATCTTAAGCTCGTAGTCAACGCCCCTCAGCCTGGACTCGAGCATCTCCCTAACCTTCTGTATAGCTGGGTCGTTCTCTGAGCTAGCTACGTAGAGGAAGGTTAGCCTAGAGCCGTAGTTCGTCGCTAGCTCCGCAGCTATGGAGATAGCTTGCTCCGCGTGGTGCTGCGGAACTATGGGTATTAGCACCCTCCTAAACCTGTAGGCTATGAACGAGCTGGGCTCCTCAACCATAGGTCTTCCCCTCTACAACAAGGCCTAGGGACTCGTCGGTTGCTCGGATAGAGCTCCACTTGTCGCTGTAGCCCGAGAGAGCCCTAATCGCGTCGATGTTCTCGGGAACCACTATAGACTCCTGGTGAACAGCCATCACTGCCACGAGCTCGGTGCCAGAGACCCACAGCGTGTCCTCGAACACTATGTTCTCGGGAACGTCGTTCCTAGGCCTACCAGCGTCCCTAGCCCACTCTATTACCTGCGCAGCGCTGACGAAGCCTCTCGAGGAGCTGAAGAGCAGTATCCTCGGGGTTCTCCGGAGAGCCTCTAGAACTTCGTCTCTAGTCGCTGGCCTAGCTAGCTCGATGTGTAGGAAGTGCGCGTGGGCTATGGTTACCGGTATGGCTATAGCTGCCGTGACTATGTCTAGCCCCTCGATAACAGTCTTCACGTCGTCAGCGTGGTGGCTAGGTATCTTAGGCGGGTTGAGCACGAAGTCGTTTATCGGCCCCCTCTTGTGCTCGCGGGGATCGGCTCCTCTCCTAGCTATGAAGACCCTAACC
>JAADCV010000046.1 GCA_013154235.1 Thermoproteota archaeon | reverse complement strand
TGTTGCTAGGTCTCTAGTGCCTGGATGGGTATGGGGAGTAGCAGCAGCACTATTCTTCATAGGACTAGGAATAGGAATAGCCGTGGGGAGAACCACGAAGAAGTAAAATAATTTTTTACATGCTTAACTAGTTCAAGAGGTGTTTTTGAATGGGGCTCGCGACCTACGTAATCAACAGGGTTTGGAACGCCGTAATAGTGATACTCGTCGCAGTGTTCGTCTGCTCCCTTGTTTTCAACGCGCTTATGCAGATCAACGCATCGATAAGGATCAACCAGGCTGTTCAAACCACGATACAGAGGCTCGCAGCCCAGGGATTCCAGAGCATGGTTAGCTACATACAGTACAACGCCTACGCTATGAGAAAGTGGCACATAGCTATAAACATCTCGGGGAAGACCTACAGCTGCGCCGCCATATTCACCAACCCAAAGCTGATGAAGAGCCTCGAGGCTAAGGGTGTGGACCTCGAGGGTGTTGCTAAGGACTGCATAGAGAAGTTCGTTAGGCTGCAGCAGATGTATCAGTGGGGCCTAAACCAGCCCTACATAGTTAGGGTGTTTCTATACACTTGGAGAACCCTGACCTTCAACCTAGGGCCGCCTCTATACACATACGAGCAGTACGGGGAGGTGAACAGCGTCTTTCAGCTCCTGCTGATAGCTATGGCTAGAAGCGTTGTGCTGTTCACCGTAGCGTACGCGATAAGCATGGCTATAGCGATCTACCTAGGTCTGCGCATGGCTAGGAACGCTGGCGGCCCTCTCGATAGGGCGGTCTCGGTTGTTGGCATGGTATCGAACTCGATGCCCCTCTACTGGGTAGCGATGATAATGATACTTGTCTTCTCGGCAGAGCTAGGAATATTCCCGAGCAGGGCCTACGAGACTCCTCCGCAGACGGTAGCTCAGAGTCCTTTAGCTCTCTTCGAATGGTGGTCGTGGCACCTAGCTCTACCCATAATAACCATAGTGATGCTGTCGATAGGGCCAGCAGCCTACGTAGTTAGGAACATGGTTGTCAACGTGATGAGGGAGGACTTCGTCGTTGTTGCTAGAGCTAAGGGGCTTCCGGAGAGGGACGTGATGTACAAGCACGTGCTTAGAGCTGCTAGCCCGCCGATAGCAACCAACATACTGCTCGGGATCCTAAACACGTTCTTCGGAGCGATGATCAGCGAGAGAGTGTTTCAGTGGCCTGGAATGGGCTTCCTGTACTGGCTAGCGATATCGAACGGAGACATAGTCGTGCTGATGGGCCTCAACTACATGTTCATACTCCTCTTCGTCACCCTCAAGCTAGGCCTAGACATACTCTACTGCTTCCTCGACCCGAGGATAAGGGTCTCTCGAGCTGGGTGATGAAGAATGGATCTAAAGGAGATTAGGATAAGGATAGAGGAGTTCTGGTTCAGCTTCAAGCACGTTAGGATAGGGCTCGTAGGCCTAGGGCTGCTGCTGTTCCTCGTAGCGATGGCTATATACCCGTGGATAGCGCTACCCAAGCAAACCTTCTACCACTGGTACGACTATCCAGGGTGGAACCTGAATCCGCGGCTAGCGCCACCAGCATGGGTAAACCTCTTCACTTCTAAGAAGTACACGCCTAAGGAGGTTCTCCACCCAGTCAAGGTAGAGCCTATGTATGTGTACATGGCTCACGAGCTGCACTACTCTAACCCTGAGGCGCTCAAGAGCTACTTCCACGGCTACGTCTACGTATTCAAGTACTACTACCACTGGGACATACCCACCAAAGACATAGTGGTGGTTATAAAGGGCGTTAACAAGAGCCTAGACATATCGATAGATATCGTAAGGCCTCCGGAGCCCGGTGTGCCCAACTCCAGCGAGTACCTAGAGAACGCGATACACGGCACCTACACGCCATCGCCAAACGGGGTCGTGATGGTGTTCTTCTCGGGGCTTAACGAGAGGCAGGAGCTTCTAGACAAGCTGAAGTGGAAGCTGATACAGGAGTACGATAACGTGAGCCTCTCGATGATTACGACAACCACGGTCAACCCCATAACAGTGCTCTTCTCGAGAGCTGGCCACGGAATGAGCTTCGGGGAAACGGGGCCGTTAAAGGGTGTATACACGTTCATAGTGAAGATTCAGAACAAGCTCCCGAAGCCACCCAAGGTCGAGCTCGTGATTACCGGTAGCTGCTACGGTGTTCTGGGCACGGATAACTACGGCAGGGATATATTCGTTGGGATCCTGTGGGGTACGCACATAGCGCTGCTGATGGGAGTCTCCTACGCTGCTGCAGTCACCTTGATAGGGCTTATCTATGGGACGGTCAGCGGCTACTTCGGCGGTAGAGTAGACGCAGTTATGCAGAGAATCGTCGAGATACTATACTCGATACCGGGCTTCGCATTCGTCATACTCCTAGTCTACATGTTTAGGGTGCTCTACGGAACCGTCAACATCTGGATAATAATCTTGGTCTATATAATCTTCGGATGGCCCTACATGTCCATGGTCGTGCGAAGCATGGCCATGCAGATAAAGGCCCAGCCATACATAGAGGCAGCTCGAGCTGTAGGAGCTAGCAACGCTAGGATAGCGTTTCTCCACGTGATGCCGCAGATAGTGCCCTACGCCTTCGCGATGATGGTCATGACTATACCGAGCGCGGTGATGATAGAGGCAGCGCTCAACGTCCTAGGGCTAGGAAACCCATACACGCCCAGCTGGGGAAGGCTTCTAGCCTCAGCCATAGACTCTGGTATAATAACCGCGTGGTGGTGGTTCATACCACCGGGCCTCATGATAGCCATAACCGGAATAACGTTCATCTTCCTAGGAAACGCGCTGGAGACAGTGCTCAACCCAAGGCTAAGATCGTCGTAGAGCGTGGAGAGATTTTGAGAAAGTTTTTACCACCACTCAGGCTCTGGGTACGCCTCTGCATACCACGGAACCCTACGAGGTACGCACCCAAACATCTCCCTCTCCATGGATTCTCGTGGTAGCGGAGGGTTGTACTCGCCAGCGGTCTGAACTCTCCAGCTAAGCGCTATCCTCTCACCCTTAGCGTACCTAGCGATCGCCTCCATCTTGGAGAGCACCGGCTCTACCTCTGCTAAGAGCTTGCGTATCGATAGCGTCTCCCTAAGGTTCCTAACGATCTCGAGAGCCTCGTCAGCGCTCTCGCGAGTGATCTCACGCTCGCTCGTATCGAAGAATGCAGCCGTGTTGAACTCCGCGAATCTCTCGAACCAGTACCTCGCGCTCCTATTAACCACAGCAGCTATAGCGTTCCTCAGAGCCCTCTGAGGATCGTAGCTAGAGCCTCCCAGAAGCAGCTCCGATGCAGCGTGGAGAGCTATCTTCGAGCACTCAACCTGGTTAGCGGGGTTCAGCGTATAGCCCGATACGTGGCTAAGAAGATCGCTATCCCTATTCCTTAAGGGAGCTATGTGTAGCCGGGTTATGCCGCGGCACGTGAAGTAGTCGTTCACCGGGTAGTTGTCCCATACGAAGGGCTTTCTCCCAACGATATTCTCAAACCCGCTAACATCCTCGACCGAGATCTTTGGAGAGCAGACGAACATCCCTGTCCACATAACCTCAATCCTCGGATCTAGGAGCTTGCCGAGCTCCTCTAGGTAGCTGCGCTTAGCTAACCCGTAGTAGTGCGTTGGGCATAGGACGAGCCTATCTATCGATAGGTTCTCGACAACTCTGTTAGCTAAGTGCGCTTGAGCCTCAGCTAGGGTCCTAAACCCCTTGCCTCGAAGCGTAGGCGGTATATCGTCTAGGAACAGCGCTAGGGTCCTAACACCCATCTCTACGAACTCCTCGAGCTTTCTCACAAGTACCGAGATATCCCTCTCGGAAGAGTAGTCTATGTCTAGCCCCGGGCTAATCGCAATGACTGGCTCAACCCCCAGCTTTAGGCACCAGTCAACGAATATCCTAAGCTCTTCTAGGGCTCTCGGCGGGTAGGGGTTTCTCCAGAACCTGCGGTGGTACGGATCCCACTTAGGGCCGTATATGTAGATGGTCATACCTATCCTAGCAGCGAAGTCCACCACGCTAAGCCTATCCTCGTGGCTCCACATAGGGCCGTAGAACCCTTCCACAACGCCGAGGGGGGCTCTGCCCATGGATCACCACCTCGAGACCTCTACACCTAGATCCTCAACAAGGGGTTTGCCAGGTGTGGCTATGTAGCTAGGCTCGAGCATAGCTAGAGCTATCCTGCAGTACCTAGGCTTCCTATCTTTTGAGACCACGATCCTGCCGCTATCTATAGAGTGAGGAACTCCGTGTAGCTTCATCACTCTCGAGACCTCCTCAACACCCTCCCCAGAGATAACGTAGGTATCGCTAGCGTAGTGCTCCCAGCACACCTCGTCGTAAGCCCTATCAACGGCCTTAGCCTTATCGAGGAGCTCTGTATGGGTGGCGCACCACAGGCAGGTCTCTGTAACAACCTGTGCATGGGCATGGACCCTCTCGTAGAGAAGGTACGTGCCTAGGCCAACACCCCACGTCTCCACGAGAACCTTTGCGCACCCCTCTAGAGGTGCGTGAACCCCTAGGTAGCTAGGCTCGATAGGTACAGCAACTCCAACCCTCCGAAGCTCTACCCTGAACCCGCTCGCGCTCCTAACAGCTCTCGCGCTCAGCTCAGCTAGCTCCCTCGAAATCGTCTGGATCTCTGGGCTAACCCCAGCGTAGGGAGCGTCCGTGACGTAGGCATCGAAACCCTCGGTCTCGTGAGCCCACCTAGGTGGGCATCCACCAACAGCGTAGAACTCATGGAGATCTAGAACGATGTGTGGGTCGAAGTCGTTGAGCTCCCTATGTATGGCTCGGGTCTCGGGGTTTCTGAGGAGTAGCCAGTCCCTATTCATGTCGTCGCCACTGCTGAGGAGTCTTGCGTCAGCGCATTCGCACCTCCAGCTGGGAGCTCCGCACCTCTCTAAGCAGCCCCTCAGCTTCGAGAAGCCATCTGGGTTGGCGAGAGGTACGAGCATGAGTCTGCAGGATTCTGCAACCCTCTTCAGCAGCGCCCTATCTCTAGCGAGCGTCTCGAGGAAGCGCAGTATCGCTAGGGGCGGAGCTGGCTCGCTACCGTGCTGGCCAGCGACTACAGCTACCCTAGCCCTACCCTTTCCAAGACTAACAGCTAGGATCTCGCGGCCCTCTGCGGATCGCCCTATCGATGCAGCCTCAGCTCCTATAGAGCTGGATAAGCGTCTTAGCGACTCAGCGTATTCGCTGAAGCTAGGTATGCGAAGCTCCAAGCTCTCGCCGCTTAAGCAAGGCGCTGAGAAGGTAAGTAGCTTGCGCTGCGTAAGGTGCTTACAGAGTACCACATTCTAGAGCCCGGGTATCTCCCTAAGCAGCCCGTCCTCGAGAAGGAACTTTCTATCCGTGAACTCCAGCACCCTAGGATCGTGGGTCACGATAACTATAGTAGTGCCGAAGTCCCTACGAATCCTGTCGAAGAGCTGGAGAACCCTCTTCGCGTTAGCCCAGTCGAGGTTAGCCGTAGGCTCGTCAGCTAGGATCACGGAGGGGGTGTTGGCTAGAGCTCTAGCTATCGCCACGCGCTGCCTCTCGCCACCGCTCAGGTACTTAGGAAGCGCCTTCTCGCGCCCCCTAAGCCCTATGTACTCTATGAGCTCCTCAACCCGCTTCCTACGCTCCTCCTTATCTACGCCCGCTATGAGCAGGGGGAGCTCTATGTTTTCGAAGACCGTGAGCTCCTCTATGAGGCCAGCGTCCTGCGGCACGAACCCTATCACGGTGTTTCTGAGGGTGGCTAGAGCCTTGTCATCTAGAGCTGTGAGGAGGTAGCCATCCACAACGACCTCGCCGCGATCCGGCTTCTCGAGCCCAGCCATTATCTTGAGCAGCGTTGTCTTGCCCGCTCCGCTAGGGCCGTGTATACCCACTATCTCGCCGCGCTTTATCGTAGCGCTCACGCCCCTCAGTACTGCAACAGGTCTCGACTCTATAGTGTAGTATTTCCACACGTCTCTCAGTGCAACGACGATCTCGCTCAAAGCCTCCTCACCACCCTCTCCTCAGTAGCTACGGATACGAGTAGAGGTGCTATAACGATAGCTATAGCGGCTGGCGCGCAGATGTGCGCTGATGCTGCTGATAGCGGTGCCACAGCTACAAAGCATCTAACGATAGCTATCGAGTAGAGCGAGAGCCTAACTAGGCCTGGAGTAGCCCCACATATCCACAGAGCCCTTGCAATGGATCTCGCAGTCCTCGAGTCAGCGTGGCTAAGCGATAGCGCAAAGAGTGTCGCTAGCCCAGCAAGGATGTAGCTCGAGCTGGGGCTCCCCATGGCTAACGTGTAGATCGATGCTACTAGCGAGAAGAGTATTGCATACCTAATGCTCGGCAACCTGTAGATAGCTCTGAGTAGAGGCGCTAGAGCTCCTACGCCTCTCATGGCTCCCGCAGCCGGTGAAGGTCCATGGATCCGGGCGAGTGCCTAACGCTGCTAGCATCGTGTCTAGCTATGGGCATCGCTCTCGAGCCCCTGCCTCCAAAGCCAGGCTGCGTTTCGAGGTATCGCGACTTCGAGGATAAGAAGCTTAGCGACTTCGTTGTATGCTCGCATCTCGCTACACCCTTCCTAAGGAGCGCCATCATCGACGGTGTTAGAGGAGAGCCTAGGGTTGGGCTGAGGATTAGGGAGATCGTCGAGAGCTGCATCCGCGTAACTGGGAGAAACGTGTGCTTAGGCTCATCGATTCTAATAGCGTCGATAGCTACGGGCTTAGGTACATACATATCCACGAAGCCTACGGATCTCGACGTGCACAGTATTCTACGCTTTGCGCGAGGCGCGGTATACTCTTCAAGCGTTGAGGACTCCATAGAGCTCTACAGAGCTATTAGGCTAGCCTCCCCGAGCTACGTTAAGCCAAGTGATAGGGTTGGAGCTCCAAACGTGTGGAGCAGTGCGTTCGAGGAGGAGCTTAGGCGTGGTGGATGGACGCTAGCCCGCGTTTTAGAGGACGCTGCATCGAGGGATCTAGTTGCGAGAGAGGTTATCGAGGGCTTTCCCCGAACAATGCGCGCGCTCGAGGTAATCGAGTCGAGCCCAAGCGTTGAGGAGGGATGCGTGAGGGCATTCATAGACGCTCTATCGAGAGATGTTGACACTGTTGTTGCTAGAAAGAGGGGTACGGATCTAGCTAAGAGGATCCAGCTGATAGCGATGAAGGTAGCTAGAGGCGAGGCTAGCGCTGAGGAGCTCGACCGCCTCCTCGTTGAGGAGCGGGTTACCCCGGGCTCTGTTGCGGACATCGTTGCAGCAGCTTCATCTCTGTGGGCTCTCCGCAGAATATGGGAAGCGTACCAAGATAGGATAAAGCTATGCATTATGAAGATCCTCGATCGGTGCTGAGGTATGATCTCGAGAGAGGAGTTCTTCAAGCTCCTGAAGAGGCTAGCTGATGCTAACGGTCCTACCGGTAGGGAGGGTAGCGTTAGGGATATCGTGGTCGAGGAGCTGAAGGAGGTAGCTGATGAGGTTAGGATCGACGCTCTAGGCAACGTTATAGCAGTTAAGAAGGGTAGAGGAAGCGGAAGGTTCATGCTGGCCGCGCACATGGATGAGATAGCGCTCATAGTGAGCTACATAGACGAGAAGGGCTTCGTGAAGTTCCTGCCCGTCGGAGGAGTTATGGAGAGGAATGTAGTTGGGCAGAGGGTTAGGATCATAACGAGGAGCGGGAAGGTGGTTAGGGGCGTGATTGGGCTCAAGCCACCGCACGCAGCTAAGCCCGAGGAGGCTAGGCAGCTCCCAGAGATGAGAGAGATGTTCATAGACATCGGAGCCTCGTCGAGAGCAGAGGCTGAAGCCATGGGAGTGTCTGTCGGGGACTTCATAGTGTTCGACCGAGAGCTGGTGAGGCTAGGCGAGAAGAGAGTCACAGGCAAAGCCCTAGATGATAGGGTTGGCGTAGCGGTCATGATAGCGGCATTCAAGGAGCTTGGCGAGACCGATGCTAGCATCTACGCGGTAGCTACGGTACAGGAAGAGGTTGGGCTGAAGGGAGCTAGAACAGCTGCGTTCTCCATAGACCCCCACGCAGCTATAGCCATAGACGTCACCATAGCTCAGGACATTCCGGGAGTGGAGGAGCACGAGTATGTCACTAGGCTAGGCAAGGGACCAGCGATAAAGGTGATAGACGGTAGGAAGGGAACAGGCCTCATATCGGACCAGAGGCTCGTGGACAAGCTCATAGAGGTTGCTAAGGCAAAGTCAATACCGTTCCAGGTAGAGGTAGCCCCCGGAGGAACCACGGATGCCTCAGCAATCAACCTAACTAGAGAGGGAGTTCCAGCAGCAACAATATCGATACCCACAAGATACCTGCACTCAGCAGTAGAGCTCCTAGACCTCGACGACGCTATCAATGCCGCGAAGCTACTAAAGGAGTTCGCAGAGAGCATCCCCAGCTCCTGGCTAGAGGAGCTCAGGGGCAAGCGCATCAAGTAGCTGCGGTCAGTGAAGGCCTGGAACTCTTCATTTTTCAGAGGCTGCGGCCCCTCATCACCCCGTACCCGATTTGTCTCCAGCTAAATTAGCTCTCTAGCGTAGTGTAGAGTAGGTGCGGGGAGAGTAGCTGAGACCGAGGAAACAAGTCAACAGTTTCTCTGGGCTCTCGCGGCGCGTACATATGCATCTTCAGGGAATACTGGGATTACCGGGTAGCTGGGGTAAGACGCCTTGAGGCACGG
>JAADCV010000006.1 GCA_013154235.1 Thermoproteota archaeon | reverse complement strand
CCATCTGGCTCCAGTAGTTTATCGGCGATACGTTGAGTAGCTGAGGAGCCCACCTGAGCCTCCAAACGCTTGGGTTCCTAGCTCTATCGAGGGACTCGAAAGCCCTCTGCCCAACGATGTTCAGCGCCCCTAGGCTCCACAGCCTCTTCACGGTTCTCGCTAGCGGCGCTAGCTTGCAGACCTTGCAGCACCACCTGTAGTCCCTTCCCGGCACCCCCAGCCTGTAGACAGCGTCCCAGAACCTGCCCTCGGCAGACGCCTCCACCAGCTCAAGGCCCAGCTTGGACACGGTTCTGTACACGGTCTCCACAGTCTCCGGCAGCTCGATGCCGGTGTTGTTGAAGAGGACCCTAGGCTCTATCCCAGCCTCTAGGGTTAGGTGCATAGCGACTAGGCTATCCTTGCCGCCGCTGAACGAGGCTACAACCTCCTTACCGGTCTTAGCATGCATCACAGCGATGAGCTTGATGCTCCTAGACCTAGCGACGTACATGTGGTACTCGTGAGCCTTCAGAACATCCTGCCTAGTGCTCCTCCTACTACCAACAGCCACCAGATCCGGCGAGTCGTCGCCCCACCAGCTATGCACAACAACCCTACCGCCCCTCCTAGCGTAGCCAAGCCCAACCACCTTCCCGCTCCTCCTAACGAGAAGCACCTGCTTCCCCGGCTCGATCTCTCGATCAACTCTAATCACGTCGGTTGGGATGAACCTCTTCTTCTCGACAACCACCTTCTCGACAACATCCGGATCCCTAGAGAGAACCCTTAGCGCCCCAGCCTTAGAGAGCCTAAGCCTCCACCTACGCTCGAGAGGCTCGAAGTAGAGCCTACCCACCTGAACGCCGTCAGCAACGACCTCCTTCATCTCGTCGAAGTAAGGAGCCTTGTTCAGTACAAGCACCGAGTTCCCTAGGAGCTCCCTAAGCCCTGTCTCAGTCCCGAACTCGTTGATGTATGCCTCCCTAATCCTCTTGAAGTCCCTCTCGAACGCTAGCCTAGCATCGCAAGGCTCGCTGAGAGGAACCCTAGGAAGATCCTTGCCTCCGCACAGCGGGCAGTCCCTAGTGAGCAGCGGTATGTTGCAGTTAGGGCACCACCTAACCTCCTTCACTACCGGCCACAGCCCCCTCCTAGGCACACCTACGCACCTAGTGCACAGTACTGCGTGGGAAACCCAATAAGCTATCTAGGAATAGCTCCAGAGGTAAAGCACCTGGAGCTGGCAGTGATGACCCTCGTAAGGACTGAGAAGTGATGTGAATCGGGCTGCTGAGCCATGCCCTGGATAAGCAAGAGGGAGATAGCCTACTACCTAGTTCTGAAGTCAGCCTTCGGCTACAGCCCCTTCAACATAGGGAGCGCCATGGATATACTCAGGTTGCTAGGGCCTAGGAGAGTCGCTCGAAAGGTTCTCAAGAGGCTCCTCGCTAGAGGCATGATCGAGAGGCTAAACAGCGTTACCTACAGACTCAGACCCCTAGACGAGGCTCTAGAGAACCTCCTAGCTAACTACATAGCCAGCAGGCTGCAGAAGTATCTAAAGAGCTGCGGAATCGAGGTAGCGACGAGAGTCGCCAACAGCAAGACTATCGAGGTCGTGGGATGCAGCGAGGAGATGAAGAAGCTCCTGAACTCCATCTCGTGGAGAGGCATCGAAATCAAGTGCGTCAACAATAAACTCAGCGAAGCGAAGAGCCGTGGCGTGGAGTAGCCTCCATCGATATAAGCCTCTTCGCAGTAACTAAAAGTAGGCAGCGAACCTTGAAGCACATATGGGTTAACGTAAAGCTGCGAAACCCTTGGAGAGGTAGGGAGTGAGTAGGTAGCGCACTAATCGATACAGGGGCATCTCGAAAATCGATTCCCGAAGGGATTGCTAGAGAGCTTGAGCTAGAGAAGCTGCGTGACGTCGAGGTTGTTACTGCTACAGGTGTCGTAAAGGCTTGGCTAGCCTACGTAGAGGTGGAGCTCGAGAGTGATAGAACTATAGAGAGGGCTGTCGTACTTCGGAACCTTCCCAACGTCGTTATAGAGGTTCTAACGCTAGAGGCTCTAGACCTCAAGGTCGATCCTAGCACTGGCCGTCTTGAGAGAACGAGAATTCTCCTATTATAGAGCTGAGCAGCGAGCTAGTGGATTAAGCTGCTCGCTTCTAGAAGTCTCGGGTTCTCGGGACGTTGCAGACTAAAAAACGGTGTGTATCGAGCTACTGGGTTTTAGGGAGGTTCTTTACTCCTTCTTCTGGATGACGATCTCGATGGAGGATACTCTGGTCTGCCTGCCGTCGGGGCTGGTGATGGTCTGGCTGCCGATCTTGATCTCCTTTATCTCGATCTTTCCGGGTAGGAACCTGTTCCTCACTATCTCGACGGTGTCAACTGCCTTGCTTATGGCTCTACCCCTAGCCTTGATCACTACCTCGTTCACTCCCTGGTTTAGCAGGGTTAGTACGGCTAGCACATAGTTCATTACAGGCTTCTTACCTACGAGTACTACGTTTGCGGCACTCGGTACCTGGGCCATGTTTCCGCACCTCCTCGCATCTTCGCGTTTTGGCGTGTTCGTGTTTGGCAGCGGTAGAATAAAAGTTTTCCTAGTTCTTGGCATTGGGCTCCCACCTTATCAAATCCCCTCTTGGGTAGGAGCTTGTAGCTCTAGGGAGGTACTTGCTGCCATACGTAGAGTACCGCCGCGGCTGCCCAAGGTGTGGTGGTAGGGCTAGGGCTACGGATCTGGTCGAGCACGGGTGCTGCCCATCCTGCGTAGGGGACTCGTTCGCTGAGAAGGCTCTGGACGTTTGGAGGGCTGAGGTTGATAGCCTTAGGAGGTTCTTCGTTGCTGCAGTGGGTAAGGAGCCGTGGAGCCTCCAGCTGCACTGGATGAAGAGGCTGGTCTCTGGAGAGAGCTTCGCTATGGTTGCCCCCACGGGTATCGGAAAGTCTACGCTGCTAGCTGTCTACGCCCTCTATAGAGCCTGCGTCTATGGATGGAAGGTCTACATACTCACGCCCACGAGGGAGATAGCTAAGCAGTTCTTCGATAGGATGCGCACCTACCTAGAGAGGCTCGAGAGGGCTGGGCTCTGCAGCTCTAGCCCAAGGATCCTTCTCTACGACTCGTCGTCTAGCTCAGCCCAGAGGCTCAGGGAGAGGATCTCCAGCGGAGACTTCGACGTGCTGATAACCTCAGCTACCTTCCTCAGCAGGAACTTCGACATAGTTTCTAAGAACAGGATAGACCTCGTTATAGCTGACGACCTCGACGCGCTGATGAAGAGGAGCAGGAACATCGATAGGGTCTTGAAGCTCCTAGGGTTCGACGATCGCGACATCGAGCTCGCTACGGAGATAGCTAAGCTTAGGCAGAAGCTGATAGCAGCGAAGCTAGCGTCTAAGCCTGAGGTCGTTGAGTCGCTGAGGGCCCAGCTCTACGAGATGGTTGCTGAGCTCAGGTCTAGGATAGCTGATAGGAGGAGCCAGCTCGTGGTGGCATCGGCTACGGGTAGGGTTAGGGGGCTTAAGCCCCTCGTGATGAAGGAGCTCCTAGGGTTCGAGGGTGGAGCTCTCTTCGAGTACTGGAGGAACGTTGCTGACCTCTACGCCCCAGCTGAAGAGATCGAGAAGCTGCTTCCAGCGATAGCTAGGGAGATGGGTAGCGGCATTGTGCTCGTGGCTAGCGGCTCTAGCTACAGCGAGAAGCAGGTTGCTGAGCTCCTCCAGAGCCATGGGATTAGGGCTGCTGTAGCCAAGAGCGGCACGAGGGTCGTGGATAGGTTTAGGCGTGGCGAGATAGATGTTGTTGTTGGGAAGTCCTCGTACTACGGAATACTGGTTAGGGGCTTCGACGAGCCCCTTAGGGTAAGGTTCGTCGTATTCATCGGGGCGCCGAGAGTATCTACAGAGCTCAGCTCGAGCCTAAGGAACCTCAGGTTCCTCTACGCCGTGCTGCAGGAGCTTAGGAAGCTCGGGATAGATGTCTCTAGCGAGCTTAGGGAGCTTGCAAGCGTTTTGCAGGGGTTGACCCCAGCTATGCTAGCTGCCTTCAGCAAGTGGCTTAGGGAGCCTGAGGAGGCTCCGGAGAACGTTAGGGATAGGGTTGAGAAGGTTCTAGGGATCTGCTCGAGGGTCGAGGCGCTAGTTAAGGAGGTTTTGAGGAGTAGGGGAGGCAAGCTTAGGATAGGTAACCTAGCTCTCGTAGTGGCTAAGGGCTCGAGGATCAAGGTGCTTAAGCCAGATCCCTACACCTATGTTCAGGCTAGCGGTAGGTGCTCTAGGCTACTCAACGGATCTAAAACATTTGGGATCTCGGTTATCTTCGAGGAGCATCCGGAGCTCATCGAGATGCTTAGCGCTAGGCTTAGGAGGATAGCTAGCAGCGTCGAGTTTAGGAGGCTTCTGGAGAGCGACCTACCTATCTACGCTAAGCTCGCTGAGGAGTCTAGGAGGGGCTCGAGGAGCGGTAGAGATATTAGGGAGTGCATAAGGACGGCGCTCATAATAGTTGAGAGCCCGACGAAGGCTAGAACCATAGCCTCCATGTTCGGCAGACCTGCTAGGAGGAGCGTTGGTGATTCTCTGGTCTACGAGACCGTGATTCCGGTTAGCAGCGATAGGGTTCTGGTAGCTACCGTAGCTGCTAGCCTAGGTCACGTAACGGATCTGGTGACCGACGAGGGTATTCACGGCGTTAGGATAGAGAAGGGTGTGTTCGTACCGATCTACGACTTCATAACTAGGTGTAGGAGCTGCGGCTCCCAGCACGTTGGTGTCTACCACGAGTGCCCCTACTGCGGCTCTCCAAACGTCTCCAGCAGCTACTCAACGTTCAACGCGCTGAAGAAGCTGGCTATGGACGTGGACCAGGTGCTCATAGCTACGGATCCCGATACCGAGGGGGAGAAGATAGCTTTCGACCTAGCTGTCCTCCTAGCGCCCTTCAACCCCAACATCGAGAGGATAGAGTTCCACGAGGTCACGAAGAGAGCAGTTCTAGAGGCCCTCAAGAGCCCTAGATCCATAGATCTGAAGAGGGTTGAGGCTCAGATCGCTAGGAGGGTAGCCGATAGGTGGATAGGCTTCGAGGTTAGCATGTGGCTCCAGAGGGCTCTCGATAGACCGTGGTTAGGAGCTGGGAGGGTTCAGACCCCGGTGCTGCTCTGGGTCGTCGATAGGTACGACGAGTACAGGAGGAGCATGGGCTACGCTGTCATCGCCGTGCTTAGAGGTAGGAGGGTTAGGCTGTTCCTAAGCTCGAGGGAGGAGGCTGAGGAGATTGCTAGGATCCTCCTCGAGAAGGGGTTTGTCGTCGAGGAGCTATCGATAGAGTCTAGAGAGGTTCCACCCCCACCACCCTTCACCACAGACGAGCTTCTCTACGAGGCTGGGAGGAGGTTTGGGTACTCAGCAGGCTTCACAATGGCTATCGCCCAGACGCTGTTCGAGAGCGGCCTCATAACGTATCACAGAACCGATAGCTCGAGGGTATCTCAGCAGGGCATTGCTATAGCTAGGCAGGCTCTCGAGAGGATAGGGCTCGGAGACCTCTTCGTTGCTAGGCCGTGGGGGGCTAAGGAGGGTGCTCAGGATGCTCACGAGTGTATTAGACCTACGTCGCCTATGAGCGCTGAGGAGGTTAGGGAGGCTGTTCTGCGTGGCGAGCTCGGGCTAGTTACTAGGATTGGGGAGCCCCATCTAAGGATATACGACTTGATATACAGGAGGTTCCTAGCTAGCCAGATGAAGCCCTCGGTGATTAGGTTCGCTAGAGCTAGGCTAGTGGTTCCCGGAACACAGCTAGCTGTAGAGCTCGAGCTGCCCTTCGAGGAGGTGGAGAGGGGCTTCACAGCTATCTACCCCATCAAGATGTATAGGGACCTCGTTGAGGAGCTTAGGAAGAGGGTTGCTAAGCCGGAGGAGGTTAAGGTTGCTAGAGCCTCTAGGGTTAGGCTGCTCACGGTTGCAGACCTAGTTAAGATGCTTAGGGATAGGGGTATCGGTAGGCCAAGCACCTACGCTAAGGCTATAGAGAACAACGTTAGGCACGGCTACGTGATCCTCAGCAAGAGGAGGAAGGCTGCTATACCCACGAAGCTAGGTATCGAGGTCTCTACCATCGTTAGGGAGAGGTTCCTAGATCTCGTGGGTGAGGAGGTTACGAGGAGGCTAGAGGAGGTTATGGATCTCATCGAGCGTGGAGAGAAGGCGTTTCAGGAGGTTGCTAGAGGGATTATGGAGATGGTTGAGAGGGTCGTGGGTAGGGCTGGCGAGCCGGAGACTATTGCTACAGCCTCTTCAACCTGATCTTGATGTAGGATATCCTCCTCCCCCTCTCTAGGAGGCTGCCTATCTCAACGTTTTCCAGAGCTACGGTGTCGCCAAGCCTATTCATAACCATGTTGTAGAGCGTTACCGCCCTCGATATGTTCCTTCCCTTGCCCATGATCTCCACTATGTCGACTCCCCGGTTGAAGCTGACTACTACCTCCAGTAGGTAGTCTCTCAACGGCTTGTTCCCTAGAACGATCGTTTGTGTAAACGCCCTTAGCGGACCCGACAATTTTCTCCCTCGAACGAGTGGTGTGGTGGGGGTAGTTAAGCTATGTATAGGGTGAGGGTGCTAGACCACTTCGGTATCGTTGATAGGGGGCTTAGGCTCTACGTGGCTGTAGGCCCATACCACCCTATCAACGGCTTCATAGCGTACCTCAAGTACGTTCCGGGTAGCGGCCCGTGGAGAAGGAGCTCGGTAACGTTCTCTAGGGTTCTCAGCGTCTACAGCCCCTACGCTGTGGACGAGGCTTGCAGAGGCGTTGAGAAGGTGTACGACCCTATGCTGGGGGTCGAGGTCCCTATAGTTAAGCTCGATAGGGTTCAGCGAGTAGTGGATCCTAGGGACGCAGCCTCTAGGCTCCTATCTACGTGTAGGGACGAGCTTGAGTGCGTAGCTAGCCAGCTCCTAGCTGATCTAGCTAGCCTAGGGCTAGACCCTAGCTGCATTGGGGTCACGGGCTCGATAATGTTCGGTATCCACGGGAGGCACTCAGACATAGACCTAGCTATCTACGGCGAGAGGTGTGCTGAGGTAGCTACCGAGGTCGTTCCTATGGTTCTGCAGAGGGTCTCCGATGGTAGGAGGAGGCTGATCCTCGAGAACCTAAGCGCTATACACGGCGTGGATCCCAAGCTGGTGGACCAATTCATAGACCTTAGGAGAGGGGTGTACAGAAGTATCGAGGTTACAGTTGTCTACACCTGGGGAGATCCATGGGATCTCAGGGATCCGGTTAGGAGCTCAGCCTGCTTCGAGGGGGTTGTAGAGGTTGAGCCTAGCCTCGGGGCGCTGATGTATCCAGCTAGGCTCGAGGCTGATGTCGGTGGCGAGAGGATCGAGGTGGTTAGCTACGAGTCAACGCTAGCTCTAGCAATGGGTAGAGGAGGAAGGTTTAGGGTTAGGGGAGCTATGCAGCTGCTAGCATCCGGAGCTAAGAGGCTCGTTCTCGGCGTTAGGGAGTGCGAGACTGGTGTGGAGCCTATCTAGGAAGGTGCTGGGTTATGGAGCTACGCTAGGTATAAAGATGGGTGCTTAGTGAGACTACGCGTAGATGAGCCATGGCTGAGCACAGCCGTGAACCCAAGAAGTTCCTCGTTCTCACGTGGCACCGCTTCCTAGACATGTCTATAGAGCTTGCGGAGAAGATCGTTTCCAGCGGCAAGCTTCCAGACACCATAGTCGCTGTGCTTAGGGGTGGGTACTTCATAGCTAAGATACTGGCTGACTACCTAGGGATAGACAGCATAGCTACGATAGAGGTAAAGTTCTACAAGGGCATAGGCGAGAGAGCCGAGAGACCCATAGTAGTCAAGCCCATAACCGAGGACATGAGGGACAGAGACGCCCTCATCGTAGACGACGTAGCGGATAGCGGAAGAACACTGCAGGTCGTTGCAGACATAGCTAGGCTCCACGGAGCGAGAACAGTGTACACAGCAGCCCTCTTCTACAAGCCTTGGTCCATAATAATACCCGACTACTACGTCGAGGAGACGGACAAGTGGATAGTGTTCCCGTGGGAGGTCGGAGAGACGCTGAGAGAGCTATCGAAAGAGTACGGATCCCTAAGCAGAGCAGCAACCGAGATAGGCATCGAGGAGGAGTTCGGCAAAGAGAGAATAGATAGGTTGATACGCATCATAGAGAAGAGTGACAAACTAAAGGAAGCAAAGCTTAATAAACCCATGAGCCGGAGCCACACAACGGCGCCGCGGTAGTATAGCCCGGCCAAGTATGCGGGCCTTTCGAGCCCGTGACCCGGGTTCAAATCCCGGCCGCGGCACCATAAAACAATAGATTACTTCCAGCTACAGCAGCTAGATACCTCCAAGCATGCTGCTCCACAATCAATAGAGCATAGAGCAGCACCCACAAGACATAGCTACCGATACTGATTTGCTATCGGAACCTTAGCGCGTTGAGGGCTCGGAGTTATCGATGTTATCGATTAGGTTCCCTACGTAGGCTCTAGAGCGTGGCGACGCTCCCTAAATAGCCTTATTTCGGCTTTTAGCTACTAGCGATAGCATGGGTGTGTAGTGGCTACGATCAGCATCACTATTAGGCTTCCGCGTAGCGTTGCCAGTAAGCTTGAGGAGGAGGCCCGCAAGCTAGGTCTAGGTCTAGAGGAGTACTTGTTGGAGCTAGCTCTCCGCGATCTAGATCCCTCTGATAGAGCTGTTGAGTACATCGAGGTCTCGAAGGATCTTCTCGAGGAGGCTAGGAGGGAGCTTGAGAGGGGTAACGTTAGGCAGGCAGCTGAGAAGCTCTGGG